>CAZIGZ010000014.1:0-64439 GCA_964538835.1 uncultured Chitinophaga sp. | reverse complement strand
GCGCCAATCGGAACTGGATCAAAGTAGCCATCACTCTTTGAGTGATGAACTGCGACTTCCTTGTTCGTCGCCTTTCCGGTGACATCTGACGTATCATCATGCTTCGCGGGTTCGTCACTCGGAGAGTGACGGCTACTTTGGGCGGCCGCCAGCACCTCATCAAACGAAACCCGATACATCAAATCCGGCAGCTTCGCCGTGTCTTCGTTGATCCAGCAGAAGTGGCGATCATGAATAAAGAAGCCATTGTGAGTCCCATCCGGACGGCGAATTGACTTCAGCCCGAAAGGAGGAGACTGCGTTTCTCCGCTCCACCACTGTTCAAACTCTTTGGACTTCACCAGTGTCCTGGCCACAGCGAGTTCTTCGCGGTTGTGTGTTTGTTCATAGCGACGCCTTGATTCAACAAACTCGGCTTTCCGCTTTCCGCTGTCCGCTTTCCCAAGCCTCTCTGCCACTTCCCTGAAGTTCAAGAACTTCACCTTGTTTCCGTGCTTCGATACGGCATGATCGATCATCTCGACGACCTGTTCCGGTTTGATCCAGCCGTGAGGATGAAAGACCAGGCTGAAGCAGCCCTGCTTGTGAACCGTCAGGTCGATGGCGGCTTTCCAGTCGTCCACGGTCATGGGATTGTGGACGCCGTGGAGGTGCTGAGCCGACCAGTCGCTGGGAGCGAGGCACGGGATTTCCCAGCACGAATTGATCACGTAGGGATACGGATAGTTTTTGATGTAGTTCACGAAGGTGTCGTGAGTATTCCCGCCGTATTTGTTGTTGTTCTTCGGCAGGTACTTCCAGAATCGTTCCTTGCCGTTACTGTCGAGGACTCGATCTTTGGGCAGTGATTCGTCTTCGGACGTGTAGAACATGAAGACGGACGAATCGATCTGCAGGGAGTTGCCCTTTTCTGAACTGCTGCTGAAGATCTCGGAGAAGAACCGCGGGCTGACAGTATTCAGCGAATCACAACATGGCGTTCGGAATGCGACGGGTTTGTTGTCGGGAATCTGTCCCATCAGGTCAACGCACCGGTCATAGGTCGACTTGGCCTTTGCAAAATCTCCGCCCTGAAGAATGGGGCATGGATGATCGATCGTGTGGCATTCGATGCTGAGCCCTTCGCCAAGCCAGCTTTGCAGTTGAGCATCCTCCGGCTTCACTTCGTTTGTCATGATGCTGACGGGAGCGCGCCCGTCGATCTGCTTCAGCCGATTCAGCACAGGACGAAGCCATGCTTCATACTTCGCCGGGTCTCGCATGTCATCGATCGCCAGGACGATGACCGCTTCAACACCGTCTTCACCAACCCATTGCGGCGTGATGAGCTTCGGAAAGTCCTTGTGCGGATACCACGGGTTGCATTCATCAAGATATGCGAGATTCGACGCTGCCGATGGTATCGCTGAAGAACTACTGTCCTGTGCGAGGCTGGTGCCAGCCCACAGGAACTGAACGACGGAGAATATTGCAGCAAGAATCGTGCAGCGAAGGGCGAACACCGCAGGGACGAAGCAACGTGACGACGACATGGAAGAATCTCCGAAAGAAAGCGGAGAGGCGGGAAGAAGTCATCGCACTATACGACGTTGAAGATGACAGTTGGAGTCACTCGGAAGCTTCAGCGCGCCAGCGGCATGCCCACACACAGCGTCGTGTTGAGCAACGATGGGCCTCGCCGAAACATGGTTCAGACTGGAGCAGGCTGCCGCCAACCTTGCCGATGCCCGGGTGAGCGACACAAGTCAATCGCCCCACGAAGACGACCATTCTTTGCAATCGCGATCTCAAAAAAGCGGCTTCCGAGACTTACTGAAGGGCATTTGGTCAAATCCCGAAACGCCTCGCGTGTGTACTTGTACTGTGCGATCGGATGATGTAATTAAGCCGCAGAAGGCGAGGTCCATCAAGCCGGGCTGTTCTTCAATCAGGAGCGGCGAGATTCCGGAAACATCGAAAAACTCAGCGAAAAACCGATTTTCCGACTTCTGAAGGATTGACACTCCAGGTGATCAGAACTCTACTTCCCGCGAAAAACAGGAGGGTTTCGTGCAAAATCCTGTCGGACACCCTCAGCCGAACTAGTTTTGTCCAGCACTGAAAATTGATTTGAAGGAGAGTTCCTGTAATGGCCAAGAAAGCATCCAAGCCAAAGTCTATTTCCAAGTCCGACATCCTGAACGCACTGGCTGAATCCACTGGCCAGAGCCGCAAGGAAATCGGCGCCGTGCTGGAAGCTCTGGAAGCACTGATTTCTTCCAACATTGCCAAGGGCCCAGGGATCTTCACCCTGCCTGGTCTTCTGAAGATTTATGTTCACTCTCGCCCTGCAACCAAGGAACGAACCGGTACCGATCCTCGCACCGGCCAGCCTCGCGTTTACCCAGCGAAGCCAGCAAAGAAGGTTGTGAAGGTTAAAGCTCTGAAGAAGCTGAAGGAACTCATCTAGTTCCCGACCTCCGGATGCTCCACTGCTGTGGGGAATCCCTCGCCAGACCACGAAATCAGAACCGAGTGCACAGAACATCTGTGCACTCCTTCTGTAGTTTGAGTGCGCAAGTTGTGGCATCGGCAGGAAATGCCGATTGTCCCGTTGACGATGCGTTATGGCAGATCTACCATGACCCCACACGATGTTGTGGTTTCGCTGTGGTCTGCGCTCAGGAGGCAAGCTGTGACATCAGCTGAACGCCATCGGTCGGGAGAGGTCTTATGTTGGTACTATCAAGGAAGAAGAACGAGAGCATTGTGATCAACGATAATGTCGTGATCACGATCGTTGATGTCCGTGGAGACAAGGTGCGGATCGGCATTCAGGCTCCTCGCGATGTCTCAGTTCACAGACAGGAAGTCCTCGACGCCATTCTTGGGGAAAAGCTGAAGTTTTCCCAGGAAGGTTCCGAAGAATCCTCCGACACTTCGGTCCACTGAATTGAACCATAGGCCGGTTCACTGTATTCTCCGGACTGCTCAAGGCCCCATCGTCTAGTCAGGCCTAGGACATCGGATTTTCATTCCGGTAACAGGGGTTCAAATCCCCTTGGGGTCATAACCTCGGCTGAAAACAGCCGAGGTTTTTTTCTGCGCGGTGTACTGTTTAGATGAATGTCAGCGCACTGTGACTCTGCTGGCTTGCGATCAGGCTCAGCTCAGGAATAAAGTGAGTGTGCCTGCCGCACTAACGATTTGTGCGCGATTGTCCGCGCCGCAATTCCGCTTTTGAGTCGACACTTCTGATCCGCGCGGAGCGCACGATTGGTTTCCCAGTCACTTCCGAACCAGTACCTCACAGATCCGGATGTGCAGCTGATGCTTCGGGTCTCGGCGGGCGACAACGCCGCGTTCGAGGAATTGGTTCTGCGCTACCAGGACCGTCTTGTCGGGTTCTTCTTTCATCTGGTTCACGACCGGGCGGCCGCTGAAGACCTGGCGCAGGAGTGCTTCCTGAGAGTTTATCGGTCGCGCGAGCGTTATGAGGCCACGGCGCGATTTTCGACATGGCTTTTCCGGATTGCCCATAACCTGGCAAGCAACCAGAAGCGCGGCAGTGTACGGCGGCGGGAGATCCCGCTCGCGAACTCTTCGGATGCTCACGAATTCCAGGTAAATGAGCAGAATCTGGCAGAAAAATCGGCTCTCATGCCGACACGGCAGCTTGATTCCAATGAAATGAGGGATGTCGTGCGGATGGCGATCGAGGAACTGAGTGAACGTCAGCGAACAGCTGTTGTCCTTCACAAATTCGAGGAGATGAGTTACGAAGAGATTGGTGAAGTGATGGGACTGGGAGTCGTAGCCGTGAAGTCGCTGTTGTCCCGGGCTCGAGGAAAGTTAAAGGAAGCGCTCGAACGGTTTTTGTGATTCAGTGGTTCGCTGAATGGCTCAGCGCATCTTCCATATTCGATGCGGTTTGTTCTGAAGGTCAGATAACGGGTTGTTGAGGCCATGTCGAATTCCGACAACACATCGCGTTCCGAAGAGACCGAGGATTCTGAAGATCCTCGGCTGACGGAACTCGTTGCGTACCTCGACGGCGAACTCGACGACTCCAATTCGGAGCGTCTTGAAAAGCGACTGGCTCAGGACCAGGACCTGAGACAGTACGCAGAAACTCTCGATCGTACCTGGCAGATGCTGAATACTTTGGGTGAGCCAACGGCCAGCGGCGAGTTTACTCGCAAGACGCTTGCATCCATCACGGCGATCTCAGCAGAATCTCAGACCGTCACTTCATCACAGCAGGGGCTTGCCCGACGAGTCTCGTCCATTCCGTTTGGGCGTATTCTGCTGTGGCTGCTCGTCGGGTTTAGTGCGACCGGTGCCGCATTGCTGCTGGCTCGCCAGTCTGATCTCCGCCGGACTTCGGCAGATGATCAGCAGCTGCTTCGCGACCTGAATCTGCTCAAAGAGTACCAGCGACTTCGCCCACTTCCCGACGTAGATTTTCTGAAGGAACTGTCGAAGCAAAAGACCGGGGAGAAGCAGCCATGAAACAGTCACTGCTGACTCGGCTGATCATACCTGTCGTCAGTGTGACCGCGGGAACCGGAATGGCCGTTGCCGTCTTCGGAACCAGCAGTCAGGAACGACAGCAGCTGGAATTGCTGGCTGCCGAATATGCCTCGATGCCAGCAGACCAGCAACGTGTGATTCGACTGAGCCACGACGATTTGAAGTCTCAGTCAGCGGAACGTCAGGCACAGATCCGTTCGCTATTCGATGCCAGCCGTTCCAATCCGGAACTTGAGCAGACGGTAACTCGCTTTTACAACTGGTGGACTTCGGTTCCGAGAGAAACAGCGGAGGAGTTTCATTCGCTGTCGAACCCCGATCGCCTTCGCCTGATCGCAGAGCAATGGTCCCAGGATGCGCCGGAAGTTCCGAAAGAAACCATCGTAGTGAACTTCGCCCGAACGCCTGCGGCAAGGCTGCCTGAACTTCATCTGAGTGACAAAGAGTATTGGGAAATCATCAGCGCTGTGATCCCGGACGATGAACGCCCCGAGTCCCTGCGAACCGAGCTCAGCAGGCTCTCTGACGATCGGCAGCGAGCCCTTCGGCTGAGCCTTTGGGTCTTTGAAGCGCTCGCTGACCCCAAAGAACGCGAGCCCGGCGCGCTGATCAAAACGGCGGGAAGAACGCGCAGGCTGAAGGAGCAATTGCTGTCCACAGTTCGTGATGAAAAGTGGAAGCAGGCTTTTCGAGACATCTACAAGGGCGTTGAAGGGAAACCGTGGGAGCAAAACTTCCTGGCGCCGACGGCCTACGTGATTCTGAGCCAGGCGGCCTTGAGCATCGGCAACCGTTTGCAGGCCTCTTTTCCGGTGTCTGAAGAACAGCTGATCACGGCGTTTGATTCCATCACCGATCGCCAGCAGAAGCAGGAAATCATGGCGCTGCCTCCGGCTCAGGCAAAGGCTCGTCTGGAGTTCATTGCCCAAAGCCAGCTTGGTGATAGCCCTGAAAAGGATCTTCTGGTCAAGTTTTCCGAGTTTGCCCGACGTCATGACCAGCTTGTCCGAGCGGCTTCCTGGGGGCTTGGAGGATTCGGCCGAAATGGACGCAACGGCGGTCCTCAGGGCTCTCCTCCACCACAGCCTCCGGATCGCTGACGGCCGTCGATGATTCAGTCCTGCCGTCGGACTTTCGGGCATTCCGTTGCGGTGTTTGTCGCTATAATCGGGCAGGCAATTTTGCGGTCATCGATGTTCTAAGAGGTCTCTATGTCTACTCGGCCCTTGAATTCTCGTGTTCGTCGCCGAACCTCGATTCAGGCAATGACAGGCGGGCTGGCTGCGGCCTTTGGACTGATTCCCCAGTCTCTGTTTGCCGTGAGTGATACTTCCAAAGAAGGAAGTCCCTGGCGATCGTACCGAGCAACTCCGGATCAGCGTGGCGTAGCATCGGGCACATTCTCTGCGAACCCAACACTGAAGTGGGAGAAGCCATCGAAGGATGGCTGGGTGGCAGGTGTGGCGATTGTCGGCAACCGAGTCTACGCTCCGGCGCTCGAAGGCTTCCTCTACTGCTTTGATTTGCTGACTGGTGAAGAGATCTGGAAGTATCGATCAATCGAAGATCCGGACCCGAAGAAGTTCGCCGCGGGCTTCAAAGCTGCTCCACTCGTCACAGACGCGGCCGTCTATGCTGGCGACGAAGAAGGAGTCCTGCATGCTCTGGATCGCGCGACCGGCAAGAAGCTCTGGCACTTTGCCTCCGGCGCTGAGATTGCCGGCTGCGTGGCTCAGTATGGCGACAAACTGCTTCTGGCGTCACACGACAGCTTTCTGTACTGCCTGACGCTGGACGGCAAGGAAGTCTGGAACTTCCAGACCAACGACCGCATCAACTGTTCTCCGGGAATCGCTGAGACATTTACGTTTGTTGCAGGCTGCGATGAACATCTTCGCATCATCGATCTTCAGACCGGCAAGGAAACTCGGGACATGCCGCTCGAGTCCTTCCTGATCGCTTCGCCGGCCATTGTGGGTGACCAGCTTTATGTCGGGACACATACCGGACTGATCGTGTGCGTCGACTGGAAGAAGGGCGAGTTTGTCTGGAAGTACGAAGGTCCTCGCAAGATGCCGTTCCATGCCTCCGCATCAGTCACGGACGAACTGGTGATCGTCGGCGGCCATGACAAACATGTGCATGCCGTTGAAAGAGTGACAGGAAAGCCTCGCTGGACATTCCCGACTCGCGCGAAGATTGAATCGTCCGGAGCGGTCGTCGACCAGCGTTTCTTTGTCGGTTCCGGAGATGGCAACCTCTATGGCATTGACCTCATGACGGGCAAAGAGGTCTGGAAGTACAATGCCGGCAGAGATATCACAGCGGGTGTTGCAATCGGCGAAGGCTGTCTGGTTGTCGGGGAAGACGAGCAGAACGGCCGACTCCTGTGTTTCGCCTAGCAAGGGCGGGAAGCCGCTGAAAGCCCTTGACCCAAACTGTTCCGAACCACGAACTGAGACTGACATGAGTACCATCGAAACGCCGGTCACCACGGAAGTCGGAAGTTACTTCATTTCCAACTATCCACCATTCTCGCAGTGGAAGTCAGATCTTGTGCCTGCTGCGTTATCGGCGCTGGATACGAATCCGGCGGAAACTGCCAACACACCGCTGGGCCTTTACATCCACATTCCGTTCTGTCGAAAGCGCTGTAAGTTCTGTTACTTTCGCGTGTACACGAACCAGAACGCCAAGGCGATTGAAGACTACGTTCGAGCACTGATCCAGGAAATGGAGCTGATCAGCCAGCGTTCAGCCATCGGAAATCGTGATCTGCTGTTTGTCTATTTTGGTGGCGGTACACCCAGCTATCTCAGTTCGAAGCAGCTTCGCTCCCTGCGGGAACGGATGAGTGAATTCATCACCTGGGAACGTGCTCAGGAAGTGACGTTTGAATGTGAGCCGGGAACTTTGAGCGTTGAGAAACTGGAGACGCTGAAGGACATCGGCATTACTCGCATCTCCCTCGGCGTTGAAAGTTTCAACGACCAGATTCTGGAAGAGAATGGACGTGCTCATCTGTCGCCGGAGATTTTCCGGGCCTACGACTGGATTCGGAACATCGGCTTTCCTCAGGTCAACATCGACCTCATCGCAGGCATGGTCGGTGAGACTGACGAGAACTGGCATCGCAACATCGACAAAGCGCTGGAAATGATGCCGGACAACATCACGATCTATCAGATGGAGCTTCCGTTCAATACCGTGTACTCCAAAGAGATGCGGGAACAGGGCCTGCAGTCTCCTGTCGCGGACTGGCCGACAAAGCGACGCTGGGTCAACGAGGCAATGGATCGTCTGATGGCAGCGGGCTATCACATTTCCAGCGGCAACGAACTGGTACGTCATCCGGATAAAGACCACTTTGTGTATCGTGACAATGTGTGGCGAGGATGTGATCTGCTGGGAACGGGAGTTTCCTCCTTCGGTCACTTCCACGGCGTTCACTATCAGAATCTCGACCGTATTGAAGACTATATGGAGACGGTCAATCGCGGCGAGCTTCCGATCAATCGGGCGATGCAGCCGACTCGACATCAGCTGCTGATTCGTGAACTCGTCCTGCTGATGAAGGAAGGACAGGTCTCGCTGGATCGACTCAGCACAAAATACGGCGTCGACGTTGTCGCGGAGTTCGCAGAACCATTCCGCAATCAGGAGAAGGCCGGCTATTTGACATTGGAAGGCAGTCAACTGAAACTGACACGCAAGGGCCTGCTTCAGGTGGACAGCCTGCTGACCGAGTACTTTGAACCTCAGCACCGCGCTGTTCGATACACTTAGTTCGTCGTTGCCCGCCGTAAGTTTTGACGATGCAAACTCGGCCTGCGATGACGGGCGATTACGGGCGGGAGTTTGTGCGTGAGTTCGTTTTCTGTTCCCTTTGAAGTTCGCTACGCCCGGCGTTCGGACCTGCGACAAAATGCACTGCATCTGGTGGCTGCAGACGATGCAAAGGGGCAGCATAAGCAGTTCTTCTCCGGCACCCTCGTGCGCCCTCGACACGTCGCCGAACTGCTGCGGCTACTGATGACCGTCGTTCAGGCCCGGTATCATATTCCGGCGGCCATGCTGAATCGCATCCTTGCCGAAGCGGATCCGATTGTGACCTCGTCGGACGAACGATTGCGATTCGAAGGACTGTCGAGCTGCTGTGGGGTCTACTGTCGAGTCGATTTGTTTCCCGACGCCGTCCGCGATGGCCAGTTCGGGCAGGGTACAACGAACGTCGATTTCAATCCTCCGATGCTTGCCGCGCTGGCGAAAGTCAGAGAATCCGACACCATCGAGTTTATTGTGGAACGCGAAGGGTTCGAGCTTCGTAAGGCGACGGAATCTGTCGTCGAAAAGAAAGTGAAGCTGCCGGTGCGATGGATTCGGGGACTGACGGAAGTTCAGGCCTGTCAGTCTCGCATGACGTTGTTTCATGAAGCTTCCGGGCCGGACATCTGGCGGTTTCTTCGATCGTTTCCCCGCATGAAGACCGGGCACCGTGAGATGTGGATTGTCGCATCCGGCCGGTCACTTCGACTCAGTCAGCGTGCCACCAAAGAAGGCCTCAGAGTCTGCGGCCTTGAACGACTGCGAGTACTGGAAGCCTGTGCGGCCACAGCAAAAAGCGTTCAGCTGTTTGCAGACCCGGTCACGGGAGCCTCGGCGTGGCAACTCACCTTCGCTGACAGCCGGTTCACTTTGACGCTCAGCCCGGAAGTGTGGCGAGGCTTCTCCGGCGAAGGTCAGGTGCTGCATCAGCTGGCAGGAAAGAGCTGGCCCGCATTCCTGAGACGAGTCAAAACCCGGCTGCGCTGGCAAAGTCATGTGGACCTGGCCGATCTTCAGAAGCAGCTGGGCAAAGACGTGGATGCCGAAACAATTCGCGAAGCACTGGCGTCCCTGGCCACACAGGGGCTGGTCGGCTTCGATCTCGGCGACGGCGCGTGGTTTCACCGTGAACTGCCGTTTGATCTCAGTCAGGTCGAAAAGCACCATCCTCGACTGAAGGATGCCAGGAAACTGCTGGACGAGAACAAAGTCAAAGTGGTGAAAGCCACGGAGAAGCTGGCGGAGGTCCTGGTGGCTTCAAGCGATGTGGAACATCGAGTTCGATTTCAGAACGATGAGCCACATTGTACGTGTCCGTGGTTCTCGCAGTATCAGAACAGTCGCGGCCCGTGCAAGCACATTCTGGCCGCACAGATTTTACTGGAGGAACATCATAATGAGTGAATCGGAATTGAAGCGCCTGCTGGAAAAGGGTGACAAGAACGGCGTTCGAAAGTTCTTCAGCAAAATGCCGGAGAAGGATCGAAGAAACTATGCGGCATTGGCTGCCGCGAATCTCAAATCCGTTAAGAAGAACTGGTTAGTGGAGCTGGAGCCTGGAACTCGGGGACGAAACCCGCTCCTGCCGGCAGCGGAACTCGCCTTCTTCGAAACTGCGACGTTTTCTGAGCTGCAGAAGATGGGACTGCGATGGACTCCGGACCATCCGAGCTGCCTGCAAATCCTGACTGAACGACGTCCCGACTGGACTGGCGACTATGTCGAAGCGCTGCTCAATGGAACCTATTACTGGGGATCCTGGAATCTCGTGCGATCATTGATCCGGGAACGACTGATTCCAAAACCGGATCATCCGCACTACTACCTTGGCATGCTGGAAGCTCTGGGCGGGCGATCTGCGGAGGGCAGTCTCGAGAAGAAGCTGGAATCGGAACCCGATCTGATCGATGACCTCTGGAAGCTGTTCGAACACGACGGTGGTGGAGAAGTCAGCCTCGCGAATGTCGATCGCTTCACTTCTCGAACCAGCTGGTCGAAAACAATGATCGAGCTGATGAAAAAGAAGAAGTTACCGCGGGCCAAACTGCTGGACTGCACCGTCAGCGCGCTTGAAAGAGACTTCAATCATTACCGAGCGAAGTGGTTCTTCACCTTCTTCGACATGCTGGAACCAACGCCAAAGGAACTCGCAGGCTTCGCTTCTCGGATCATCGGTCTGCTGAACAACACGGCCCCGAATGTCGTGACATGGGCCTTCGAGAAAGTTCAGACTCTGGCCAAACTGGATTCGATGGATCCCGCGGAAGTGATCCGGTCGATGGAACCTGTCCTTCGTTCCAGAAACAAAGGGATCGTGCTGGATGTGCTGAAACTGATTCGTGAACTGGCGGTCGATGCGAGCACGAAATCGGTGGCGGCAGCGGTTGTCCCAGTGGCACTTCAGCATGAGAAGCCCGATGTGCAGAACAAAGCACTCGATCTGCTGTCATCGATGGGGCCCATCGATGCTGATATTCAGCGTTCGCTGCGAGATGTCATTCCTGGCCTGGCAGCATCGGTCCGCAAACGGGCCGAAGCGATGTGCACAGCGCCAGAGGCTGCGGCCGGGAAGAAGCAGGCTGGATCGAAAGCAAAAACCGGACCTGGCAAGGCCGTCACTGCGTCCCTGCCGCCACTGGATGCCGGCCTGAAACAGAAGTTCGCCGTTGACCAGCTGGAACAGAATCACAAGAAGTCAGTGTTTGAGATTCCACACGCCGAGTTTGATGGCACAGATCTTCTTCGGCTGAATGTCGCGGAGCCTGTCAGTCCGATAACCGATGTTGAAGAGCTGATCGATGAATGTCTGAAGGTCATCGAAGACGGCAGTTTGATCGTCGACATCGATCGATGTCTTGATGGCATTGCAGAACTGTGCGATTCTCTGCCGGAGAACTTCGATGCACTGGCTGCGCCTTTGTTGAAGCGAGTCCGACAGAAGATCCGCAAAGATCAAATACCTTTCGAAGGCTACGATTCTGCAGCGGATCTTTGCGGCGTCATTTACGCGTTGTGTACGGGTGTCGTTTTGAAAGCTCGCCCGGACGGCCGTCGTGATGAACTGTACCTGCTGGATCTTGACGGCGAAGCTGTGACATTCTGGCGTCGTGAACAGCGATCAGCCGCCAATGTGTTCTCCGAGCTGTGCAGGGAAGTCGCGGAACGAGTTGCAAAGCGTGAAAGCCAGCGTCTTTTGTGCACGCCGACTCACCGTGGCGGCTGGGTCAGCGCTGCGGCACTGGCCGATCGAATTCGCTTTCGTGCCAACGACGAACCTGGGCGAAACGATGTTGTTCTGGCCTTGCTGCGACTGGCTCCCGATCATCGTTCAAATGCCCTGAAAGCCCTGCCGAAACGAACGGAGTGGCAGGAAGCTGTTCGATACGCCTGTGGTGCTGACGACGTGAAGATTGGGAAGACCGCAGCTCTGTGGGTCGCGGCCGCTGCAGCTCGTTCACCACTGGAACCACAACCGAAAGTCGCAAAGTTGCTCAAGGAGGAACTGCCGGATGCTGGTCGACCCGCGGAGTACCAGCTGAAGATTGTGCGTAAGAAACCGGGGCAGTACACCTTCTTCTATCTTCGCATGAAGTCGAATCCGCCGGCACCGAAAAAATGCGACGACGGGCTGCCGACCGTCATCCTGCATTCGGCACGGATCAAAGGACGAGACGACTATTACGATGTCGGCGACTTCGCCGGGGACACCGAAGGGACCGTGCGATGGTCGGCGACGATCTGGCCAATCGAGCGAGAATCATATTTTGCCGGGGCCGTGGAATGCGTCCTGAACAATCTCGACTGGCACGAAGCGCAGTGGCACAACAAATCCATGCTCGATCCGCTGTTTGATCCGGGAACTCCGCTGAAGAACAACGGACTGCTGCTGCTGGTCGGTGCACTGGCCGCTAAAGAACCAGGAGAGTCCGGGCTTGCGGTCGATGCGGCCATTCAGTGTATCGAAGACGGGCGACTGGGAAGCTCCAATCTGGGTCGTGCCTTGTCCATACTGATGGCTGAGGGCTTTTTGAAACCAGGCCGTCTGCAGAAAACGCTGACTCAGGTGGCATCCGCTTCCATCGTGCATGCAGCGGTCGTCGCACTCGCGATTCAGGCGGCTGTTGTGTCACTGCAGGATGATATGCCGAAAGATGTCAGCAAGGTCCTTGAGTTGCTGCTGGAGTTAACCATGGAACACGGATTCCCGCTTCAACCGGAATTCCTGAAGTGCATGGCGACTCATTTCACGTCCGGAAAGTCAGGACAGATTGCGACAAAACTGGTCAAGGCCAGCGACGACGCGACGACGGATACGATTCAGCAGGTCCTGCGAGATGCCGTGCAGATGCGAAGTGTGGCGGCGGCGAGGTTCAATAGGTCGTGATGAGGTCCGCAACTTTATGAGTTCACGCCCTGCGATGGTTGGAAACAGAGTGTGATTCGAACGGGTGTTTGAACAAGGGGAACCCGATGTACGTCCTGTTGTTTCTGCTCGCTCTTGTGTCTCCTCGGGAAACGGATTCTCAGTTCGAGATGCTGACGCAGGAACGCATCAGCATGCTTCCTGAAGGCGAGCGGCGTGCGTGGACCGACTACCTTGTTCGTTCGCAGCAGCTGGCGGACAAAGAGCGAGCGGCGTTGGCGGAAGAATGCCGATCGGTGGGCAAATCCAAATCTGATCCCGCTCCGGGCAACAGCAGGGAGTTTGAGCCGGACAAGGATACTCCGGCGGATTGGTATTCCAGCGACGAAGCGAAACGAATGATCGAGACCGTCCTGAGTTATCAGACGCCGTCCGGAGGGTGGTCGAAGGCAATTGACTATTCCAGAGGACCAAGACCCAAAGGGACTCATTGGACTTCTCAAAGCGGTGCCGGCTGGCATTACTGCGGGACGCTGGACAATCGAAGCACAACGGAGCAGATTCGTTTTCTGGCCCGAGTCTATTCGCACACCAAAAATGAGGACGCAAAGCTGGCGGTTATGAACGGTCTTGAGTGGCTGTTCACGGCTCAGTACCCGAATGGCGGATGGCCGCAGAATTATCCTGTCGAATCAGGATATCACGAAGCCATCACACTGAATGATGACGCCATGCTGCATGCGATGGAGCTTCTGCTGGATGTGGCTGACGGAGCTGAACCGTTCCAGTTTGCAGAGGATTCCCTTCGCGATCGCGCCCAAGACTCATTTCAAAAGGGTCTGATCTGCCTTGCCAGAATGCAGATTCGAATCAGCAACCAGCCGACAGTCTGGTGTGCTCAGCATGATCCCATCAGTCTCGCCCCGGTCAGTGCTCGTAAGAAGGAACCTGTGTCATTAAGCGGCGGGGAAAGCGCTTCGATGCTGAAATTTCTGATGCGACGAGGCCCCACGGATGCAGAAACACAGGCCATTATTGAGCCCGCGATCCGGTGGCTTGATGAACATCGAATCACCGGTCTGAGGAAGATGAAAAGCCCGGAAGGGAAGACGGACTATGTCCCGGATGCGGCTTCCTCGGAAATCTACTGGGCCAGGTTCTATGATTTTCACTCTGGCAAGCCTATCTTTGCCGGAGCCGAGGATGGCATCATTTACTCCACGTACTCAGAAATGGCCCAACATAATCGCGTCGGGTACGACTACTTCACAACAAAGCCACGGGACCTGCTGGAAAAAGAGGTTCCTCGCTGGAAGAAGCGTCTGGCGTCGGAAAAACAATAAGGGATGGAGTCGCCCAAACAGTGAGCCTGTCGGCTCACAGGAATCGTCGCTAGTTGTTCGCTGGCTTCTAGCCTGCGAACATCGTGCGAACGAGACAGACTTGTGCCGCGAACGAATGTTGCGGCGAAAGGGACAACGATGCGAACCAAGCATGATCGCCTTGCGGTTGTTGCCAGAATTGTGAACCTGGAAGAAACGAGGATGGCCAGCAAGCCTGTGCCACCGAAACCATCCGCTTCCCCGGCATCCGTCCCTGGTTCTCAGCCAGCACCCGGATCTTCGCCCGTCAAACCGACGGCTCCACCGTCATCTTCGGCAGCCGCGAAGCCGTCTCAACCGGAAACCTACGCGATTCAGAAACAGCCGCCGTTGACGCCCGAAGCCGGTCCAGAAACTCCGGCAAAGAATCCTCCATCAAGCAGTCGACGTTCCAGAGAAAAAACGCCAAAGCCACCGGCACGACTTGTGTCCCTTGATGCGTACCGAGGCTTCATCATGATGATGCTGGCCGCGTCGGGTTTTGGCATCGCAGCCTTCGCGAAACTGGATCCAGCGCTGCCGGTCTGGAAGGATCACGACTATGAATGGTGGAAGGCATTGTCCTTCCACTTTGATCATCCCGTATGGATCAGTGCGTTCAACAACGTGATCGTCTCGTTCTGGGATTTGATTCAACCGGCATTCATGTTCATGGTCGGCGTCTCAATGCCATTTTCCTATGCACGGCGAGAAGAGCAGGGACATGGCTGGTTGTCCCGCGCGTTTCATGCGTTGTGTCGATCCATCGTTCTTGTGCTTCTGGGAGTCTTCCTGTCGACCGGCTCAGCAACTCGCACCGTGTGGGTCTTTCCGAACGTGCTGTGTCAGATCGGTCTTGGTTATTTCTTTGCATGGCTCCTGCTGAACCAGAAGCGTCCCGTTCAGTTCGCGGCGCTGGCTGTACTGCTGGCGACTCACTGGACATGGTTCAAGATGAATCCACCGCCCGCCGATTACGACTACGCGGCTGTCGGTGTGAAGATACCTGACGAAAACACAAAGCCGGAAGACCGTGAGATCTTCGAAGGCCCGTGGGCTCCATGGTCGAAGAACGGCAACATTGCATTTCGCATCGACCAGAAGCTGCTTCCAAAATTCCGCACCGTGCCGCCGCCGAACGAAGCGCCGGAAGACAACGCCGAGCCGAAAGCCTCGCTGCCTCGTGCGACTTCTTCCCGCTGGCTGCCCGTCTCACTGCAGGATCCACCAGTTCCAGCGGCCGCGACGATCGATGAGCCAGCCAAAGGTGACGAACCTCGGAAAGGCACTGAAGCTGCGAAGTCAGCGGAAGCCGTCTCTCCTGAAGCTGCAAAAACGGATGAGCCGCCTCAGAGCAAAGCTCCCGCGCCCGTGATTGACGAGCCAGCCAAAGCGGAAGGTCCGCAGACACGGGCCCCGGACGGAGAAAACAAACAGGCGGCTCCGGAAGCCACAACACCGCTTCCTCCTGCGGCCGAACCTGAATGGAACGAACCGCCAAAGGACGATGGGCCGTCATGGATTCGGCGAGTCCTCTTCGGTAATCCGGAACCCTACACATTCAATTCCGGGGGTTACACGACCCTGAATTTTGTGCCGTCGATCGGAACAATGCTGCTGGGAATCATCTGCGGGCACTGGCTGATGTCGAACACGCTGAATTCGTGGCAAAAACTAGGCCTGCTGATTCTTCTGGCCGCCATCTGCTTCGGCGTTGGCGTCGGTGCTCACATGACCATCTGCCCGGTCGTCAAACGCATCTGGACGCCGTCGTGGGTGTTGTTCAGCGGAGGATACGTCATTGGGATGCTCGCGGTGTTTTACCTGGTCTTTGACATCGCGCCTCTGAGACTTCTGGCATTTCCGCTGGTTGTCGTCGGGACGAACTCGATCCTGACGTATATGATGGGACAATTGATTGGTGGATGGACTCGCAGTCGACTGGTCGCGGTGCATCTGTCCGGGTTCATTGAAACGGTCTTCGGCCCGAAGGCTCTTGATCCCGAGTGGTATGCCCCGATCGTCCTTCCATCCACTTCATTCCTGTTGTTCTGGCTGTTTCTTCTGTGGCTGTACCGACAGAAGATCTTCCTTCGAATCTGAAACCGTACTTCATGGCATATGCGATTGAATGCCGCCAGCTGACAAAGACATGGCCGGGGAATCCGCCTGTGGAAGCTGTGCGAGGAATTGACCTGGTCGTTGACCAGGGAACGTGCTTTGGTGTCCTCGGCCCGAACGGAGCGGGCAAGACGACGACTATTGAAATCTGCGAAGGGCTGCTGGAAGCGACCAGTGGCGAAGCGCTGATTCTGGGACGCAGCTGGAAGACTCATCCGGAAGAAATCCGTGAGCAGATCGGGCTGTCGCTTCAGGAAACTCGCCTGTCCGAAAAGCTGACTGTGCTGGAAACGCTGACTCTGTTCCGCAGTTTCTATCGCGATGGCCTGGATCCCATGGAGGCGATCGCGAAAGTTTCGCTTCAGGAAAAGACTCACGCCAGGATCAAATCGCTTTCCGGTGGACAGAAGCAGCGAGTTGCCGTGGCGACAGCTCTGGTTGGTAATCCGAAGCTGTTGTTTCTGGACGAACCGACGACCGGCCTGGATCCTCAGTCACGTCGCGATCTCTGGCGAATCATCACGGAGTTTCGTGAAGCGGGCGGAACGGTTCTGCTGACGACTCATTACATGGATGAAGCGGAACGGCTCTGCGACCGCGTGGCGATCTTTGATCGAGGCAGAATCCTGGCGATTGATTCTCCTCAGAAACTGATTGCAGACCTCGGTGCGGAACACATGGTGGTCTTCACGGTCAGCGGTTCTTCAGAACCCGCCGACGATTTCGGGGCGTCGCTGCCCGGTGTCATTGCCGTTCGTCGCGAAAGTGAGCATCGATGTCTTTCGGTTCGCGAACCTCACATGGCCATTCCCGCTCTTCTGAATCTTATCAACCAGCAGGGTCTCCAGCTGACATCTCTGACAACCCGTCAGGCAACTCTTGAGGATGTGTTTGTGCATTATGCCGGTCACGGTCTGAACGACGGAAACGAAGGAGCCCGACGATGAGCCAATCG
The DNA here is from genome assembly GCA_964538835.1 of uncultured Chitinophaga sp. Classification (GTDB taxonomy): domain Bacteria; phylum Planctomycetota; class Planctomycetia; order Planctomycetales; family Planctomycetaceae; genus SXXK01. The sequence goes on along the minus strand of CAZIGZ010000014.1, from coordinate 47,302 downwards.
TGGACGATGCAGCCTTTGTTTCAGTTGTTCCTGGCCAGGTTTCGCGAGTTCATCCGAACGCCGGAAGCCGTCTTCTGGTCGTACGTGTTTCCTCTGGTCATGATGATCGCGCTGGGACTGGCGTTTCGAAGTGAGCCGGTGGAAGCTGTGGCCGTCACAATTCAGGACGGAGATCTCGCCGCAGCGACACAGAAGCTGCTCGCCGACAACAAGGCCGTCAAGGTCTCGACCGGCAGCGAAGCAGACTGTCGCCGAATGCTGCGAGCAGGCCAGACGGAATTGATCGTGGTTGTCAGCGGGACGGCCGAGAAACCATCGTACGAATTTCGCTACGACCCGACTCGACCAGGAAGCGTTCACGCTCGCAACACCGTCAATGATGCTCTGGAACGCGCTTCGGGCCGCAAGGATCTTTTGGCCACGACGGACAAAGCCGTGCAGGAACCGGGCAGCCGATACATCGACTTTCTGGTCCCCGGACTGATCGGCATGGGCCTGATGGGCGGCGGTGTCTGGGGTGTCGGCTATGCGATTGTCGACATGCGAATTCGTCAGGTCCTGAAACGATTCCTCGGAACGCCCATGAAGAAGCACCACTTCGTGGCCGCAATGATGGCAAGCCGAATGGTGTTCATGATCCCGGAGATCATTGTCATTCTGCTGCTGGCTCGCATCATGTTTGGAGTCAGCAACAACGGAAGTTACTTCTCGGTCGGACTCATCGTGATCCTGGGAGCGATCGAGTTTGCGGCGATCGGACTGGCGATCGCCAGCCGTGCTCGCACGCTGGAAGCAGTGGCCGGCCTGATGAATCTGACCATGGTTCCGATGTGGATTGGCTCGGGCATCTTCTTTTCCGCAAGCCGATTTCCCGATCTCGTTCAGCCTCTGATCAAGATTCTTCCGCTCACTCCCGTGATCGCGTCACTGCGACAGGTGATGCAGGAAGGAGCAACGATGCTTCAGATCCTTCCGAACATCGCGATCATGCTGGTCTGGGCCATTGGCACCTTCGTTGTTGCTCTGAAGATCTTTCGCTGGGACTAGTCACGCTGGGCTAATTGATACGGATAAAGGCCTCTTCCAGCTTTGTGGGTGAAACGGCGATAGCTGTGCCCAGCTTCTGAGCAAACAGCTGCACGCGATACTCTTCCAGCATCCAGCGGAAATGCTGCAGCATCGGATCGAACAGCTTTTGCTTTTCGTGGTCGCGTCGCTTCATTTCATAGCGGGCAAGCCATGGAGCCAATTCTGATTCGAGCTGCTGTTCCGTCTTCAAACCGCCTGATGATAATCGCAGCAATCGCTGACGGATGGCAACGAAGTACCGTGGAAACTGAATCAGCCAGGGCCACGGTGTTTCCATCAGAAACGTCGCATAGACCAATCCGTTCAGCTGCTGCTGGAGTCCCTTCAGGATCGTGTCCCAGCCTGGTCCGCGTGCCTGCTCAAGAGCTTTCCGTGTTTCGTGGAACTGTTGAAACAGCTGCGGCAGGAACTGAGTAAACTCCTGCGCGACGATCCCCAGCCGTTCGCGCCCGGCTTGTATTGCCCGGTCAAAACTCGATCGGTCCCGAGGCAGTTTCGGATCCTGCAGATACGCTCGATCCACCATCAGCAGTGACAGGTGATTCGCGAACTCAATCCCCTTGATGCTGGCCGCCAGCATACGAACCTGGTTGATCTGAGGAATGTTGCCGACCTGAGTCAAAACGCGTTTTCGTTCCGAGAGCAGAATCAGTTTTCGCAGCCCTGTGCGAAGCTTCGCAGTCGCTTCCTCGGGAGTCTGGCACAGCATCAAAGACACGGATTCTCCGTCATCACGCAGCGACGGGTATGACTTCAGCAGCATGCCTGCTCTACGAATTTCAATGAACTCCGGCACCTGAGCAAAGTCCCAGCTGCGGAAACCTGTGCGCATCCACTGAGCTTCCTCGGGAGACGGCCCCGTGACCGCGGCCTGTTTTTCCGCGGCCGTCATCGCGGCTCGTTCACGCTGAATCAACTGCTCGCGCAGGCTCTTGAGATCGCGGCCTTCCAGGATCACCCGATGCTGATCATCCACGATTCGAATGTTGAACTTCAGATGTTCGGACAACGACGTCAGATCAAACTCGCGTGAATCGAATCGTTCGCCGGCTAGTTGAGACAGCCGACTGGCGACGCTGTGCAGAAAGTCTCCGCGTCCAAACTCCAGATCTGACGCCACAAGTTTCGCGGACTCCGGCGCCGGGACGAAATGGCGTCGCAGATTCTTCGGCAATGCTCGAATCAGGGCCAATACCTTTTGCTCCAGCAGTCCAGGCACCAGCCAGTCCAGGCGCGACTCTGTGAGCTGCCCGAGTCCTTCCACCGGGACAGTGACCGTGACACCGTCAGCTTCCTGCCCTGGATCCAGCTGGTAGGTCAACGGCAGATGCATGGAACCGAACTGAGCAGACTCCGGAAACTGTGACGCATGTTCCTTCCGCTGAGCTTCGTCGGCAAACTGGTTGATATCAAACTGCAGCAGCGCGGTGTGTCGTGTCTGAGTCCTCAGATACCAGCGGCGGAGTCGATCGCGGTCGACGCATTCTTCGGGAATCTGTGAGCTGTAAAACTGAAACAGGACTTCATCACCCGGCAGCAGATGATGCGAACGAGTTCGCGCCTGAAGCTCCTTCAGCTGTTCCAGGACAGAATAGTTATGCCGCAGAAAAGGAAACTCATGCCCCCATCCCTTCTTCTTGCCTGGGACTGCATTGCCTGCGCTCCGGCCAGGTCGAACGCGCGCTGCTCCTCGTGAGAACGCTTCTTCTTCATCGTCGTAGTCGGCTGCTGGCTGATCACCATCGGTTGCGTCACCGAAAAGCAGACCGAACTCCACAAGGCCGTGCTGAATCAGCATCTCACGAGCTTTGGCAGGGTCCACTTTGGCCAGCGTGACTTTCCGTCGCGGCACAATCGGCAGTCCCCAGAGACTCACCTTTTCAAAGACCATCACGTTGCCGGCCTGAGCATCCCAGTGTGGTTCGAAGTATTCGCGAGTCACCAGATGCTCTGCGAGCGGTTCAATCCATTCGGGCTGAATGCGAGCAATCGTGCGGGCAAACCGACGACTCGTCTCGACCAGCTCACCGGCCACAAACCACTTCGCCCCTTTGGGTGCCAGCGACGAGCCTGGCCAGATCGCAAGCTTGTTGCCGCCTGCTCCCGTGAATTCTCCGTCGAGTGTCTGGCAGCCAAGGTTCGCCAGCAGTCCCGTCATCAACGCACGATGAGTCGCCGCGTAGTCGTTGTGACGTTCTTCGGCGTTTGGTATCGGGGCCGCTTGTTCATTCTTCTTTGGACCACCCGTCTTGCCGGATTGTCCCGGAGAGCCCGAGGCAGAGTTCGCGGACTTCGGGGACGCCTTGTCTGTTCGCTCGGGTCGATGTCCAAGCTTCTTCGCCGCCTGAGCAATTGCAGGGTCTTCACTGTCTTCCAGAAGTTCACGCAGCTGGCTGTGAACATCCACCCATTCTCTCATGCGCATCCACGAGAGAAAGTTCTGCTGGCACCACTTGCGAACCTGACTGTTCGACTGATTGCGATTTCGATCGTGCCACGCATCCCACAGGTTCAGGATCGTCAGGAAGTCTGACTCTTTGTGATTGAACCGACGATGCGCTTCGTCGGCGGCCTGCTGTTTGTCCGCAGGGCGTTCTCGCGGATCCTGAGCTTCCAGGAAGGAGGCAATAGCCAGAACCTCCGGCAACGCATGTTCTTCAACGGCAGCAAGGATCATGCGGCTGATGCGAGGATCCACGGGAAGGCGAGCCATGCGCCGCCCGATCTCTGTGAGTTCTCCTTCCGGCGAAATGGCTCCCAGCTCTTCGAGCGTCTTGTAACCTTCGCGAATCGTGCTGGCTCGCGGAGGATCGAGAAACGGAAACTCTTCAAGGTTTCCAAGGCGAAGATTGAGCGTCCGAAGAATCACGGCCGCCAGATTCGTCCGCTGAATCTCCGGCGCGGTAAAGGCCTCTCGCGAATCGAAATCTTCGCGGCTATACAGTCGAATGCAGATGCCCGGAGCAACTCGACCGCAGCGACCGGCTCGCTGATTGGCCGACGCCTGTGACACGGGTTCAATCGGAAGCCGCTGCATGCGAGATCTGGCCGAATACCGGCTGATGCGCGCCGTGCCGGTATCGATCACGTAATGAATGCCGGGGACCGTCAATGACGATTCGGCCACGTTCGTTGCCAGCACGATGCGACGATGCGGATACGGGGAGAAGACTCGCGTCTGATCGGCCATCGACAGTCGGCCAAACAGCGGAACAATCTCCGTGGGTCGATCCGAACTGTCACCGGGAAATCGACGTCCGCTCAGCTTCTTTGTGGCTTCGCGAATATCTCGCTCGGTCGGAAGGAAAATCAGGATGTGCCCGCTGTCGATTGAAGCGAGCTCCTCCACCGCGTCGCTGACTCCGTCCAGCCAGTCACGTGGCTCTGCGTCTTCCGACGAAGATGCTCCCGGCGATGAATCGAGGTCCGCATCAAGTGGACGATAACGAATCTCAACCGGGTACGTTCGCCCGGAAATCTGCAGCACCGGTGCAGGCTTGTCATTGACGGAAAAATGTTCGGCGAACCGCGCGGCATCAATCGTGGCCGAAGTGATGATGATGCGAAGATCACGTCGTTTGTGAAGCAGTCGCTTCAGATACCCAAGAAGAAAATCGATGTTGAGCGATCGCTCATGAGCTTCGTCGACAATGATCGTATCGTAATCATCGAGGAAGCGGTCCGACTGTGTTTCCGCCAGCAGGATGCCATCCGTCATCAGGCGAATGCGAGTATTCGGTCCGCTGCTGTCAGTGAAGCGGATGCGAAAACCAACTTCCTGTCCAAGACGACAGTTCAGCTCTTCCGCGATTCGGGCCGCGACAGATCGTGCGGCAATTCGACGAGGCTGTGTGTGTCCGATGATCCCGCCGATGCCTCGCCCCATCTCCAGCAGAATCTTGGGAAGCTGAGTCGATTTGCCGGAACCCGTTTCCCCACAGACGACCACGACCTGATGATCGCGAATCGTGTCCATGATCTCCTGCCGCCTCGCGACAACAGGAAGTTCCGGATCCCATGTGAGATTCGGCTTCCAGAGTGCTCGCTGCTCCCGCCGCTGCACGGAACGTTCCAGCTGAGCCATCAGCTTGCCAAGAAGCTTGTCGAACGGCTTTCCTGCTTTCTCTGATCCCCGCACCGCGCGCATCATCTGACGCAGGGAAAACTGGTCCGCCTGCATGGCTGATGAGATTTGCTGTTCAAGGTCGCGAAGGGATGACATGAGGGAGAGGTTCTTGGTTGATTAGTTCTTGGTTCTTGGTTGGTCTTTGGGTGGCTATTGATCAATGGCCAGTTGAAGGTAGCCGCTCACGAGTCCTGTGGTGATGATGCTGACGAGGCATTGTGTGGACATCAGCCAAAGCCAGGCACTGCGATCACGAATGGAGAAGGCAGAGTTGATCGATGCCAGTCCGATCGCGGCCCACGGAGTCATGAAGCACCAGAGCCTCGCAGCTTCACCCATGTTCTTTCCGGACAACCAGAGCAACAACCAGGTCGCAAACAAAGCCAGAGTCAACTGGGCCACAACTGGAGCCACTGCGGGGGACTCCGAGGTTTTCAAAAGCGAGCGCAGACCATCCCAGACTCCTCGTAGTGCAAACAATGCCAATCCGGTTCCCATGGCAAGTGTTAACTCCAGCGGATTGACAAGCAACCACTTCCACCAGGTTCGGGGTGACTGGTCATAAAATGCCTCATGATTGCGAAGATTCTGCACCCAAACCTCGGCAAGGTTGCACGAAGTGGACCGCCAGAACATAAACACGAGGGCTCCGAATACCATCGCAGCGATCGTGGCCGAAACGACGATGCAACGCATCCTGCTGGACCGTTCTGAATGACTGGCGAGCACATGAATCATCAGAAACAGAAATCCCGCCACGATCACCGGAACATGAGCGAGACTGAAAAGCAGACAACCAAACAACCAGACTCCGCATGCGGCCGCAAGAAGTATTCGAACGGTCTGTTGAGAAGCCAGCACTGAGCCCACAATCTGAGCCAGAAGGATCAGTCCGGAAGTGGCATACAGCACATCAGACCTCGGGGAAAATACCGTGATCGTCGGGATTGTGATCGCCACGATCGCACACCGCCACGCTGTCTGTGAACCTGCAAACGGACGCAGCAGGACGAAGACAACAACCGGCAACAGAGCGCTGAAGGCAAGAGACATGATGACCGTCAATTGCAACGCGGCCAATTCGCCTTGAGAAAGTACTGCTCCGTAACGAGCCTGCGTTTCCATTTCGCGAAACATGCGGGCCTGGTCTTCTGAGACCGTGCTGAGAATCCCGTTCGTGACCGTCGGAGAACCTTCCGTGACTCGCAGGGCCCATAGGTTCCAGAGCACAAGTCCCGGTGGATGAGTTCCTTCATGGAGCACATCCCCCTGCTTCATCTTTGCGGAATACTCGGAAAGCCACTGAGCTGGTGACGGAATCTGACGAGCCTGCCAGAAGTATCCTGTGGCATAGCGATCGTACAACACCCACAGAGGTCGAAGTTCCCGATGAGGAGACGGTGCCGACTGACGAACTGCCGTCTGCCAGACAAAGCCCAGTCCCCACAGAATCACCAGCAGCATCCATCGAAACCAAACGGTCGAGCGATCCACGCGCCGATCAACGTACAGTGCTGTCCCAAAGAGCAGCACGGCCGCTCCGATCGATGGCACCAGTCGGTCGACCGCCGACCAGAATCCCTCCGGCCGCGCGAGTCGAGGCCAGACCCATTCACCTGGCACACCCAGCGGAACGGAACTGCCCGCCAACAGCCAAACGGTCAGAACGGTTCCTGCCGCCAGCATGACCTTCCAGAACAGCGAACCCGCTGTGTCCCTTTCGCCAGCGCGTTCGGACCTCTTCGAGTGCTCCTTTTTTTGAGCAGACGACGGCGGCACTGGTTCCGGACGTGAGTGGGTGGACATGTGGCGAAGCAGCCTGAATGACTCTTCCGGTTTTCTGTATCCGGAAGACGAGGAACTTTGGCCGAATCGTGCCCAAAGTGCCAGAACAATCGATCCCGTTTTGGCGAAGTGTGAATGTTCAGAATCACGGCCCGACGGACTTACAGTTGACCAATTCGCGGCCGCTCATGGAATGAGGAGTCCATGCCGTCTATGATTCAGACTGCGATGCTTGGTGATGGCGAAGATCGCCCAGAAAAACCAGCATACGGCGAAGACTTTGTTGTCGCTGGATGAAACCCCAGTCAACACCAGAATCCTGATGGTTCATTGCCGGACACGAGCCGATTCCGGCCTGCAGATAGTTCGCAACTCGACAGACTCTTCAAATATTCCATGTCTACAAACGGCTCAAACGCGGATTCCGGCCCCCTTCCTGCCAGGCCCCAGCCTGATCAGCCACTGTCTTATCTGCCACAGCCTGATCTGCCGTTGTCAGACTTTGAGTGGTACATGCTGTGTGACGATCGTCCGTCACATCCGATGGTTTTTGTCATCGCAGCGGACGTTGAAGGAGAATTGCGGAAGCCGGAACTTCAGCAGGCTTGTCGCGAACTTCTTCAAACGCAGACGCTTCTTCGCAGCATCGTTGTCGGAACCGGTAGGTCGGCTGCGTGGAGAATGGTCGACATCCCCGACGACATAATTCACTTCGAGACCGTATCCTCTGCGGAGCTGGAGGCCCGACTTCCGAAAGTGACCCGAATCGACCTTCGCCGACGCCCGGGCATCATTGTCGAAGCCCTGGCATCCGCCGATCGTGCCAGTATTACGCTGCATCTTCACCATTCCTGCTGTGACGGCATTGCAGGAGTTCAGCTGATCTCCGAACTGCTGGCTCGTTACGGACAGCTGACCGCCGGAGAAGGTCGCAAGCCAGTCTTTGAACCTTCCTGTCCTGACGACCTGCGGCTGCGAGAAAACTACGAGCCTCCTGAGCCGGCAGAGCCTCGTCCAAAGCGTTCTGTGTTACAGATCGCGGCCAAGATCGGACGACTGCTGTTTCGCAAGCCGACACCTGTGGCAACATCGGCACAGAGGGGACATCGGGGATTTGAAGCAACGGACCACGCGATTCGAACGGCATCGCTCAGCGTGGATATTCATCGTTCGTTGCGAACCGTTGCCAATCGACTGAACGTCAGTCTAAATGATGTGCTGTTACGCGAGATGTTCCTTCTGATTCGCGACTGGAATCGGGAAGCGGGCCTTGCTGCCGGTCAGCGCTGGATGCGCATCGCGATGCCGCTCAGCATGAGAACATCGCTGCACGCACGAATTCCGGCCTGCAACATTGTCAGCTACGCCCTGGTCACTCGACGTTTTCGAGAATGTGATGCACCGGATGATCTCGCTCGTTCGATTCACGATCAGACAGGCAACGTTTTGTTCTATCGAGAAGGCCTGATTGCCCTGAAGCTGTTTCGCATCCTTCGACGATTCTCTTTCGGCATGCAGATGTTTCTCGCAGCGAAGTCCTGCATGAGCACCATCGTTGTTGCCAATGTGGGCGACGTGCGACGACGATTCTCCGGTCGCTTTCCTTTGCAGGATGGACGCTGGATGGCCGGGAATGTCCTGGTACGCCGCATCTGCGGCGTTGCACCGGTCCGGCCGAATACTCTGGCAGCCGTGTCCATCGGCGATTACGCCGGAGAACTGTCGATCAGTCTTCGCACCGACGGAACAGTGCTGTCTGAAGAAGACTCCCGCGAGTTCTTTCGCCGTTATCTTCAGCGTCTGGAACAGCTTGCTCAGACAGCCTCCTCGCAGGATGCGTCATAGCTGACTCAAGGCATGATTCAATTCCTCGATGAGCTGATCCGCTGGTTCCAGACCGACCGAGATGCGCACGAGCGTATCGCGTATGCCCAGCGAGGCTCGAGCTTCCGAGGAAAGAAAACGGTGTGACGTCGTGGCAGGATGTGACAGCGTTGTGCGAGCATCGGCCAGTGTCGGCGAAAACGGAATTCCGGACGCCGCCTTCATGAAGCGGTTAACGATCTCAAAACCATCTCCGGCCAGTTCGATCGAGAGGATTCCGCCTGTTCCCTGACTGTAGAGCCGCCTTGCAGTGTGAACACTGCGATGACTGTCCAGCAGAGGATAGTGCACGGTTCGAACTTTGCTGTGGCTGGATAAGGCAATGGCCAGCTGCTGAGTTGTCCGGCAGACCTGCTGCATTCGAAGCGGCAGCGTTCTGAGTCCTCGCTGAGTCAGCCACGACTCGAACGGATTGGCGTTCTGCCCGAACACACTGGCGGTCTCATTGAGCTGCTTCATCAGAGCCGCGGAACCTGCGGCGACACCCAGCATCACATCGCCATGGCCGTTGAGATACTTTGACGCACTGTGGAACACGATCGCGGCCCCCAATTCACAGGGGCGAATCAGCTCCGGCGTTGTGAATGTCGAATCAACGACCACAGGGACTTGACCGGCATTGGCAATGATCGCCGGAAGATCGGCGACTTCGACCAGCGGATTTGAGACTGTCTCCACCAGAATGAAGCGTGTTCGTTCTCGCAAATGTGACCGAATGGACTCGGGATTGGAAACGGGAAACGACGAGATCTCCACGCCCAGTCGCTGCATTCGAGCCGCCAGCTGCATCGTCTTTCCATAAAGCGCATCAGCGACCAGCACATGATCACCGGCCGAAGTCAGTGCCAGGAAAATGCTGCCAATCGCCCCCATGCCTGAAGCAAAGACGGCACCAGCTTCGGCATGCTCCATGGTGGCAATGGATGCTGCCAGGGCCGTGTGGTTCGGGTTGCTGTCTCGCGTATAAATGTCACCCGGAACAGCCCCATCATACAGCTGGTGCAGCACCGTCAGATCCGGTACATCGAAAGCCGTCGTCTGAAAAATTGGCGGCGAACTGGGTGGTGTCACGGACGGGCCTGGATGTCCCAGTCTGGCAGGATGTCGAGAGTTTGCAGATTCCAAAGTGCCGTCCCTTTTTCTTATTGCAGCGGACAGATGATTCTTCATGAAGTATCGCAGAATGCGTGTTCAGTGTAGAGCAAGTTTCTTCGGGCGTTCACTGCGAACACCGACTGAAAACAATTGCTGAGAATAACGCATGTGCGAAAGACGCTGACATCCAGGTGAGCAGGACCGGAAACCTCCGTTTACCCGACTTTTCATGGAACCTGCCGAGCGCCGCGGCTGTCTCTTGTTGTCTAAGCAGGTGACTGCGGCAATTCTTGTGAAGGATCGCCATCTGTGGCACATTCGCGAAAGAGCGTGGAAAAACTGCGAGAACGCGAATCGGCCACTTCCTTAACCGGTTGTTCATGTCGGCCAGAAAAATGGCTGATCTTGTTGGCATGCCAGCCCTCGGGCAGCGTATGCTTCCATTGCGTAGCTGAGCCTTCTCGCTGATGGATCGGCAACCGAAGTTGCAGAGTAAGGCTTGGAACGGCAGGAGACTGTGATGACCAGTTCTGTTCTGGAACGTCCAACTCTGGTGCTTAACCGCAACTGGCAGCCAGTCGCGGTATCGACGGTCGCTCGTTCGCTGATCAAGGTGTGGAACGAGTCGGCACGGATTGTCGATCCGGCCAGCTTCCAGCTGTATTCATGGGAAGACTGGTCGAAGCTGGAACCCGCTGACGGTGATCCGGTCATTCGGACTCAGTGGATGTCGCTCCGCGTTCCGGAAGTCATCACACTGACTCGTTATGACCGACTTCCCGTGAAGATCGTGGCTTTCAGCCGACGCAATGTCTTCAAGCGGGACAACTTCACCTGTCAGTACTGCGGATGTCGTCCGGGCAGCGAAGAGCTGACGATCGACCACATCGTGCCCCGTTCGCGCGGGGGTGTTTCCAGCTGGACAAACTGTGTGCTGGCCTGCATCGACTGCAATACTCGAAAGGCCAATCGAACTCCGGAGCAGGCGCACATGCCTCTGCTTCAAAAGCCCACACGACCAATGTGGAACCCGCTCTACGCTCCTCACGGGGCAAGAATTGAAAGCTGGTCCAAGTTCGTCAGTGAAGCCTACTGGAACGTCGAACTGGAAGAAGCCTGAGCTGAATCCTGAAGGCTCGGCGGGAACCAATCGGTTTCCTGCCGAGCCTTTTTGCAGCGCCTGATGTTACAGGCACCCGCTTTGCGAATTCACGGACCACGCGTCAGTTAGACGAAACCGAACTGTGATCTGACACCTGCTCCGGACTGCGCTTCAGCTGAATGTGAACTTCCACTCGAGTGTTTGCGAGTCGCTGAACTTTGGCGATGGAATCCTGATCGAGTGCGATTCGCACTTCAACGACACGAGCATCCGTATCGCTGACCGGGTCGTTCGTGAGCACAATCTTTCGAGCCACTACATGGCCGATCTGCAACACGGTTCCACGAAGCCGTTCGCCGGAACCGTCAATGATGACTTCGGTTTCAAGTCCTTCTGAAAGCAGAAGAACATCGCCCTCGAAAACTTCTGCGACGGCCTGCATGTGGCGAACATCGCCCATCTCGATCAGGCCGCGGTCGTTAAGTCGTTCGCCCGGATAAGTGTGAATTCGAAGAATCCGGCCATCAACAGGGGCTCGCAGCGACGACGAATGCAGTTCACTTTCTGCCATCGCCACCGCCGCTTCCGCCGCGGCGATTTCTTTCTCCGCCAGACGGACATCGGTTTCGCGAATCTCTTTCAGACTGTCGAGTAACCCGATGGCTCGCTGATGTTCCAGAATCAGCCGATCATACTCCCACTGCTGAGTATCCAGCTGCTCTTCATTGAGCGCCTTGCGAAGGTGAAGCTCCTTTGCCCGGGAAAGCTCTTTGGCGGCGACCTGCGATTGCTTCTGAGCCAGTGCGACGACGGCTTCCTGAGCCTGAATCTCGCCTTTGCGAGTGCCCGCTCGGACCTGATCCAGCTTTGCCCGAGCCGCGTCCAGTCGAGCATTGGCTTCGGCGAGTTTGGCTTTGCGACGATCGATGTTATCGAAGACAGCCAGGACTGCACCAGACTGAACGTCATCGCCTTCCTTTACCAGAAGCTCTCGAACGATCGCACCTTCATTGCCCGATTCCGGCGCCAGCTGCAGGATCGTGCCTGCTGGCTCAAGACGGCCAAGAGCATGAACTTCTGTTCGCACGACCGGAGCTTCGATCTTCCCTGAATCAGGCCGCTCCGAAGCTTGTTTCTTCCACTGATACCAGGCAGCCGTCCCAAGGACTGCAACGATCAGCAGTACGGCAAGCCTGCGAAATGATGCTGTTGACGCTGCTGTGGCAGAGGTGGTCATGGTGAAATGTCTTCCGCACTGAACGACACTGTTCCGAGTGTTCAGAACGGTCAATTTGAAATGAGAGAGCCACTGGTGATCTCGGCCGGTCTGCACATTCGAACGGTCTGGCAGAGTGTCGGCAAATAAGAGTTGGCAGAGGAACGATAAGCCGGGTTTTGTCGAGGACGTTCATTTCTCTGGGACGACGATTGCTCGCCGCCTCAAGCAGCCTACCCGACGGTATGACGAACCGGACCGGTTCGAGGTTACCGAAGCAACCGTCCCGTCTGCTTGGCCTTGCTCCCGATGGGGTTTACCCAGCCAGCCGGTCACCCGGACTGCTGGTGCGCTCTTACCGCACCGTTTCACCCTTACCACGCACAGTCGAAACTGTCGTTCGGCGGTTTGCTTTCTGTTGCACTTTCCCGATCCTCACGGACGGTGGGCGTTACCCACCACGGCGTCCTGTGGAGCCCGGACTTTCCTCCAGATGTTGCCATCCAGCGAACGCCTGCTCCTCTGCCAACATTCTGATATTGTGAGTGTCCCGGCCGTCTCGGCAACTCGGTTTCCGGCGACCAAATTTCAGATTTCCGATTTCTGCGCAGGGGATCACTCAGAACCTGATGTCCCAGGTGGTGTCCAAACTCCCGTATGAAGATTGAAGAAATTCTCCCGGAACCCGTTGGGATCATTCCATTTTTGAACGCCGGAAAGGGGCCTGGTTCCTTCTACGAAGACCAGATTCCCATTCATCTGGCTCGCAGTCGACAGCTTCCGGACGGGCTGTCGGCCCTGGTTGTGACTGCTGACCTGCAGGGGCGAGAACGCTTCCAGGAATCCGGCGGTCAGCCCATTCGACTGCTCGGCGAAGTACTGCCGCAGCGTCTGATCTGTGAGGTTCTGCCAGACCTTGGTCATACCGATTCGTCTACGGTCGGCGTCATTCTCGCTGGTGACTTTTACACCGTACCTGCGCTCGATAAGCGGGGAGGAACCGGCGACGTCACTTCCGTATGGAATGCCTTTGGTCATGACTTTGCGTGGGTTGCAGGGGTAGCGGGCAATCATGATCTGTTTGGACCAAACCGCGAAACTCGGCCGTCAGCATTCGCTTCGCACATGCACTTTCTCGATGAAGATGTTCGAACAATCGACGGCCTGAAACTGGCTGGCCTCGGCGGCATCATCGGGAACCCCTCAAAGCCCCAGCGACGTACGGAGGAACAATATCTGGCGGCACTCAGCCAACTTCTGGCCGCTCGACCAGATGTGCTGATTCTTCACGATGGCCCGGAAGGAACCGAATATGGTCAGCCAGGCAACTCAAGGATGAATGAACTGCTGGAACAGGAACCGCCTGGCCTGGTGATCCGTGGGCATGCACATTGGTCAGAGCCTTTCTCCATGACCAGCAGCGGACTGCAGATTCTGAATGTCGACGCTCGTGTCGTGATTGTTGAAGCGATCTGAATCTCCACGAACTCAAGATCACGATGCGTGGGCTCAGATTTGCCCCCGAGCATCCGAAAGATCGATGTGAGGGTTCGCTTCTTTCTATGCTGAAGTTGCACGTCGAATAGAACAGTCGCTTCGACTGGCATGAATTGACCAGTGTAGTCAAAACGCGAACGCTTGAGACATCAAGACGGGAGGTTTCCCGACTTCCTGTTCATCGCGAAATAGGGTTGAGGGTCTCTCATCAGATGACACACGCTGCAGACATAGTGTCTACGGCACGCTTGTCATCTGTCGATACTGGCCCCTGATTCGCGATGTCCCCATGTCGGCTCTTTCAAGTCGATATCCTGGAATCCGAAATCTCTGTACAGCAATTATGAAGCTCGAGGAGGAGTTTCCGAAAGTCCAGTTCGTATATCCCGTACATCTGAATCCCAACATCCGTGGACCAGTGATGAAGATTCTGTCGGGACGACACAACGTGCATCTGATTCCGCCGGCGGACTACCCGAAATTCATCTGGCTGATGGATCAGGCCACCTTGATTCTGAGCGATTCCGGCGGCGTTCAGGAAGAAACTCCATCTCTGCGAAAGCCCGAGCTTGTGACGCGCGATTCCTCCGAACGTCCCGAGGCGCTGGCTGCGGGTGCCACAAGGCTGATCGGCACGAATCCGGATCGGGTGTTTCAGGAAGTTCGCACGCTGCTGACAAACCGCGACGCTTATGAAGCAATGCAGATTGACGTGAATCCCTATGGGGACGGACGGGTATTGCAGCGAATCGTGGAACTGGCACTCCAGCGATTTTCGGTTGCTCAGAGCTCGGCCTGGGCTTCGTCGCTCATTCCTGAACTGATTTCGCCGTCCCCGCCCGTGCGATGGTGACGAATTCAGAGCGATTTGATGTCACAAGCTCTACTAGACTGTTGAATTACAAAACGTTCCTAACCCGAAACGTCAGTGAGGGATCGAAAGATCCCTCTCTCACGCAGCGGGTTGAGAGTCATTCAACAGGCTGCTGCTAGCGACCGCCGTAGTCGATCATTCGAGCCAGTTCAGAACGCATTTCGGACCGGTGGACGATGCGGTCCACGAAGCCATGCTTCAACAGAAACTCACTGGTCTGGAATCCTTCCGGCAGATCGATCTTGCAGGTCGCCTGAACGACTCGAGGACCAGCGAAACCGACGAGCGCCTGAGGTTCGGCGATGACAATGTCGCCCAGCGACGCGAAGCTGGCAGCCACACCACCCATGGTTGGGTTCGTCAGCACGGAGATGAACAAACCGCGAGCACGACGGAAGCGAGCCAGTGCCGCGGAGACTTTGCCCATCTGCATCAGGGAAATAATCCCTTCGTGCATTCGAGCGCCGCCACCGGAACCGCTGATGATCACCAGTGGCAGTGACAGTTCTGTCGCCTTTTCCACGGCTCGCGTCAGTTTCTCGCCGACCACGGAGCCCATGCTTCCCATGATGAACGCCGAATCGGTTGTCGCGAAGACCAGCGGACGACCGCGCATATAGCCACGGCCGACCGTACAGGCATCCTTCATGCCCGTCTTCTTCTGCTCATCGACGACGCGTTCCTTGTAGCTCTTGCGGTCCGCAAAGCCCAGCGGGTCGCCGGATGTCATGTCGGCCCACCACTCTTCAAAGCTGTCCGGGTCCAACAGCTGCCGGATTCTCATGGATGTGGGCACATAGAAATGATGGTCGCACTCGGGACACACATTCAGGTTCTGTTCAACCTGCTTGCGGAACACCGTGCCGCCACAGCCATCACATCGGAGCCAAAGGCCTTCCGGAACACCACGTTTCTGACGTTTCACGGTTGTCGTCTTTGTCGTTTCGCTGTTCTCAACAGTACTCATCGTCGCGAACCTTCCTGAAGCAACGCCGAGAAATCCGTCACGGAGGAATCTTCACCGGTCTGGAGATGGGCTGCTTCGAAACAGGTTGATTCAAGGACCTGAACCAGTTCCTTTGTCTCTTCACCACACAAGCATGCTGTCACATGCGGTTTTCGATGCTGCAGGGTGCATCGAATGACAGTTGCCAGTGGTTCCGGAGCCACAATCGCAAAGCTCGAGTGCTTTCGCATCGCCTTGCTCAGAACTCGCTGCAACCGCTGACAAGCATCGGATAGTGTCTCACCTTCCGGCGGACAAATCGCCGTCGGATCTTCCTTTCCTGACTTAAACAGGCGAGGAAATCTTTTGCGAACGTCAGACTCCGGCAAACCCTGCCACAGCCCCTGATTGACATTCTTCAGCTCATCCAGCTCACGCACTTTAACACCTGAGATCGCTTCGGCAATCGCATAGGCCGTTCCGTTCGCAGGGTCGTCCGGAGATGTCAGAATGCACTCCGGCTTCAGGGACCTGGCCTGAAGCTGGCGCACGATCTCACGAACTTGCTCCACACCACGAGTATTGATGGGAACGTCGAGCGTCCCCAGAATGCGGTGCTGGTCGTCGTAGTCAGTCGATCCGGCTCGGATCAGAACAACGGTGGACATACAGGATTCATTCCTCAACAAACAGCATGCGAATCATTCGCGAGCTGTCGAAGTTCAGCGATCGCTGATTTGTAACAGGGTTGATCAAAGACGGAGCTGCCGGCCACGAACACGTCGCAACCAGCTTCCGCGCAAACACCGATGGTGGATTTCCCAATCCCGCCATCGACGGAAATAATGAGGTCCGAACCGCCAACGGATCGAGCCTCACGAATTTTGCTGACAACGTCCGGGATGAATTTCTGGCCGCCAAAGCCCGGGTTGACGCTCATCACAAGAAACAGGTCACAGAATTTCAGGAATGGCTCGGCCGCGGAGAATGGTGTCCCGGGGTTGATTGCGAGCCCCGCAACCACGTTTTTCCTGCGAATTTTTGCCAAAAGGGCTTCCGGCTGAGGAACCGCTTCCAGGTGGAAAGTGATGGCCTCGCAACCCGCACGGATGTATTCATCAAGGTACTTGTCCGGGTCTGAAATCATCAGATGAGCATCAAATGGTGTCTCGGTCAGCGGTCGCATCCGCTCAATCACCATCGGGCCGTAGGACAGGTTTGGGACAAAGTGGCCGTCCATCACGTCCAAATGCAAAAGGCGCGAGCCCGCAGCATCCAGCATCTCGAGTTCCCGATGCAGATTGCCAAAGTCACACTTCAGCATCGACGGAGCAATCAAAGGCCGATGAGCCTTCAGAACGCTCAACATCTCATCGCGAGTTCGCATCCAGGGTCGCCGAATTCAGACATGGAACGTCAGGAGAAAGGATTGGTTCCGGCAACACTCGCTGCCAGTTGACGTTCAGAAAATGTGAAGAGCATTCTCCAGTCGATCCTGATTGATGTCCAGCGCAACCTGCTTTCTTCCCAAGAGCACTGAACGTTTGTTTGGGTATTCTTCAGTTTTCTGCTTTCCGCTCTCGGCTTTCGGCTTTCGGCTTTCCGCTATCTGCTTTCTCCCGGCATTTCCGTTTTTAAGAGATTTCGCGCAGCAAATGCTGTGCGGGCGGAACTTAGTATGTGAACCCGGGCCTGAGGCACGACTCCGGAGGTCTGTTGCACAAGGTGCATTAGATGTGTCTCGACGGGATTCCCTGGAATGCTGGCTGTTTCATGAGTCTGACGGAAACTCAACTCCATCACAGTGATGTGCTGTCTGACCGGACGCTGTTAAGGCGTTTCGTGCTGGATGGTGATGAGTCGGCATTTGGGGAAATTGTGCAGCGTCACAGTGGTCTGGTGATGTCGGTTTGTTTCCGAGTCACCGGACAGCAATCGGATGCGGACGATGCATTTCAGGCGACGTTTCTCGCACTGGCTCAGAGACCGGCAGGCATTGACAATGTGCTGTCGCTGGCCGGATGGCTTTACAGCGTGGCCTGGAGAACATCCGTTCGTGTGGTCCGGCTCAGGAGGCGACGAATGATGGAGGCCTTGCCGGCAGAACCGGCAGCGCAGGACTCTGATCCTTTGAAGACGATCGCAGAGGCCAGCGATCTTGCCGCTCTGGATGAAGAGCTGAATGAGCTGCCACAAAAGTATCGTGACGTGCTGGTCATGAACTACCTGGCTCAGCAAACGAGCCAGCAGATTGCTGACCAGCTGAATGAAAGCAAAGGCGCTGTGGACGGACGCCTTCGCGAAGCCAAACGCCTGCTTCGAGTTCGCCTCGCGCGACGTGGAGTCGAAGTGGGTGCGCTCACGGTGGCCGCCTCGCTGACACAGTCAGCTGTGGCGGCACCGACTTTGATCGCGAAGACTCAGGCATTGGCCAGTGTTGTTGCCGGAACGTCCGGCGCTGCATCGGCCTATACAACTCAGGAACTTCTGAAACTGAAAACTCTTAGCTCAGCAGGAGCAACGATAATGACAACCAAGATTACTCTCGCAGTGACAGCGGGCTGTGCCATGCTGATCGGTGGGCTCGGAATGAGTCGACTGGATGCGTTCCCAACCGGCAGCGGGCAGGAGCCTGTGGTGGCTCTGGACGCACGAGCCGAAGGTGGAGATGAAGTGAATGCAGGTGGAGCGACCGTGGCCGGACCTGTGGAGGGACCTTCACAGGAAGGAGCTGCGGCTGGCGGTGGCGGTGCAAGCGGTGGTCCAGGTGCAAGTGGCGGTGGCCTGGCTGCTGGGCCGGTTGGCCAGGAAGGTGCCGGCAGCAGCCGTGGTGGTGGAGTCCCTGGACAGTCGGGATCCGTCGTTGGAGCTCTTCCGCCAGGTGGATCAGCCGGTTTGGCCAGCGGCATGCCCGGAATGGGCGGTCCCGGGGCTGGCATGATGGGCGCTTCTGGCATGGGTGCCGACGGGGCTGGCATGAGCATGGGAGCCGGCATGGGGCCAATTGCCGCGAACAGCAACCTGGCCTTTGCTCGATCCATGGACCGAACCGCAGAATCACAAATGATCCGTCGCCTGGGCACGGAACAAAGTCCGGAGTTGAGCTTCGCCGGGGAGCAGCCACTGGCAACAGTTCTGAGTGCTCTTTCCACTCACCTCGAAACACGCATCGTGATCGATACGAAAGACCCATCCGGGGAGTTGAGCGCCTCAAGCCTGAGTGAGATTATGGTGCGAGACATTGAGATTCCGCAGGGAACCATGTCCATTGCTGCAGTGCTCGATGAGATTCTGTCAAAGTCCGAAAGCGTGGAACTGACCTGGATTGTTCGCAACGGTCAGGTGGTCATCACCACCGAAGAAGGTTCGGAGCTGCCGGAGAACCTGATCCTTCACAGCTATGACATTTCGGCCTTGCGAGATTTGCAGATGACGACTCCTCAAGTCCCTGCCATGCCTGCCGGTGGACTGGGTGGTGGAGGAGGCGGATTCGGCAGCGTTGCGGATCCTCAAATGGGAATGGGTGCCTACGCTCCTTCTTACTCACCAACCACAAGCCTGAATCCGCAGGAAACGCCACCGGGAGCCGGTGCTGTGCCGGGAGGCATGCCGCCTGGCATGGGTGCCCCTGGCGGTATGAGCGGCGGCGGAATGGGTGGAATGGGCGTCGGTTTGGGAACGCCCGCTGAACTCACCACGTGGGAAGCCAGAACGATTGCCGCAATCATCGACCTGACATCGCCCCCTTGCATGTGGGTCCAGAACGGTGAACAGATTGGAACGATGGTTGTTGTCGGCAATCGCCTTGTGGTCCGCCAGACTCGCAAAGGACATCAACTCGTTTCAGAAGCGATCGAACAACTGGAGGAAGCCGCGAAGAGCCGAACACCCGTGCCACCGAATATGGGGGCAATGGGCGGTGGTGCCAGCGTTGGATTTGGTGGTGGAGTTGGCCCTTGGTTGGGCAGCCCGGGGATGGGAGCCGGAACTCTCCGTCGTCAAACTGGTGCCGCACCAACGTATTGATCGGCGACCGCCGAAGTAATGGTCAAATCCTGAGCACTCATGCCGATGGATTGCACACCTGTGCAGCCTTCCAGCCGAGCCGGCGAGGCAAGTTGTGAAATTCGTTTCGCAACACGCCGCGTCGGCTCGCTGTCTTTGTTCGAATCTGCTGCAATTCGCCCCGCTTTTTGCGACATTCCTGAACTGCGTCGCACGGAGCGAGATTGCCACTGTTTCGGACAGAAGTGAAGGTTGTACCGGTGTCGATGATCGATCTTGAAGAGACCATTGGTTTTGTATCCCACCAGACCAGCGAACAGCTTGCGGAATCTCGCGAAAGTGTCCGCCGCTACATCGTGCTGAAGCTTCTGGCGAACGGCCTGCCAATTCCTCAGAAGTTCGAGGACCATGATCGGCTGGGCGCCCCTCGACTGCTCAGCACGTACCATCATCGTCTGAAGCGTCTGGACTCAATCCACTGCCCCGCGGATGCTCGCATCGAGTCCTTTCTGCGCCGTTATTTTGACCGAGTCAAGGGCTGCAGCGCGCTGCGATTGCCGGACCTGTCCATCATTCTGGATCGCCACGGCATCGCTCGAGAACTTTCATTGCCACACGACGCAGACGACTATTCCAATCGGTATGGTGCTTCATACCGGGTACGCAATGGAGTTCTTCATAACCCGGCCAATGATCGTCGCACAACAGTCGGAACTTTCCATGTGACCGAAGGCGGCCTGCCGGTTCCGCGCGACAAGAAGGCGGTTCCCAAAGCCACATTTGCGGCTCTGTTCCGGCATGCGATGAATCCACCGGCGGAGCTGCTTCAGCTGCCGTTTTCATGCCGTGAATCGGATCCTGCCAGTGCATTTGTGTCGCTGCTGATTCGCCCGGTGTTGTCTCCCGAAGTTCCTGGCGTCTGTTCGGAACAGTCCATGGAGATTCGCTTCTTCGCTCCAGGAGCACTCGTCAGCAATCTGGACTTTGTCGAGTCGATTTTCGGCAACGCAGGCGATCCATTCCTGCCAGTCAACGATTCTGCTCTGGATGTTCAGCACTGGAGCGGTCACACGGGCTGCGTGATTCTGGCACCGCATCTGATTGATCTTCCGAAGAAAGATCTGGGGCTGCCGCATTGGGAGGAAGCGACGGAACGCCAGCGTCAGGACGGAATGTGCTGGAAGTCGGATGACGAAAAGTACAATGAAGGCCAGCCGTTCAAACTGACGTGCCGCGACGAAGAAGGTGTCATCGTCACGCTCATCGCCGACAACTATTACGGCTACTGCAAGAAGGAAGTGAAGACTCAGCTGAGTTACGCGGCAAACCTGGCAGGACTCGTGGAAGAAGAACATGCCGGCGGAGCCATGGCGTTTGCCAGCTTCAACCTGGGCGAAGAATTCAATGCGGACAGCCGCAAGTACAACAACCGAACGTTTGCTGACGTCGCGCGAGACTATTCGAAGTTCATCGACATCCAGCCGGAAGGTTATGGCATCGACCGGAACCATCCGACCGTCATTTACGTGTCGGAGAATGCCCGGTTCACGGTGGCGGATCAGCGAGTCTCCTGGTTCTACAACAGCGAGCCTCATCATATTCCTCTGCGTCCTGGCTACGTGTATATCACTCCCAGCGGCTACAAGGTGCGACTCGAGAAGCATCCGGCGGCTCCTTCATGGCGACTGATCGGTACGCTGTTTGAAGGCGTGTTCTGCCACAAGCCGTGCACGGTCAGCGGCGGCGGAAAGAGCGAAATCAGCAAGTCGATCGCCGATTATCTTCTGCATGGTCCGATCTTCGTTGCCGACGCAGAAAAAGATCTGCAGCTGGTTCAGGAAATCTTCGACCGCGATTACTCCAACCGCTGGCGTCCGGACGGAACGGTCAAGCCAGACTACAATCGCACGGCCAGTCGTCGCATCATGGATCCGTCCCGCTCACTGGGAAGCGTGATCAAGCTGCTGACGCCGTCTTCCGATTACACCGACGAATACAACGCATGGCTGGAGAAGATTCCGGACCACATCTACGCGCTGGTCTTCATCATCAAGCGAATGCACACGGGCGTCGAAAGTGACTGGCGCAAGAACTTCACTGTCGACATCGTGAATGGCCATCCCGGCCATGAGCTGAAGTTCGGTGAACGCAAGCTGGTCGGAACCTATCTGCGAGTCGGTCTGCTGGGTGAGAACACGTGGCGAACCTACAAGCTTCGTCAGGACTTCGCACCGGCTCAGAAGGTCCAGACCGAAGACGACATCAGCGTGTCCATCGTGCTGCCCCGCCGCAGTCTGCAGCATCTTGGAAACGTGATCACGGAAGAGGTCAGCTACAAGTTCGTGCAGAACTGCGAATACCGCCTCTTTCAGCGTCCGGATGATGCGATTCATCGAGGACTCGACAAGCAGACCGAAGCAGACCTCGCGCGGTCTGACAACTTTATCGTCAACTTCGAACCTCTCGCACGAAAACAGGTCAACGAGATCTGTGACCGGCCCGTCGATCTGAGCCAGTTTACTCAGCCAATGCAGCGACTGCTTCATGAGATGCAGGACAGCGCGGACAGCTATGTGGTCTGTTCGAACACACCGCGACTGGTGAATGGTGTGCCCAGCAAGAACCCCCGGTATCTTCAACCGCGGCCCGACTTGATCACACCGGTGAATCGCTACGTGGGTGAAATCGGCATTCGGCTATCGCGAGCTGTTCCGGTCGACAAACCGGTGCTTTCTCCCGTTCAGGCAGTTCTGATCGGTCGGCGCAACAATCCTCCGGAACCAGGTCGCGGCATTCGACCGTTGTCGGTTTACAACCCGATACATTACCAGGAACTGCCCGAACTGTTCATGGACTTCATCAGCGCGCTGTCGGGCAAGAGTCCGTCCACGACAAGTGCCGGTAGCGAAGGCGCGCTGACGAAGGGACCATTCAACTGTCTGCGGCCGATGACGGATCTGAACAATGCTCTTGTCAGTTATCTGCTGACCGGACTTGCCGGATTTTCAACGCCTGCCGGACACATCGGAACGTCGGTTCGCGTTGATCACGACGTCAGCCTGTTGATACCGGAGATCTGGTGTCGCCTGAGTCCTCAGGAGCGATCAGCAAAGTTCCTGATCGAAGAACAACTGCTGGAACGGCTGGAAGATTACACACACGACGGCAAGCTGATTCCCGCAAGCCGTCTTGGCTGGCGAATCACATCCCGTTTCATTCGCCGTTTCGCAGGACGAGTCTTCGACAATCCGAGCAAGGTCTTCGATACGGCAATTCTGAAGCCGGAAACTCAGGACGAAGCCGCCTTTGCGGACGGTGTTCTTTACATCGCGGAGAACCAGCAGAAGATCGCGGCTCAGTACTTTGAAGACGGATCGATCGATCTGGCATGTCCTCCTTTGAAGGCGCTTCTGCACATCATGGTGCATGGAACATGGGAAGGGAAGACGGTGCATGATCCGCAGTTCCGCAAACTGTTTACGCTCGAATCCATGCTAGCATCCGACTGGTATACGGAACGTCTGCGAACTCGACAGGAGCGTGAACAGCTTCTGTGGCAGCGACACGTTCAGGCACTGCAAACATTCCTGAACAGCAACGAGTTCGAGGAAGAGAAGAAGATGCTGAACATCACGGGACGCCTTGAGTATGCTCAACAGCAACTCACCCGAGTCATCGCGCCGGAGTACCTGAACGAACTCCAGGGCACGCTCGGAGCGGACAGGCTGTGACGAGGTTTGGCGACAGAAAAAAGTAGTCATCACTCTCTGAGTGATGCTCCGCGATTCCGCGGGCAAGCTCTCGCCGGGCGAACATCGCATGGTTGGCGTTCGTCGGTGAAGAATCGCAGATGCCCCTCATCCGGCCTGTGGCCACCTTCTCCCCCCGGTGGGGGAGAAGCACGATGCGCCATCGGCTTTGCTGGACGATCTGCCCTCAATCAACCACCATACGGCCTGTTCGTCAGATCCGCTTGCGAGCAAGGAACCTGTGGTGACTCGATACCGCCTGACACGGTACGAACTGGAACTTTTGAGTATTCTCTGGCAAATCGGCGAGGGAACTGTTCAGGACGTCAGCAATCGTCTCAATCGAGACCTTGCCTATACGACCGTGATGACTACTCTGAACCTGCTTGCGATTCGCAAGAAGGTCCTTGTCCGCGAGAAACGCGGCCGAGCTTTCGTGTACCGTCCAATTGTGACTCGGGAAGAGATCGCCAAAACTGTTCTTGCAGAGCTGACCGACGTCCTGTTCGGAAACCGGCTGCCGGAACTGGTTTTGAATCTCCTGGCTGAGCGTCAGTCTGACGAACGTGCGAAAGCGATTCTGCGGGATGCCATCGAACGCGTTCGAGCCATTGGACCCGCGTCTGATCTGGTAACAGCGCTGCCGGTGTCAGCCCCACTTATTGAAACTCCGACCTGAAGTACTGCTGGAAATGGAAATGACCGCGACAGAAACGTGCCTTCCGGGAATGGTCCTGTGTGCAAAGCAGCATACGGCGATCGTGAAGGATGTCCGCAAGCTGGCCGAAGAAACATGGGCCGTGCGTGTGATCGTGCCGGAGATGGCCAAAACGATTCTTCCCGGCCAGTTCTTCATGATTCGTCCGTCATCGGGCAGCGATCCTCTGCTGGGCCGCCCGTTTGCCCTTTATGACACATGGGAGGACAGCGATGGATCCTCGGGGATTGATTTCGGATTTGTTCGCATCGGCAAAATGACATCACTGATGAGTCAGTGGGCCAGCGGCGATTCGGTCCAGCTCTGGGGCCCGCTGGGAAATGGCTTTCCGGTGCCCGACTGTCGACACCTGATCTGTGTCGCTGGTGGGATCGGCCAGACTCCATTCCTTGGAGTCACTCGCGAAGCACTCGGCCTGAAGTCTTACGGCAGTCCTCAGCGAAGCCTGACACGTCAGCCTGAAACAGTGTCGCTGTGTTACGGAGTCCGATCGAAGGCGTATCTGGCCGGCCTGGATGATTTTCAGATTCCGGGGCTCGATCTTCAAATCGCAACGGATGACGGCAGCTTCGGGCATCACGGCTATGTCACGGACCTTCTGTCAAAGAAGCTGACCACAAAGCACGCCGAGACTCACGTGTACTGCTGCGGCCCGGAACCTATGATGAAGGCCGTGGCAAAGATTTGCGCACAGGCCCAGGTCCCATGCTGGCTGTCTCTTGAAACCCCTATGGCCTGTGGCTTCGGAGCCTGTTTCAGCTGCGTCACCAAAGTCCGCGAAGAAGACGGATCGTGGGACTACCGACGCACGTGTGTTGAAGGTCCTGTGTTCCCGGCAGAGAAGCTGGTGCTGTAAACGTCGCAGGGACGTCCGGTTAGCGGAACAGCGCGAGCCGTCCGGGTTTTGCTTTACCGGAGGCCTTGCGCGGCTTGAGCCCATCCGCTCTTTGAAGTTCACTCCAGAGTCGCTCGTATCTGCTGCTTTTCCTCGTCCGTGAGGCTTCGCCAGTCTCGGTCTTCGAGCCCTGCGGCGAGTGCCCACAGCAGGTTCATCGAGGCGGCTGGAAACTGGTCCCTGACTTTGTGCCATGCTGCCACGGCGCCGATCTTTCGCAGCTGCGAGATCCGAGTGATCCCGCAGTTCCGAAGCCACATCAGACTCTTCGGGCCCAGATTCATCAGGTCGTCGATCGAATCTGACATGACGAACGCTCAACGATTGGGCATGCAAAGCTTCGAGCGGAAAACACTACTGCTCAGACGACGGCTCCGATGTTCGCGAAGCAGACCGAGCCGGGAACCCGCCGCGGAATCGAGGGAGTGCACCTTTCAGTGCATTGCCTGGGAGTCCCTGAAGACCCGTCTGAGTCGCGGGAGTCGAACCGCTCTGTCCCGAGGCTCCTCGCATCAGTCCTGGAAATGCCCCGGGCAGTCCATTCTGCAGAGTTCCGGGCAGCACTGGTGTCCCGTCAGGAAGTCTCGGAGCCTTGTCCAGCAGCTTCTTCTGAATGTCGTTCTCGAGCGCCGGCACTTTGTCACGAAGCTTCAATGGAAGCTGGCCCTGCATGACGGCATCGACGTCGCCCATCACCTTCTGAACCTTCTTCTGTTCTTTTTCCGGGATCAGCTTCGAGTTCGCAACCTGCTTTACGAGTGTCGCCGGATCAGCCGTTCCGGACTGCAGAGCTGCGACAATCGTTCGGACTTCGTTGACCTGCTCCAGCAATTCCTGATTGTCGTTCTTCAGTTTTTCGTATTCACCGGCAAAGCGGCTCTTCAGCTTTTCCAGATGGTCGTTCGCGTAGTCGTTAACTTCCACCAGCAGGCGATCACGAGCCACTTCCAGCTGTTGGAAGAAGGCGTCCTGAACGCCTTCGGCAATCTGATCACCGACATCCGACTGAAGGTCAATCTCCGGTTTGGCGAGAGTGCCTCCCAGAGTGATCATGGCGTCCAGTGTCTGAACGTTTCCCAGGGCATGATTGGCCGCTTCCACAATCTCCGGACGAACATCTTCCGAGGCTTCGAATGACAGACGATCCAGTTTCGACTGCAGCTGAATTTGTCCCTGCATGTCGACACCAGTAATCTCAAGCGTTGTGGTCCATGCGAGATCCGACAGTGTTCCATGGAATATCGCGTCGCCCTCTTTGCCGGCTCGCAGCGGAATCGCATTGGTGTCGCGATAGTCCGCGAGCAGTTCGGCTCGCGGTGTCTCCTTCGTCGCGTCCCATGTCAGGCGAAGCTGCAGCGGACGACTGCCATCCGCCTTCAGTCTCATCACGCACGGACGATTCAGGAGCTTTGGATCTTCCGTGATGTCCGCCACCTCTGCCGTGAACGGTACCAGTTCTTCCTGAACGGAGATCTGACCGGACAGAGCCAGCTTCTTGAAGACCACATCCGGCGCCGGGTTCTGCTCAAGGATCGGGAAGTCGCGGCCTGCACTGCGAGGAGGCTGGACCTGAGACTTCCATTCCGCCTGATATTCTTTGGCCGCTTCAACCCATGTCAAAAGCTGCTGCAATTGGCGATACATCGTCTTGCCCAGCAGAGCCTGTGAGATTCTGCGGCCGTCGGGCTTCAGGAGCGAGATCTTATGCATGATCGTTTCCTGATCACGCTGCCGCGCGGCATTGAGCTCTTCGAAGTCCGTGCGAACTTCCGGAACAATCTCCTTCAGTTCATCACGAAACTGCTGTACTTCCAGTACGATGGCTTCGGCACGCTCAGCCACGACCAGGTACTTTTCAATCTGTTCGAGCGTATCGCCTTCCTTCGCGTCCTTGAACTGAGCTTTCAGCTGCAGGACTCGCGGCTTCATCTCCTTCACACGCTCGGACATGTCTTCAAACCGCGCATCCCATTTGCGGTACATTTCATTGCCGGTTCGATATGTTTCCAGAGTATTGGGATCCAGCTGAGATTTGGCCTGTTCCGTCAGCTGATTCAGCCAATCGTCGCCCAGCTCCATCAGCTTTTCCGTCATCCATGATGGCTCTTCACTGACCGGTTCAGCAGACTTTTCAAGCTGCCCATCATCGGAGCGCCGAGTATCGAATTTCAAGCCCGTAATGCTGCCGTCCTCGACCACAAGACGCCGGCGAGAGAGCGAATGGGACTGCAGCTGAAGACGCATCTGATCAAACTCAACGATGTTCTTGCCCGGACGTCCGGCACTGGCCAGTGCGACACCGTCAACTGTCACCGTCGGCGGAAAGAACTGCGTTTTCACGCTGGCGATATCAGCCTTCGCTCCGGTGATCGACTGAAGCGTCTGAA
Source organism: uncultured Chitinophaga sp. (assembly GCA_964538835.1). Taxonomy (GTDB): domain Bacteria; phylum Planctomycetota; class Planctomycetia; order Planctomycetales; family Planctomycetaceae; genus SXXK01. The sequence continues at coordinate 19,934 of CAZIGZ010000014.1, read as the reverse complement.
CCGCACCGTAACGAAGCAACGGGTCCATTCCGAACGCAATGAAGGCCCAGAGAAATGCAACAATCAGCACTCGGGGAACAATCCATGTCCAGCGCATGCTTTGGTCTCACTTATTCTGGTCGAGGTCATCATGACCTGAATCATGGCATGTTTGTGAAAGGCGCCCGCAGGAAAGAAAAGGCGCCTTTGAGCACTCAGGATTAACGAAGAACAATGACAGCGGACTACAACGAACCGATACGGTCTGCGAGTTCCGCACCGAGAATGAATCGTGTGATCCACCATCGTCGTGCATGCTGTTGAAGTTTCTCGGAGTACTTTTCGAACAGTGGTCGAGAGAGCCTGTGCAGTGGATAGAGCAGGACAAGCCCGGTAACGAAGCTACCCATGACAATCGAATTGTTGAAATCCGTCCACGGAACAAACGGCTGGTGATAAAGCCATGTCCACGTACTCAGCAGTGACGGCTGCGACAGCACAAACCAGCCGATCCGATCGAAGATGCCATCGCACTGTGTGGCCACGAGAGCAGCGACAAGGGCCGCAAAGGCGGCGATCGCCAGGTTCAGCCTCGTGGCTGCCAGGCAGAGCCCCAGAGCAATGGCCAGAAGGTTTCCCTTTGGAACCAGACCGACCAGAACACCACAGGCAAACCCCAGAGACATCTGCCTCGGAGTTGATTCCATGACCATAGCCTGAAGAAGCAATCGTAATGGTCTCAAGATGATGAACATGCCCGCATCCCCGAAAGATCCACAGTTCTGAACAGACGTCACCGCTTCCCTGCAGCCACCCCGCGCCACGATGTCCGCGCGCAGGGAGTCCGCCTGAAGCCGATTCCGTTCGGGAGGATGCCAAGGTCAGAGGAGATCCGGCAATGTCGATCCGGGCAATTTCACAGCAGGCGTTTCCTCGGAATCAGCAATAAACTGCAATAGCAGGCAGGAACGGGCAATCTGCCTCCACCACGCGCAAAATCAGCCAGCATCGTCTGGGTGATGCTGCAGAGTTTGCATGACCAGCGAGGAGTCAGGAATCCGGTTGCCCCGCGACTCCAGAGGGAAACTGACGGTTCGAAGGCTCTGTCAGGGAGTCTTCGCCAGCGAAGAAAGCCAGTCTCTGGCCTTCATGCGAGCCTCGCAGGGGCGCAAAGTCCATTGGTCACTGTGATTGCGAAAACCCGTCGTCATCACAGTCAAATGATCTCGAGAAACTCGTGTCGAAGCCAGGTAGCTTTCGGTTTCCTTCGTCTGAGTCCCTTCGGCGCAAATCCACTGAGGTCGACTCCCTAGCCGTTCAAGCCGCCGAAGCGCATTCATGCGGTCGCTGCCGGGAAAGGGCCACGCTCTGACTCCGTCGTAATGACTGCAGGGCAGAAACGCCGTCCAGAGTCGTGAGGTCTCGTTATCATGAAGCCCTAACGCATTACAGGCGATTGATCCTCGTGAGAAGCCCGCCAGCACAACGACGCCAGAGTCGCCGGCAAATCGCTGTTCCACGTCCTTAAGCACGGCTTGCCAGAAGTTGAGTGTTGCCGAGGGATCATGTTCCGGCGCATCTCCCCACCATTGGATGGCGACTTTCGAGCCATCTGCGTTAAGAAACGGGAGGCACACCCAGAGCCAGTCCCGGCCTTCGGTAAGTCCGTACCCCATGTTGCAATCCTGAGGGAGACCTGTGCACTCATCGCCGTTGGCATCGCGATAGCCACCATTTCCCGGCAGCTCAACAAAGACGGGCCATTTGCGGCTTCGGTCCCAGTTCCGAGGCAGATACAGAATATAGGGGACCTGCCATTTCGAGTCAGCCAGTTTCACGAAGCAGCGCTGCCCTGGTCCAGCTTCCTTCTCCTCGGCAGACGGCACACGGATGTCGGCTTCGATTGTCCTGAGGTCAGGCAGCAGCGTTTGAGCATTCAGCCGGCTGCCACTCAGAGCGCACACCACGAACAACAGAAAGCTCGATGGCATTCGGATCATGGCTGACTCCGGTCATGCAAAAAGAAACAGGGGTTGGCGATGATTCGCCAACCCCTGTGCAATCTATCAGAAACTCAGGTTCACGGGGCCAGGTTCGGCTCCGCAATCCTGATCAAACTTCCTCAGATTCGTCCTTTGACCTTCTGCTGTTCAGCACGATGCCCGCGACAGCCGCCGCTGACATCAGTGCAATGGATGCTGACTGTCCTTTCGACGAACCTTCAGCAGACGCGATTGGAGCGACAGGAGGTGCAGCTACGGATTCAGCAGCTGCTTCCGCGAGATCCATAAAGAAGCTGTCGGTCGCCCATTCCTGCATCACAGCATCGATCTCAGCCGCCAGTTCAACAACTGGAGCCGCCGCTGGCTGAGCAACAACAGCGCCCTGCACTTCGTCGGTCGGATCGATCTGAATGACCACACCAGCCGGATGAGCTGTGATGCTTCGAACCGGCTCGGCTTCCCAATCCTGTCCTGACAGAGCAGCAACGACTGGCACTGACATGCCGAGGTTTGCGAGATCATCAGGCGAGAAGGATGGGAGTGCACCGTTGGAAACAACACGAAGATCCAGCGGCTGGCTCCATGGAAGACCATTGCCAGCAGCATCCAGACCTCGCACCCACCAGCGATAGGTCTTGCCCGGTGTCAGTGTTGTGGTAGCCGTATAGGAAGTTCCGGTGATGTTCTTCACATTGATGACCACCGGCTGTGCAGCATCGGTAATGTTCTTCACCAGAATTTCGTAGGTCACAACGCCTGTACCACCCGTCCAGATGAATGTCGGACGGTTATTGGTTGTCGTGCCGCTTGGCGACAGCAGAGTCGGAGCATTTCCAACACCGACACTGATTGTGAAGTCAGCCGGACCGCTCCACTGAGAAATGTTTCCAGCCGCGTCGATCCCTCGGATCCATGCTCGGAAGGAACCATTTTCGAATGGCAGCGTCGTCTGGTACGCCGTTCCAACGATGTCCTGAACTCGCAGAACCTGCTTTGCACCCGTCGTCAGGTTGTCAACCCACAGATCGTACTTCACGTACTGAGTCACGCCCGACCATGTGAATCGCGGCAGGTTGGTTGAAATTGCCCCGCGAGGATTGATGATCGATGGAACTGGTACCGTAAAGTCGGTTGCAGTGCTCCATGCGGTCCTGGCACCGGATGCCCCGATCGCCTGCACCCACCAGCGGTAGTTGCCGGCCGGAAGTGATGAGGTGTGCGTGTACTTGATCGTTGTCGAATTGGCAACATGCGGAACATTGACTCGGATGTACTGTGTGACGCCTGTTGTCAGGTTGTTGACCCAAAGATCGTAGCTGGAAGCGCCGTCGATGGCCCTCCAGGTAAATTCCGGAGTCGTATCTGTTGTGATGCCAACCGGAGAAACCGTGACCGGCCCGACTCGATAATCCATCTGGAAGGTGTACTTCGCACTCCACAGCCCCGCTTCACCGTCGGCAGCCAGCGGTCGAACCCATGCTTCATACGTTCCGTTTGGAAGATCTGAGGATGGCGTGAAGGACGTTGAAGTCAGTGCTGACTGGTAGATGATCTTCGATCTGCCGCCAACCTGATTCACCCACAGCTCGTAACGAGCAGCATTCATGTTCGTCCAGGAGAACGTCGGACGAAGATTCATGGTCACGCTGGCTGGAGCTGTGAAGCCAATCTGGTTGATCGTGAAGGTCCTGGAAGGACTCCAGTCACCTGCCACGCCGTCAGCATCGTAAGCTCGCACCCACCACACGAATTCGCCAAGTCCAAGGGACGTGGTCGCTTCAACCGATGTACCTGACACCGACTGATTTCGCAGGACCGTCTGCTTGTACGTTGGCTTCGTCTGGCTGACCCAGATGTCGTATCCGAAGGAGCCTGGAACAGCATCCCATGTGAACTTCGGAGTGATGTCGAAGGTCGGCCCGACCGGAGAGGTCAGGTTCATTCTGACCACACTGAAGAACCACGAGTCGCTGACAGAGCTGCCGCTGGCATTCGTTGCCGTCACAACAACTTCATACTGGCCTGCAGCCAGAGCCGTCGTCGGTGTGAAGGACTTCGCTGTCAGAGCCGTTCGGTCAAGAACCGTCACTCGAGTTCCCGTGCTGACATTGAACAGCTGCAGACGGTACTGAGCCGGAGATGCAGTCCATCGAATTTCAGGAGTCAGATCGCTCGTGACAGCGAATGGTCGCTGAATGACCGGCTTTGTCGGAACACCGACAACAACAACCTGATCGATATAGCTCAGAACATTGTTATTGTCCTTCACGATCAGGCGAACGGTGTAGTTTGTTCGGCTGCCATCGGTGTAGGTGTGAGTCGCTGTGGAGCCCGTTGCATCCTGAGTGAATCCATCGTATGGATCGGCTGGATTGACGGCGGCACCGGTTGGATTGAAGTCAAAGTCCCAGTACCACGCGACAATCGAACCCTGCTGCGGATTGGAATGGGTACTGCCACGACCGTCGAGCGTCACAAGTTCGTTCAGTCCCGCCGGATTCGGGTTCGCAGTGAAGATTGCAACCGGCAAGTTCACAAAGTGCTCTGTCGCACCAAGGTCGATGGTGACGATGCCGTCTGCGTTTCCTTCAATCAGACGAGGACGTCCGATCGAGTCATTCTGATTGACCAGTGGTGTCGTTGGGTACAAAGCATTGCTGCCCGCATCAACGGCTCCACCGTTTGGTTTCAGGCTGTGGAATCCGACACCGTTGCCGGTTCCATACTGAAGTACGTTGGTCGCTTCGCTCAGAGGAGCGGCATCACGACCAAACTTGTCGGTTGTCAACAGGCCGGCTGATGCACCGGTCGCACTTCGCTGATCCAGGATCTGGATTCGGTTGAATCCGAGCGACTGAACTCCGCCAAACAGATCGCGTCCGGTGGAAGCACTCGTGGTTGGTACGATCGCGTCGGTTTCGTTTCGCTCAATGATGGAGTTACCAATACGCGTGGAAATCGTTGACTCAGCAACTGTACCGCCGCCTTTGGAACCTGCTTCGTTATCAACAATCGTGACGTTGATCATCGTCGCACCGGCACTGCCTTCAGCGAACATCGCTCCGCCTCGGGATACAGCGTAGTTCGTTGACATCGTGGTGCTGGTGAGCGTCATCGTTCCGAGGTTGTTGATCGCTCCACCACGTGATCCTGCAGTGTTCTCAGAAATTGATGAGCCCGTGATTGTTGCTGTTCCGGTGTTGTAGAGTCCACCGCCCTGATTGAACGCATCGTTGCTGATGACGTTGACATTGTTCAGGATGAGCGTGCCTTCATTGAAGATACCGCCGCCGTCGAATGCAGCTCCGTTGCGAATCGTCAGATTCTCCAGTGTCAGCCGAGCACCGACGAAGACATGGAAGATTCGATCCAGAACAGCCCCGTCGATGAAGGTTGTTTTTGCATCCACACCTCGAATGATCAGATTACCTGTCACATCAAGGTCACCCGTCACCGCCTGGTCTTCAAAGCTGCCGGCCAGCGACAGCTGGTAGACGCCGGCTCCCAGAGTGATGATGTCATCTCCGACAGACGCGTTGCTTTCCATGATGGCAGCACGCAGAGTTGCAGCGCCGGAGGCATCGGCCGCCCTGCCGTCACCTGGGTTGGTGTCCGGGGAGTCTGTGAGCACAGTCACATCCGTCACAACATCCCACGTCTCACTTCCACCCGCCAGCAGCGGACTGTTGTCAGTGTCGCGAATGTTCGATCCTGCCGCGGTCAGCGTCAGCACATACGTCCCAGCCTGAGAGGTCAGGGCTCCCAGATTGATCCGGTAGGTCATCGGGTCAACCTGAGTCACTGTGAGTCCCGTCAGAGACACAGCACTGCCGCCGCGAGTCAGCGAGAAGTCGGCAATGTCGACGCCGGTCACGTCTTCGTTGAAGGAGATCGTGACAGTGCCGGCAGACGTGCTGCGAGGATCCGGAGAGACGGGACCGATACTGACGAGTACCGGGTTGCCTGGCAGTGAGCCATTGCTTCCATTTCCGCCGCCACCAGCTCCGCCACCGCTTCCGCTGCCACCACTTCCACTACCGCTGCCGCCACCATTTCCGCCGCCGCCACCAGGCAATCCGCCCGGAGCCGCCGGAGCATTGACGGTCAGCGAATAGTTACGGCTTGTGCCGTAGACAAAGGCCTTGCCGTCGGTCGTGCCGAATCCTGTGTTTTCCAGCTCTGAGCCGATGACTTCGATGACATACTTTCGGCCCGCGACGACAGCCGCTGTCACGTTGGCCGTGCCACCCGCATTGACAGTTGTGTAGTTCGGTGAACCGTCAGCCAGCCGGAACATCGGAACTTCTTCCGTGTTCGCTGTCGGGTCAATTTCGTACACCAGGAACGCGAGCGAGGCGCCAAGAGTGTCGACGACGTTGAGGCCGACGGTCAGATTGCCAGTGCCTGCTGCGTGGAAGTAGTAGTAATCCCGGTCACCCTTTGTTTCCAGAGTCAGATTCGTATACGTGTTGCTGCCAGAGAGGATCGTCTCGATATCCAGCGGAGTCAGAAGATTGTCTGCAAGCGGATACGCTGACACGAACCCATCATTCTCTTCGAATGCATCCGGCTGGATTGGAGCCGCATCAGTATTTCGCACGTTGAACACATCCCCACGGTCCAGCGAAAACGAAGACTGGCCTGTGAAAGATGGTGTATCAACTCCGGTGTCCCACTGATAAGCGATACCTCCCTGACCACCAAGATTCACGGTGTCAAAGAAGCTGCTGAATCCAAGCGTTGGGTTGGTCAGGCTGAAGTTATTGAAGTCGAAGTCGGTTTCGACTCGCCACGTTGTTGTGCCCAGACCGTCATAAGTCCACGGCCCCCAGACTGTGTCTCCAGCGTCGTTAATCAGGATAACAGCGGCTGGGTCAATCCCGATGTCGTTAAAGAACTGCGAACCAAGCGTACGAGTGCCGTTACGCTTTCGATTGGGGTCTGAAAAGTCGCCATTCGGGTCATTCGGGTCAGCGTTGGTTCTGGATTTGAACCGTGACTCCGTGTTGTCATAGAACGCAAAGCCGTTAATGACATCCAGTGAGTTTCCAGTATTGCCACGGAACACAAGGTCCAGACGCGCCAATGGATCTCGATAGCCCTGGTCAAAAATCAGCCGCGGGTCAGCCATCTGGAAGGTGGATCCTGACTGAGGTGCAATCTGCGACACAAAGTTGTCAAAATAGACGTCCGCGCCGAAGTTACCATTGAATCGATTGCTCAGCACTTCAACATCAACGCCTGACAGCGTCAGCTCATTTGCCGTTGATGGTCCACGAATTGGTCCGATGGAATCTGCGGTGCCGACTCGAATTACCAGACCACCAAGCGATCCTGGTACCTGCGTAAAGCTGTGAGTAAAGCTCCGATGTGGTGTTACGCCTCCATCACCAGCCGAACTGGATGCATTGATTGGCACGGTCGAAGTCACGCCGGCCGTCCCGTTGGATTCAATGATGTTGCTCTGAACACGAAGTTCCAGATTCGGATTGATCGCAGTTTCCGCGTTCAGGAAGATTTCCAGATAGGAATCGAGTGGATCATTCGGACCGTTCTGTCTCTGGAAGTGCGATGCCGTATTGACGACATAAATGCCTTCATGCCCGTTCGACATAACTTTATTGTTTGCAATGGTGACGTAAGAATCTGACTGACGTCGATTCAGAATATCGATCCCTCGTTTCGCATTGTTTGCGATGCGTGAATCGCGAACCGACAACATTGAATTCAACGTATAGGCAACATCCTGACCGCCACCAGTCACTGGTGGGATTCGATTAATGCTGTCAGCCAGCCACTCAATGCCGTCACCAGCGTTTCCTGAAATCTCAGCGGCCGTGATTGTGACCTGTACGTCAGTCACGACTTCGTCGCCATGTTCCGGGTTGCCAACCTCGCCATCCGCTGCACTGCCGTTCTGCTGACCATTGTTCAGAACTTCGATCTGGCCAATTGCTTCCTGTACGGTGAAGTGACCGATGTCGACCCCGTCTCCGCCGTTGCCGACGAAGTAGTTCTGGTCTGCGATGATCGTGCGTCGTCGACCAGCGTTGGCCAGATACGGGCCAGCGGCCTGAGTAATCTTCAGTCCGTCTTCAGCGACGTTGTAGCTAAACGAGTTCGCGTTCAGGACGGTACCATCACCCAGTTTGGCATGAGTACCCTGCCCGAGTTGCAGACCACTCTGGGCGTTGCCGTCGAACGTGCTGCGAAGAGCAATCACGTCGATGTCCATCCCACCTACTCGTCGGTCAAACGGGTCAGTCTTATCTTCAACGGAGATAATTCTTGCCCCGTCTTCCCCGTTGTTATTGAACTGAGTATTGAACCAGGAGAGCGTGCCGAAGGTCGTCCCATTGCTCCGGAAGCCCGTCAGCGTGTTGTTGTTGAGCTTCGAATTTGTGAACGTCGCGTTCAAACGAAGTGTGTCGAAGAAGAACGATTCGTCGACGCTGAATCCGTCACCGATATTCTCACTGATGACCGTCTGGTCAGCGGAGAAGAACACAGACACGTTCTGGAACGCATGAATGCCAATACCACCTGCCTTACCGAATGAACCGGCGACGTTGTCATTCGGGTGGTATCCGTTTGGTGTCGCACTTCCACCGTTTCGCTTCACGGAGTTATTGTTGAACTCAACCGTGATGCTGGCGTCCGCCTGGACATCAATGCGAAGACCGTACTGGCCGTTGTCTTCAATGAAGTTGTCATTGATGTTGAAGTCCAGACTGTCGGTCGATGTGTTCTTCGCAAACAGATCGAAGCCATCTCCGGCATTGTTGGTGGAACGATTCTTCTGAAACAACACCGCATTCAAACGACCGTCTTCGGATCGTTCGAAGTGGAATCCGTCTTTGCCGCTGTTGAGGAAAGTGTTGCTCACAACTTCGAGGTTCTGGATCTTGGTTCGCTGTGTCATTGCGAAGAACAGACCGTTTCCGGCGTTACCAAGGTTATCCACACCAATGACGTTGTTCTTGATGACGGAACGCTGAAGAATCGCCACCGATTCAGAGGCAATGCGATCATCATCCAGTCGAACGAAAACGCCGTCGCCTGCATATGGCGTCGCCGTTGAGTTGTCGTCCAGTGTTGATGAGATGTTATTGTTCCAAAGTTCAAATGCACCCGTGCCGTAGTCCAGTGCCTGCAGCGAAACGCCCGCACCTGAGTTCTGATGCAGCGTGTTGCCGTTGCCGGAAATGTTCCCAAGGCCGTTTGACTCAGTTCCGATGTTGACTTCAAAACCCAGATCCTGAGCACCCGGAAGTGCGGCCGGGTTGGCTGGGTTCAGAGGAAGACTGGTGCCTAGTCCGAAGCTGTGCGAAATGAAATTCACACCGACAGATTCATTCAGCGAGATCGTGTTTCGAGTAATGTCGGCTCGAATGGTCGAACCCACTTCGGCACTCGCATAGACCCCGGCACCTTTATTGCCAGTGATCGAGTTTCCGGAAATCCCCTGTCGAACCTTATCCCCGTTTGCTGCAGTGTCCGTCAGTGGAATCCATGTGCCGCCGACAGTGTAGGCTCCTGTTCCGGCCACACCTTTCAGGCGGAACGTGTTCGCGTCAATGACGGTGACGGTGAACGTTCCGTTTGCAGCGGTGTTCCCCTGAACGCCCGTAATTCGAACTCGGTCACCCGTCTTCAGTCCGTGAGCCGCTGAGGTAATGTCGATGCTGGCGGTGTTCGATGCGCCGGTGATGGCCTTTGGAGTGGCATCCGCCTTCAGGTCAATCTGCACAAAGCCTCGTGCACTGTTCTGATCGGTACCGCCGCCACGGAAGTCCGGCACGTACCACGCACCACCACCGGCATACAGCGCTCCAGTGACGTTGACATCAGTACCCAGCAGCGAGAAGGTATTGTTTGTCAGCTTTGTAACAGTAAACAGTCCGTTACCCGGGAAGTTCACAGCGGCGTCGTGGTTCACCAGCCCCTGCAGCATCACCCGATCCCCGGTCTGAAGACCGTGGTTGGAGGATGTAATGACAATCGGACTTCCAACTCGGCCCGTTGTGGCCTGCTGAACAAGGCCTGAGCGAGTCACCGAAGGCAGCAGAGAAATCCCGTTGGCACCGTTGTTCGCGATCGTGTTGTTATCAAGACTTCCAAAGAAGTTACTGTCAGACATCGCGACTCGAATACCGTCACGGCCGGAACCTGAAACCTGGTTTCCAATGATTTCGCCCGTAATGTCGCTGTACGTCCGTGTATTCAGGAAGATGCCGTGGCCGGGGGCTCCTGTCACAACGTTGTTGTTGATCTTTACGTTGGTGACTGGCAGAGCCTGAGCGTTCACCTGAATGCCGTGATTGCTTCCTGCCGTTCCTGGACCAAGAAGAAATTGTGAAGCGGAAACCGCGTTAGGGTCACCAGCCATCTGACCTGCGACAGATTTGTTCCCGGTGAAATTAAAGGCAACGTCTGCACCAATCAGCTGGTTGCCAAAGATCGAAGCAGGAGTCCCCCCCGCGAGGTCGATGTCCAGAACGAACTGCAGCGTTTCTCCAGGATTGAAGTCTGTAAACGTGACCGTCAGAGTCTGGTTATTGTTGCTGAGCACACTGCTGGCCACTCCAGTCGCAGTGCCGCTGCCAGCCAGTGGAGTGAACGGTTTGCCGGTGACGGTATCCGGATCGAACTGAAGTCCAATGCCGGACAGGTCAAACACAAATGTCTGAAGCAACTCGCCGTTGTTCGAATTGTTGGACAGCCTGAACGGCTGAACGAACGTATCACCTTCGGCACGGAAGCTGACATTGGCCCCTTCCGATGTGCCGACCGTGTTGTTCATCACCACAAGGCCATCCAGCTTCGAAGCTGGAAGATTCGTTCCCGCGTCGACATAGCCGGTCGCATTCACCTGAACCGCGTCACGATTCAGAGTCTGAATCCGGCTGTTATTGATAATCCGGAAACCGTTGGCTGTACTGATCGATCCTGCTGTGCTGACAACATTCAGAACCACACCTTCAACGTTGCTGCCTGTAACGATTCGGTTCTCAGTAATCAAGCCGTTGGAAATGTCGGCCCCGCCCGTGGCAGTCACCACGATGCCCGGAAGCACGCTGTCTTCAATGGTAAGCGCTCCGGGATCGGTGTTGTTGAAATTCAGGTCCACCGCTCGCGCTGTTCCGGTGATCGTTACGTCTTCAATCGCAACAGACGCAAGACTGGTGACGTTCAACAGGTCCAGGTCGATCCCTGTCGTGATGAACTGGCTCACGGTCACCGATTCGATGGCCAGGCGCTGAAGTGCCATGTTGGACAGGTCAATGGAAATGGCATCGCCGGACGTCGCGGAAATTGTGATCCCTTCGATCACCAGCGCGTCTTTGCCAACCATGTCGGCGTTGTCGATTTCAATGCCCCCCGCGGCATTCGTAAACAGTGCCTGATTGTCAGGGTTGATCACCAGGGCATTAACGCTCAGGACCAGTCGCTCTTCCAGCTGCTCCAGTCGAGTCGTCCGGTTCGCCGTCAGACGATGTCCGCGTCGTGGATTTCTGGCAGTGAGCTGACGACGAGCAAAAGAAAGCCATGTGTTCAGGAGCATGTTCGAGGTACCTGATTCTGAAGAACAATCTAAAAACTGAACGCTTCGATTCACCTGAGTTCGCTGCGTCAGCAGGCCTGGCGAATTGCGGATTCCCAGCGACTGCCTCCCTCACGGAGTTGCCTCCGCGTGATGCACCATTCCGCCCCTTCTCCCTCGCATTCGGCAGGCGTCTTTTCAGACTCACCAGCCTACGCGCAGGGAATCCCGGCATGGCTCTATTGCATCACCTCATTCAGTCGGAATAACCGTTACAACAGATTGAGCAAAAGGTCCGTACACCTGTTGAAACAGAGAAATCCGGGAAGGAGACGAGGAACATCCTCTGAACCAACAACCGCCAGATTTGACTGTTTCTGGTTCTCCGGCAATTACTGCCGCAGAATAGCGGATTTTGCCGATGCACATCGAGTCGTCTTATCGCCCTGGCGAACGCGGTTGATTGATTTTTCAGGTTTTCGTGCGTACAGCTTACCGGTTCCTGCCCACCGGATCTGCAACTGTTTTTGCGATTGCCGAAACCACGCCATGCGATGCCTTTACGCCCTTTTCGCGTTTTTTCAGTGTTTTCTCTGCGTTCACGCGGATGATTCGCCCGACGGACCATGGCGATTTGTGCTCCAGACGCCTTCGGACGGTTGGTTTTTAGAGGCTTTTGACGACTCTTCCTGGAATTCCGCTCCTGGCGGTTTTGGCGACCCTTCAACACCGGGGTCCCGAGTCAACACAGAATGGAGGTCAAACGACATCTGGTTGCGCCGGTCGGTGGAGCTTTCTTCGATCCCGAAAAAACCCGCCCTGTACATTCATCACGACGAAGACACCCAGGTCTACATCAACGGCCAAAAGGTCGCTGACCTGAAGCGGTGGACGACAGAATACAGGGTCGTCCCGCTGTCCGAAGACGATGCCAAAGCCCTTGTCGAAGGAAGCAATCTTCTGGCGGTCCATTGTCATCAAACCACCGGCGGCCAGTTTATTGATGTGCATGTGATTGATGCGGACAACATCCCAAAACTTCCCGTGCCTCGGGGGCCCGACGTTCCGTTTCAGACAAAGCTGACGACCGTCTGGGGCGAACAGGTCACACCGGAAAACGCATGGACAGAATATCCTCGCCCCCAGCTCGAACGTCCTGAATGGACGTGCCTGAATGGGCTTTGGGACTACGCAGTCACCGACATCAGCGTCAGAGAGGTTCCTTCCTCCTGGACTGGAAAAATCCTGGTCCCGTTCTCCATCGAATCTCGCCTGTCCGGTGTTCAGCGTCACCTCCATCCCGATCAGGCTCTGTGGTACCACCGGTCGTTCAATGTTACTCCAAAGCCTGGGCTCCGCACGCTTCTGAACTTTGAAGCTGTGGATTACCGCTGCGAGGTCTTTGTCAACGGCCAGAAGGCTGGTCAGCACGTCGGTGGCAATCTGCCGTTCTCGTTCGACGTTTCCAGCGCCCTGAAGCCGGGGGCGAATGAACTGGTGGTGCGAGTCGAAGACAGTACGGATGGGGCTCAACTGCGAGGAAAGCAGCATCTGCGTCCTCACGGAATCTGGTACACACGTGTCTCCGGGATCTGGCAAACGGTCTGGCTGGAGCAGGTTCCAGACGTTTCGATCGATGACCTGAATTTCGAAACTCGCACGATCGCTGGCGACATGACTATCACGGCAACGCTGAACAGACCAGGCATTTATCAGCTGCGATGCGTTGTGGAGGACGGACCAACGGCGACGGCCAGCACATCAGCGAACAATGCCGATTCCACCGTGTCGGTGCTCTTCAAAGTCGATCAGCCAAAACTGTGGTCTCCGGCGTCGCCTCATCTCTATGGCGTTCAGGTCGAACTACTTGATGCTGATGGTAATGTGCTGGACTCTGTGAAAAGCTACTTCGGGATCCGCAAGGTGGCTCGTCAGAAGGATATTTTCAATCACTGGGATCTCACTCTTAACTTCAAAACCATTTTCCATCTTGGACCTCTGGACCAGGGCTGGTGGCCAGACGGCCTTCTGACTCCGCCATCCGATGAGGCACTGCTGAGCGACATTGAATTTGCGAAAGCGGCAGGCTTCAACATGATCCGCAAACACATCAAGGTGGAGCCCCGTCGCTTCTACTATCACTGCGATCGACTCGGAATCATGGTCTGGCAGGACCAGCCGAGTGCTCACATCAGTCCGCCCTGGATTCGTCTGGCTCACAGCCCGACAGATGCTCAATGGTCCGATGAAGACCACGCGCAATACATGACAGAACTTGATGGAATGATCCGCCATCTGGAAGACGCGCCATCCATCGTCATGTGGGTTCCTTTCAACGAAGCCTGGGGCCAGCATCGCACCATGGAAGTCGGTCAATGGCTCGTGAAGCGTGATCCCTCAAGACTCGTCAATGTCGCAAGCGGCGGAAACTTCTGGCCTGTGGGTGACGTGGCTGACGAACACAGCTACCCCCATCCATCGTTTCCTTTTGGCGATGGCCGGCTCAGGAAGTACGTTCAGGTCGTTGGTGAATTTGGCGGCCATGGCTGGCCTGTGCCAGGTCATCTCTGGGCCGACAGTGATCGGAACTGGGGTTACGGAGATCTCCCCAAAACCATTGAAGACTATCAGGCACGGTACCGGGATTCGATCAGCCGCTTAAACACACTGTCGGACATGGGCATTGCCGCCGGTGTCTATACTCAGACCACGGATGTCGAGGGCGAAATCAACGGACTGATAACCTACGATCGCAGAGTCATCAAAATCCCCGTTGAAGAACTTCGAAAAATCAACACATCACTGACCGAACTGCAATAACGTTGCTTCGAACATTACCGCTCACACCATCTTCACGCTGAACTTCACCGACCGCTGCGTCGTTTCAGCACAATCAACAGACCACCAGTTTCATCCGGCAGCACTTCCCATTGGTCCGGTTCTTCCCGCAGCTCACGCACGTCGGCGAGGGATCGAACGGTGCTATAGCGATGAGTCGTATCGATGATGATGTAATCGGTATCCGGCGGAACACCTGGCTTGTAGTCGTTGACGGCTCGAGGATAGTCGCTGTAATCGTACGAGCGTTCAAAGTGCGTCAGCCGAGTATGCACGAAGTCAGTGGAGGCAACGCGAGCCGTCATCGGAATCGTGCTCAGGACCCGCTCCAGTGCTTCTGCCCGCGGTCCCGGAACGTACAGATTGCGCCAGCCAAATGGTGAAGCCGTCGACCAGAATGTCGCTCCTGTGGGCATCAGTGAACCTGTGACTCCTGTGAACGCCGCACAGAAAAAAGCCAGCCTCGCTCGGCGATCAGCGTTGATCGTACCAACCACAGCCAGTGACGCGGCCGCAGCCCAGAAGACCACCGGCAGCAGAGGCGCATGGAAGTGGTGATAGGGAACAGGTGGCAGCCCGCCGGTTTGTTCCCCCGGTCCGTTGCCAAGCTGGATCAGACTCAGCATCCCGAACGTCGCCAGTCCTCCCAGCAGATACACTGGACGCCGGAACGAGAGAAACGCAAGCGGTGCGGAAAGGACAATCACATACACCAGTGTTCGCTGGCTCAGGAAGAGGCTCATCACCTTGCCGGGATTCGTCAGGGCCGTCCGGACAAGATCACCAGGACTGTTGCCCAGATCGCCGAAGTAACGACTGTAGTGCACGACTTCTCCGCCACGGAACGCCGGAATCACGACAAGCACCGCTGCAAGAACCCACAGCACTGATCCGACAAAAACTCCCGCTCCCCATCGTCGCTGATCGCGCATCAGGGAGTCAGTCGCTGCCTTCTTCCAGGCCAGCAGCACAAAGACCATGCCAATCGATCCGGTGATCAGTGCGAAGTCCTCCTGAGTCAAAAGTGCAACCAGCAGACACGCCACGCTGCCTTTCCATCGTCCGCGTTCACCCAGATCAATGCCCCAGAACAAAAACGGAAGTCCGTAACAACTGGGCCGCAAAGTCTTCAGATCAATCGCGATGTCCAGATAGTGCATCGGAAAGTACGCCAGCCACGCGAGCGCCAGCCACATCGCGGCTCGCGGGCTGCCGGAATGCCGCAAGGCCATGGAATAAATCGGAAGGCAGCACAGTGCCAGGCAGCCAGACGCACACAACTCCATCATCAGATACGACGGCCAAAGCATGTGAAGCGGAAGAAGCAGCAGATGAATCACCTGGATATGCTCTCCAAGGAACAAACCCTGGTCCAGGTAACTTCGGAACCCTTTGCCGTGCCAGACGTTCCACAGATGCTCTTCGTACATCGCGGAATCACCATGAGGTACCAGGAGGCCATCGTACAACTGCTTGTTCATCCAGAATGAAGTGGCTTGCCAGCACAGCATCGCCAGCAAAACAACCGCCACCGTCCAGCGACGCGTGCGAGCGTCATTCTCATTCGGGTTCAATGGATCCCCTGTCTCCTTATCCTCGCCCGTCTGATTGTTGCACGAACCCCGGTCAAGCAGCCATTCCAGCGCCATCGCCGCGCTGACGGCAAGCCATATCGGAGTTGCAAGGACCAAAAACGAACTGATGCCGGCAACAGGCAGCATCGGAGCGATCAGCCACAATCCAAGCCAGCTGCCGCTCAACAGGAAGAACGCCCGTGACTGTGACCGCAAAGCTCTCGAACTCTTCGATGGACCTTCGGAATGTTTGATCGTTCGAGACGTCCGGTTCGACGCGAGGCGGGAAATCGCCCGACTTACGATCCAAACCACAAATCCGCTGACCAGAATTCGAACAAAGACACTGGCCCATCCGAGTTCCACAATCGTCGCAGCAGGTGGTCGCTTCTGAAGACTTCCTCCAAGCCATCGCACCACTCGCTCGTGGATGTCTTCAGGCCAGAACTGTGCCCACAAAAGTGAATCCGTAAATGCCAGCCAGACCTGAAGACTTAACAACCCAGCCACCAGCAGGCTTAGCGCTCCTGTCTGCGTGTCGTTGGAAAGTCGTTGACGGCGATTCACGTTGGGACTCAGAACAATCTGCGGAAGATGGGCGATCCTGTGGACACTGAAGCGACGGCGGAGACTTCTACTCGGATTGTCGCGGATTCGCCAGGTGAAATTCCTGTCTTGTCAATTTCCCCCTGAAAATGGTCTCATTCCGCTCGTTGCGACCCTGTTATCTTTCGGAGAATGAACGTGCGGCATCGACTGTTCTGCGTGGCTCTGCTTTGCCTCGTTCAATGCCAATCCCTGTTAGCTCAAACAGGATCGAAGAAATCGTATTCGCTTGAGATTGAGGTTCTGATTCAGCCTCTGCCTTCTTATCGCGTCAAGGCGCAGGAATGGGGGCGAGTCTTTCAGGACATCGGGTACACACCACGATTTCGAGAAGCCAATCGTGGTGAAAAACTGCGTGTCGAAGAGAAGGACGAAAACGGGCGTCAGGTCATTCACCTGATTGGCGGTCTTTCGAATGATGGGTCACTCAAACTGAAAGGCCAGGACTTTACCACCGCAGACGGGGAACAACTTCAGAAGCTGCTTGATGAACTGAAGTCGCACGGACTCAGCGGACCACCTCGTTCAAATCCTCGCTGGGGCCTTTCGGAAGAGGAGTTTCAGAAACTGTCCACGGACTTGAGCGAACTGGTCGCGAAGCCCGTCAGCCTGTCGTCGCCTCTCGTGACTCTCAAGGAACTCGAACTTCCGGATGGCATGAAGGTGCGATTTACCGATGCCGCCTATGAGATTTCTCTGAGCGAACGTCCGGCGTCCGCCCCGAAGTTACTGGAGCTCAACGGTTTCAGCAAAGGGACCGCACTGGCGATCGTGCTTGCTCAGTATGGCCTTGGGTTTCGCCCGGTCCTGAATCGTTCTGGAGCGGTCGACATCGAAGTCGACGCGGGCAACGAAGCCAGCAATCTCTGGCCAGTCGGCTGGAAGACCAAAGAAGCCACGGTCGATGTCCTGCCAGCCTGGCTTAAGGCGATCCCCATCGAAACGGAAGAGGCTGAACTTTCCACGCTGCTGAACGCCGTTGCCGAAAAACTTGCCGTGCCCCTGTTTCTGTCAACTCATTCGCTCGCAGCAGAAAACAAAGATCTCGAAAAGATCCTGTATACTCGCAATGAGAAACTCTCGCCCTTCCGACTGTTGTCGTCGATCGGCGAAAAGTACGAACTGGGCTTCGATATCCGCGCGGATGAAGCGGGTAAGCTCTTCCTCTGGGCGACCACCAAATCCGATACCGAAGCCTTCCGCAAACGCTTCGCTCACATCCGGCCGCCGAAGTAGTTTTCAGTTTTCAGTTGACTGACGACTACTATGGAATCACGTGCACCATCATCAAATCGTGAGTTTCCCCGAGCCATGCCGTGTGTCCCACGATGATCAGTTTGCTGCCAGACTGAAGAATGCCGTTACGCTGGCCCCAGGGAATGACATACTTCAGCAGCGCATCGGCGGATTGCTGCACGGACCGATTCAGAATCGCGGTAACACCCCAGTACAGACACATTCGTCGAGCCACGTCTTCGCGATCGGTGAAGGCCAGAATCGGCACACGTCCTCGCAGCCGCGAAAGCGCCAGCGCGGTTCGACCGGTCACGGTCGCAACGACGATCAGGTCCGCCTTCAGATACTCCGCGGCGGCAATGGCTCCGCGTGTCACGGCTTCAGTCACCGGACGCGCTCGGCGTGATTCTTCATCGCGAATCTCCGCCGGAGTAATCGTACTGACATACGGTTCGGCTTCCGCAGCAATACGATCCATCATTCGTACGCACTGCACCGGATGAACCCCGATGGCGGTTTCGCCGGACAGCATCACAGCATCCGTTCCGTCAATCACGGCGTTGGCGACGTCAGTGACTTCTGCACGGGTCGGCAGATCGTTCGACTGCATACTGTCCAGCATCTGAGTCGCCGTAATGACAGGAATTCGCAGCTCGTTGCATCGCTGAATGATTCGCTTCTGAAGAATCGGAACACGACTAATCTCCGCTTCGACCCCCAGATCACCGCGAGCCACCATCACGGCATCCGTGACGTGCAGGATGTTGTCGAGGTCGTCGATCGCTTCGGTCTTCTCAATCTTCGCAACAATCAGCGGAGTCACCTTCGGATGATGCGACTCAATCAGTTTCTGAAGATGAACAATGTCCGCGGCCTGACGAACAAAGCTCAGGCCAATGAAGTCCAGCTGATGCTGCAGCGCCCATTCGAGGTCTTTACGATCTTTCTCTGTGACACTTGGAGTACTGAGTGCAACGCCGGGAAGATTCACGCCCTGACGACTTCGAATCCTGCCTGGCTGAACCACCAGACATTTGGCCCATTTCCGTTCCGGATCCTTCTCGATCACCACCATGGCTACTGTACCATCGGCCAGCAGCACTTTGTCACCAGGACGCACGTCATCGATCAGCGGCTCATACGTGCAGGTCAGATCCGTCTCCTCACTTCCATCCATGCCGCGCACAAAACGAAAGGTCGCGCCTTCTGCGCAGTAGGTCTCTCCACCCTTGACTTCCCCCAGTCGAATCTTGGGTCCGGACAGGTCGCCAAGAATACCGACGGGGCAGTCCAGCTCCGTTGACACCTGACGAATCTTGCGCACCAGTTCCGAAAGCCACGCATGACTTCCATGAGCAAAATTCAGACGGAAGACGTCCACACCTGATGCCACAAGCTCCCGCAGGACCTCTACGGATTCACTCGCCGGGCCAATGGTGGCAATGATGCGAGTCTTCACAAGTCTCTGACGACTGGACAAGGTTGTCGGGGCCATGGTTTTGGTTTCAGTCTGCGGTTGACGGTTGGCAAGAGTAAATGCAACGGTAACGAGCGAAAGCGATGATTCCTGAGACGGCAGGGCTCGTTGCCTGGTCACAGATGGACAGGAATGTATCGGAGCTGTTCTCCATCCTGAGGTGATTCAGGAGGATCAATCCACGTGACAGTCTGGTCGTTCTTCAGACTGGCCTGCAGGTGTTCTTTGAATCGTCGAGTCAACTGCATCAGCAGGTCCCGCTCGCTGGAGGATTCAGCGGTCATACCCGCGAGATTCGCGATCCGTCCGTGCAGCCTTCGCCCATCTTCACTGCGCCGCAGGATGACAAGACAATTGAACACGGGAACTGTTCCCGGAGTACTGTTGCAGGCGGAAACCTGAATCTGATTCAGTGGAGAAGACACGTTACTTTCCCGCGAAGGGTCGTCTGAATCGCCGGTGTGAGTGAAGCCTCGTGGCTGACCCGGCACTGTGCAGGTGCCTTCGTCAATGTCAGCGATGACGAAGTATGCCCCAGCGACGCCCGCCTGGCAATGCCAGTGTCGAGCCGCCGTAGGTCTCGCCTGCCGGGCGAGACTTTCGCCGTCAGGCGAACCTCATCTCGCATGCACTTGATGCCAAAGTCACTCACATCCAAAGCATGACTCGCCGCGGCC
>CAZIGZ010000013.1:42512-67003 GCA_964538835.1 uncultured Chitinophaga sp. | reverse complement strand
CGGCACCTACTGTAGGTCTCGCCTGCCGGGCGAGACTTTCGCCGTCAGGCGAACCTCGTTCTCGCATCCGCATGATGCCTAAGCCACTCGTTCCATGGCGCAAGCCCCCATGATGCGGTTTTTCCACGGCCACCAGTAATCCAATGGAAACTCATCAGGTCGCTGGTCGCGGCAATGCCGCGATGTGCCGCTCGGCAAGCGGCACCTACTCGACCCTCGCCACACCGAAAACCGAACACCGAAAACCTATTTCTCCCCCAGCGTATTCATTTTCTGCCCAATTTCGGCAATGACCGCAGGAAGAAACACGACGCCGGAATAATGATCGGCGGGCAGCTCGATGTGATGGCCTGATGGCAGCGATGCGGCTTTGGCCAGTGCGAACGAACATTCCGGCGGAACCACATCATCGTACTTGCCACTGTACAGCCATGTTGTTTCGGGACGAAGCCGATGCGCCACTCGCAGCGGTTCCACCGGTCGAGCCAGTTCGCGGATCTTGTCGCCGGTGACGCCAATCGCTTCCAGCTTTTCCCGGACCTTGGCGGCGTCCTTCTTCCCCTGCAAAACAACGTCGTGAAGATTTCCACCCGCCAGCAGAATGAAGACACCTCCATAACCGTCATCCAGGCCGCCGGTCGTGGCCGTGATGAATCCGCCGAGACTCGTGCCCTGAATCCCCACAACACTCGAATCGATCAGCGGCAGGCACACGACCGCATCTCTGGCTCGCCGAACGTCACAAACTGCCTGCTGCATGCCGTTCAGAATCTGCTCCGGCTGGTCCGCTCGCGGTGTTCGACGAGCCCCATAGCCGGGAAGGTGAATCAGAAAGGTATGAAGCCCCTGAGACTGCAAGCCACGAGCAAAGATTCGCCCCACCGTCATGCCTCGACCAGATTCGTGCACGACCACGACACAACGCGCGGTCCTGGGTTGTTTGTTCTCATCCCGAGCCACATACCATTCCATCGAGACATTGTCGTTAATCGTATCACCAGATGGCATCGGCGTGGGAAAACGAACCAGCAGGTCACCACGATCCCCCTGCGCTGCCTCACAGATGACCTGGAAATCCCCAGGCGTCCATCGCAGCCCTTTCAGACAGTCCTGAGCATCGGCAAGGCTGTCTGCATCCAGCTTCAGTGAGTCTTTCGCGGAGAATTTTGCGCCCACAGCGGGAATGTCGCCACCACGAACTCCAGTCGTTGCAGCCAGCATCACGGCCACGGCCAGGACGCAGAGTGCAGCCTTTGAGGATGTCACGTGCAGTCGCCTGACGCCGAAAAACGTCGCACTGATCTTCATGATTCCTGCTTTCTGTCTTCTGCAGCCTTGTTGCCGGAGATCTTTCGTTCGGACCCCTGAACAATGCGAACAATGTTGGATCGATGACGCCAAACAATCAACGCCGGGACAACGATCGCAAACAATGTCATCGGCAGCGATGATCCTCCCAGTTCGCTTCCTCGGCGCAAGACAAAATAGACCACAGAGAACGTTGTGGCCGACAATATTGAAGACAGCGAGACCATCTTCCAGACGCCGAGTGATATCAGAAAAATTCCGAACGCCGCAGCACTCGCGATCGGAGCCAGCACAAGTACCACACCCAATGCGGTCGCAACGCCCTTGCCGCCTCGAAACGAAAGCCAGATCGGAAACATGTGCCCGGCAATCGCACACAGTCCCGTGGCCACTTGCAGAGGTTCGATCTTCGCTGTGTCGAATCCTTCCGCAGTGAACTGTGCAGACAGTAAAGTCGGAAGAAGCCCCTTGAGAGCATCCAGGATCAGAACGATGACGCCGCATTTCCAGCCCAGCGTTCTCCAGGTGTTCGTCGCGCCAATGTTTCCGCTGCCATACTTGCGGATGTCATCCTTCAGGACGATCCGCCCTGCCAGATATCCAAACGGAATTCCGCCGATGACAAAACCGACGATGCACCAGAAGGCAAACGTGGAGAACATCCGAAACCCTGAACTAAAACTTGCCGACTCAAGGCGAGCGGGGGATGTCAATCCCCTGATTGGCCTGCCTGCTGCGTTCACACAGTGTAAGTGATTCGTGCCATCATTGCCCACCATGATTCCCGCAGAGCCGAACAGGCAGGCATCACCGCAGGAATCACCGAGCATCCGGACGGATCGTTCCGTCAGTTCGGATAAACGGCTCCGGCGAGGTGACTCGACCCAGTGGTCGAACTCCAGGTCCCTTGCCGGTTTGCCCAAGATCATCGTCCATTTCCGCGGCCAGCTTCAGGAGTGCGGCCACGACGTCCGGGTTGGCATCGGCAACGTTCGTGGATTCTGAAACATCCGCTTCAAGGTTGTAGAGCTGCGGGCCGGCCTTCTCGTCGGCTCCGACGTTCTTCGCAACTTTCTTCGGACCGTTCTTCTTCCCGGCTTTTGATTCCGGGGCTCCGACATCGCCTGATCCTGCTTCGCTGCTTTTCGACACCCCCTTTTGGTTATTCGATGCAGCGTTCTTCTTCGCTTCCGGATTCTGGTTGCCCGCCGGAGCCGGAAGCATCAGCTTCCACGGTCCCTGCCTGACGGCCTGCAGATTCAGACCATGAAAGAAATAGAACGTCTCGTGCCCCGCAGCTCCCTCTTCGCTCTTCAGCAATCCGCTCAGATCAATTCCATCAATGCGACGAGATGTGTCCAGGCGAGAACCGGAAAGGTTCGCAAACGTCGGCAGCACGTCCATCATTCCAGTGATGGCGTCTGACGATGTGCCTGCCGGAATCGTTCCCGGCCACCACGCAATCGTGGGGACTCGCATGCCGCCTTCCCACGTGCTTCCTTTGTGACCTCGAAGCGGCTTGTTGTCCGCTCGAGGGGTTCCGCCGTTATCCGATGTGAAGATCACAAGCGTCTTTCGATCGAGCCCCAGCGATCGCACGGTGTTCAAAATGGTGCCAACACTGTCGTCAACTTCCGCAATCCAGTCGCTGTAGAGTCCATTTCCGGATTTGCCAACCCAGTTCTTTCCCGGATACAACGGGAAGTGAACGGCGTTATGAGGAAGATACAGAAAGAACGACTGATCTTTGTTCTCATTCAGAAACTTCACTGCGGCCGTCGTGTACGTTTCAACAATGGCCTGCTGCTGATCCTGAGCCACTGTGCCGATGACGCGAGTATTCTCGACCAGTGGCAACGAAGGCTGTTGATTTCCTCGCAGTCCTGTTTCATCAACGGGTGCCGGCGTCTTGTCGTTCTTTGCCGTGGGATCCTGCTTCGGCTGAGGAATCGGGGCTCCAAGATCGCTCTTGGAACCTTCAGCCGCGGTGCCCATGTCATTCGAATACGGAATTCCCAGGTAGTAATCAAAACCCTGAGCTGTCGGAAGAAACGGAGCCTGATCTCCCAGATGCCATTTGCCAATGCACGCGGTTCGATAGCCGGCCGCCTTCAGAACTTCCGCAACGGTCACTTCTTCCGGATGGACGCCAACAGCCGCGCCGGGAAACAACACGCTCGGAATCGGAAGGGCTCGCTTGGGATAACATCCCGTCATCAGCGCCGTTCGCGAAGGCGAACAAACCGGAGCCGCGTAGAAGGAAGTCAATCGCTTCCCTTCGGCGGCCATGCGGTCGATGTTCGGAGTCTGATTCAGCGTCGATCCAAAAGCACCGATGTCCGCATATCCCAGGTCATCAATACTGATGACGATGAAGTTCGGTCGCTGAGCATCCTGACCCAGACACGACGGACGCAGCCCCGCTCCAAACAGACACCACGCAACAGCAAAGCCGAAGCACACGACACGGGTTGCCAGACGCATCTCACACTCCCGGACCAAAACTTCTACCAAAACCCGTAGTGGAACTCGCCAGAGTTGTTTTGCACCCGCAGACTCCTCTACCACTTCCAGCCCGTCACGCCCTTCAGATTCTGAATACACTCGCCAGGCCATTCGCCTCGATGCAGTTTCATGATGATCTCGGCCCCCAGAGCCCACGTCGCATCGTGAGATTCATTGTCCAGGCCAGCGACATGAGGAGCCAGCAGGACGTTGGGCATGCCGATCAGAGGACTGCTCAGCGGCAGCGGCTCCGTTTCAAAGACGTCCAGCCCGGCGGCTCGAATGCGTCCCGTCTGCAGAGCATGAATCAGAGCATTCTCATCGATCAGCGGTCCGCGAGCCGTGTTGATGATCACAGCAGACTTTTTCATCAGGCCGATCGTCTTCTCGTTGATCATGTGCTTCGTTTCCGGTGTGGCCGGAGAATGCAGTGACACGAAGTCCGACTGCTTCAGAAGCTCTTCCAGTGAGACAAGCGTGATACCATGCTTGCTGACGAATTCTGCTGGTGCAAACGGATCGAAGGCAATGACTTTCATGCCAAGACCGAGGCCGCGTGTTGCCGTGGCCTGACCGATGCGTCCGAGCCCGATAAGCCCCAGAGTGCATTCGGAGATCCGAGGATACGCGACTCGCTTCCATTCGCCTCGACGGACTTCCTGATCCAAAGCCGGAAACCCGCGTCCCAGAGCCATCAGCATGGCAATCGCATGTTCGGCCACCGCGTGGTGGTTGCATCCGGGAGTTGTCGCGACCACGATCCTCGCGTCGTCGCAGGCCTTCAGGTTGATCGCATCAAAGCCGACGCCGGCCCGAGCCAGCACGCGGAGCTTCGGAAGGGCGGCGATGACCTTCGCAGGATACGGTTCCGAACCGGCAATGACCGCGTCATAGTCCTTCAGGACATCAATCAGCACGTCATTGTTCCACAGATCGCGAGACCGGTCGGGAACATGACATTCGTGCCCGGCATCAGCCAGCATTTTGAAATGAGGACCAGACTCCGCACTCAAAGCAGTGCACAACACTCGTACCATTGGAAAATCCCGCTATTCTGATGTGGTGGCGAATCAGCCCTGATGGGATCGCAGGCAAATTTCAGAGAAAACCGATGCGAAAACTAGCAGTCCGTCTGACAGCGGACAATCAGATCGATGTCACGGTCGGAACGGAATCCCGGACCGGGGAAACGTACTATCTGGGCATGAATATCAACACACTGGACGCTCCTGAAGTGGAATCGGAATTATCCGAGCGCCCCATTGAAGGCTGTATCGCCCTTGTGCGTGAATGGCTCCGATTGCTGCTGGAGCTTCGGGATGGTCAGCAGGTCTTTCTGCCGTTCGATTTTTCCGACGAATACACCCGATGGCTGACCATCCGGCGAGAAGGTCGTGAAGCCACCGCCGTACTTGGCTGGTCCACCGTCGAAGGCTGGGCCATTTCGCCCTCGAATCTCGAAGAACACGCCCACAACCTGCCGGAGTTTTCCCCCGACGAACCTCTGCACGTGCAGACCTTCTACCTGCCGCAACTCCTCAGCAACCTCCGCCAAAGCCTGATGGAACTCGAGGCGTCGGCCTAACTGTAGAGCGGCTGTCCTCAGCCGCTTCTCACCCAAAACCATCGGAAGGTCGCAAGCCGCTGACGCCCTTCCGATATATCCTGTATATCCTGGTTGGCTGGCGTCACCGGAGGGCTTGCGCCGTTCCGTTAGATGTTGGTGGGTTTGATTAACGACCTTTACGTCGTCCTTTGGGCTGGTTTTTTCGTGCCGGTGCCCCAGGGGAAGAATTCGGCTTGCGTCCCATTCGCATGGCGCCTCGGAGTCCGCGGCCCGATGCGGTTGTTGTGCTCTTCTTTTCTGCTGTCGGTGCTGGCTTGCGGCGCTTCTTGGATCGAGTCTGTCCGGGGCGGTAACCGAAGGCCTTCTTGCGCTGGGGGCCTGACTGTTCGCCGGTCTCCAGGAAGTGCTTCAGCTCTTTGACTTCTGCCGGAATCAGCTCGCGATGGCGGCCGACGGGAAGAGTTCCCAGCCGCAGAGGACCGAAGGCAATTCGTTCCAGTGTGAGGACCTTGTGACCGACGCGAGCCAGCAGTCGGCGAATTTCGCGGTTCTTGCCTTCCTGAAGTTCCAGCTCCAGAATCGTGCTGCGTCCCTGACGTCCGACAACTCGAATGCCTCGGAAACGGAAGAAGCCTTCCGAGAAGTACATGCCTTCGCGAAGCTGATGCAGAGTCTCCGGACTTGGTGTTCCGGCAACCTGACAGCGATATCGGCGTACGACTTCAAATCGAGGATGAGCCAGGCGCTGAGCCAGATCACCGTCGTTCGTCAGCAGCAAAAGTCCTTCCGTGTTTTCGTCCAGACGGCCCACGGTGAAAAGACGCTGATCGGTGACAGGGATCAGGTCGACCGCGCGCGTGCGGCCCTCCGGATCGCTGTTTGTACACAACACGCCCTTGGGTTTGTTCAGCAGGAAGTATCGCGGCCGCGCGAGTCGCAGGCGTTCGGAGTCCAGACGCACATCGCTGTCTTCCGCCGAAACGGAACGAGCAGGATCGGTCACGACTTCGCCATCAACAGTGACTCGCCCATTGCGAATGTACTCTTCGCAGTTGCGCCGCGAATCGACGCCGGCCATCGCCAGAAACTTCTGAAGGCGAATCGTCGGGCCTGATTCGTCGTCTGTACTTTCCTCGGTCACAACAACCGGAGCAGCCCCGCGTGCTTCGGGAACTCGCGGTCCCGTCGCGCGACGCTGACGAGACGGCGGGCCGGATGACGGACCACGACTCTGCTGCCGATTTTCTGTTTTGCGAGGACCCGGTTGACCCGGTCCGGATTTGCGAGGACGGCGGCTGGATCGGTCAGAAGGAGAAACCATTTCGTAGACTCAGGCACAAGGACAAAACAAACTACATGGCAGAATCCTGCGGAACGGGCCAGTATACGCACGAAATCTCTGCTTCGAGGTATCGAAATCCCGGAACCTGGGGATTCCTGAAACTCAATGACCGCGTCCTGCCGGAATTTGCGTGGAAAACGGCGTCTGGCGATCGTCAGCCAAACTGAATTCCCTGAGCCAGTGGCAGTGTGGAGCCATAATTGATCGTGTTGGTCGCACGACGCATGTAGGCCTTCCAGCTGTCGGACCCGGATTCGCGCCCGCCGCCAGTGTCTTTTTCACCACCGAAGGCACCACCAATCTCCGCGCCGCTCGGGCCAATGTTCACGTTCGCGATTCCGCAGTCACTGCCTCGTGCGGACAGGAAGACTTCCGCTTCCCGAACATCATTTGTGAAGATGGATGAAGCAAGCCCCTGAGGAACGCAGTTCTGCCAGTCGATCGCCTGTTCCAGCGTCGAGTATCGAACAACGTACAGGATGGGGGCAAACGTTTCGTGGTACATGATGTCTGCGTGACGGTCGAGTTCCACAATGGCCGGGCGAACGTAACATCCGCCGGCGGGAACGCGCTCATTCAGACGCTCACCGCCAAATACAGTACCGCCGCTGTGGCGAGCTTCTCCGATGGCGGCCTGCATCTTTTCCAGCGACGCATTGTCGATCAGCGGTCCAATCAGCGTACCGTCGTCCAGCGGATTGCCGATCGGCAGAGAGGCATATGCGATCTTGAGACGCGACAGCAACTCATCCGCAATCGACTGATGCACGATCAGTCTTCGCAGCGTGGTACATCGCTGACCACAGGTGCCGACCGCTGAAAACACAATGGCTCTTGTGGCCAGATCCAGGCTGGCCGAAGGCGTCACGATGCAGGCGTTGTTACCGCCAAGCTCCAGAAGAGATCGGCCGAGTCGACCTGCCACGGACTTTGCAACGGACAGCCCCATTGGAACACTGCCCGTCGCGGAGATCAGCGGAAGTCGACGGTCCGCAGCCATCAGTTCGCCAATCCGGCGATCACCCACGACAAGCGTGCTCAATCCGGAAGGCACATCCTTCATTCCGGCCGCCGCCTGCATCAGCAGTCGATGACAGGCGATGGCCGTGAGCGGTGTCTTTTCTGATGGCTTCCAGACCAGTGAGTTGCCGCACACCAGCGCAATGGCCGCATTCCATGCCCAGACGGCGACAGGAAAATTGAAGGCAGAGATGATTCCCACCGCGCCAAGCGGATGCCATTGCTCCATCATTCGATGATTGGGACGCTCCGTCGCGATTGTCAATCCGTAGAGCTGACGACTGAGCCCAGTGGCAAAGTCACAGATGTCGATCATCTCCTGAACTTCGCCGATGGCTTCTGCCCGGATCTTGCCGCATTCCAGAGTTACCAGTTCCGCCAGAGCCAGCTGGTGCTTTCGCAGCACTTCGCCAAACCTGCGTACCAGTTCTCCTCGCACGGGCCCGGGGACAGAACGCCAGTGGCGAAATGCATCACTGGCGGCCGCAATCGCACGGTCCAGGTCTTCTCCCGTCGCTGACGAAAGAGTCGCAATGGCGGAACCATCAATTGGAGTGGTGACGCCCAGAGAAGGCCCCTGACATCGCCGAGACTCTTCGCTGATCCAGAGTGATTCCGCATGCTCCACTCCCAGTTGCGCAAGGATCTGTTCGACTCGCCCCTTCATGGACGGCTCCTCTTTTGAGTTCAGCGATCATCGGCAAGCCACAGAGCCAGGTGTCTGATGCGATGCCGTGCCTCTTTCAGAATGATACTGAATGCCGACGTCGTTGGCAGTGCAGACATCGATCATTTCATTCGCCAGCCAACGATCACATCATCGCGAGAAACGCAAGACCCATATTGAACATGTTGAACAGGAAGTGCACGATCATCACCGTGATGTAGCTTCGTCGCCGCAGATAGCAGTAGCCAAGAGTGACTGCGAGCGGTATCAGGGCGAAGCAGTCCGGATATCCATGTGCAAATGCGAACAGGAGCGATGACAGCACCAGTGCCAGCACCGGACGTCCACGCTGTGCGATGCCTCCCAGGATGACGACTCGGAACTGCAGTTCTTCGACAATCGGAGCAAACACCACAGCAATCAGGAAGATCAGAAACATCAATCCCGGACCAACACCTTCATCAAGGATCTCCAGAAACGGATGCTGATCCGGCATTTCGCCCGTCATGTTTTCGATCAGCTTAATGATCAGAATTCGCAGCAGTGTGGTAGGAAGATAGGCCGCCAGGAACACCTCGGCGGCAAATCGAAGTTCGGTCAGCAGTGAAAATGGTTCATCCGGCAACGAGCTGTTTGCTGGTGCAGCAACGCCTGACGATGTCGACGATGATGCTGACCACGGATCCGTTTGAGTTGAGAGACTGAATGGCGAGGCTGGTGCTGCAAACGGAGACGCCGTGTCCATGTCATTCCATCGCATCGGTGTCGCCATCAGGGCCGCTTCTTCAGAGGCTGCGAGCGTTCCTGCGTCTTCCAGACGGACTCGTTCCTGCTTGCCAACGAACCAGATCACGAGGCCAAGTGAGGCCAGCAACAGCAGGTCAAGCAACAGAGTATTCAAGACTCCGTCCTTCATTTGCTCAACCGCTTCCTCCTTTTCGATGGCCTTTGCGACAGCATCCTTTGGCTCACCCGCAGCCTCCCTCATTCGTTCTTCAACGGTTGGAAGTCGCTCCGTGGGAGGTGCCGCGGAAGCATCCTGTCCTTCATTCGATGCCACCGGCGAGGCGGCATTCCCGTCCTGTGCAGCCGCCGGAACCGGCGCCGGACCTGGAACGGGTGCCTGTGCTGGAACGGAAACGGGTGGTGCTGCTGGGTCAGGATCCCTCGGAGCCAAAGCGACCATCAGAACGAAGAAGGCGGAAACGCCAATCGTGATGCGAGTTAGAATCGGAGGTATTCGGAGGACTCCGCGATCGGCGGCTGGCAGGGCATTTCCCGACTGCATGAATCGAACGAGCCAGATCGAAAGCGTGATCAGACTTCCGCTCATCGCCAGCAGAACCATCAAACCGGCAAGCATCTGCCCCGCCGACAGGTTGTCGGGATTTGCAGGATTTGCCGCAGGGGCCGGAACAGGGGCCTGAGCCAGTATCTGCAGGAGCAGCTGATTTCCCTTTTCAATCATTGGGGTATGACCGGGCGTTCGAGGAAATTGTTCGATGGTCTGCAGAATCCTGCATGTGCGGAATCGGCTGATCGTAGCGAACGATCGAGCCAACTGCAGCATAGTATGTTCCACTGCTCAAATGATGCTGGGAAAAACGGTCCCGTGCACGCTTGTTTCCTTACAATGCTCCGTCAATTCCGCCATCGTGCGTCTTCCTGCGGTCAGAGTTCGGTAACACGGCCGCGCGAACGGTCACTCAAGACGACTGGTGACGAACCTACAGGCTCAATCGGGCAAGGGTGTTGATTCCATGGCGACAATACTGGACAAGATTCTCGATCAGAAGCGTCTGGACATCGCGGCCGCGAAAGCCAGAGTCTCCTTCGAGGTTCTGCAATCGCAGCTGGCCGATGCACCTCCGGTCCGAGGATTCCTGAGCACGCTCAGGTCCGCAGAAGCTCCGGCGTTGATCGCGGAAGTGAAGAAAGCCTCGCCGTCCGCCGGACTGATTCGCCCGGACTTTGATCCCGTCGCCATTGCCACGGAATACGAATCTTCCGGCGCTGCCTGCCTGAGTATTCTCACCGACGAAAAGTTCTTTCAGGGACATCTGGACTATCTGAAGGCCATTCGAAAGGTCGTCGGTATTCCGGTCATGCGGAAGGAATTCATCATCGATCGCTACCAGGTCCTGGAAGCTCGCGTTGCGGGAGCCGACTGTATCCTGCTGATCGCGGAATGCCTGGATGATGCACAACTGGTCGACCTGTATCAGTATGCTCGCGAACTGGGCATGGATGTTCTGATCGAACTTTACGATCTGGAGAATGTCCCGCGAGTCATGAAGACGGGAACAAAACTACTGGGCGTCAATAATCGTGATCTGCGCAGCTTTGTGACCTCGATGGAGCATACCTTCATTGTGCGAGGTCAGGTCCCGGGAGATGTTCTTCTGGTCAGCGAAAGCGGCATCGGAACTCATGAAGACATCCTGCGCCTTCGAGCTGCCGGAATCGGAGCCGTGCTTGTCGGTGAATCCCTGATGCGTCAGCCGTCAGTCAGCCAGGCGGTGCGACGATTGATGCGCGGGGAGTAGTTGAATTTTTTCAGCTGGACAACGTGATCAGCCGCCATTCAGAGCATTCGCCGCTGCCAGCAGTTTCTGAAATCGCTGATCGCCGTGAAGGTTTGCGAGGTCCGGGTCTGTCGCCATCGATGACGCGAGCGATGCATCTTTCTTCAGGCTGTCCGCAATCAGTTTCAAGGCTTCCTGACGGTGAGCTTCTTCCTGCTCCCCTTTCGCGCTGAGAGCATAAATGCAGGCGGCCATGTAGTTGAGGAACGCATCCGACGACAATGATACGGCATGCTGTGCGTCCGCGATGGCCTTCACTGCGTCGCCTTTTCGAGCGTACAGAACGCCGCGGCCAGCCCAGAGGAATTCGTCCTGGGGATGAAGTTCAATGGCTTCATCGAGGACACTGATGGATTCCTCCGGTCGCTTCAGATACTCCGACAAAACCATGGAGAGATTTCGAAAGGCGTCGTGTGAGGCCGGATTCAGTTCCAGCGCCTTGCGAATTTCTGTGGCCGCCAGTTCCGGGTCGCCGGGAAGTCTCGCCAGTCCTCGCGCGACCCAGCTCCGATCATCGGACGGTGTCAGCTGAAGGGCGGCTTCACGTACGGCTTTCGCGTCGTTACCTCGCCCCATCTGATCCAGCAGATCGGCTTTCGCAAAGTGAATGCGAGTCTCAGGAAACTGATGGGTGATGGCCTTGTCATACGATGACAGCGCGTCAGTCAGCTTGCCGGCACCTGTTTGAGCCAGGGCGAGAGCAAACCAGGCGTCTGCGGCGTTCTCCCGCAGTCTCAGAGCCGCCTCGAAATCCCGCGTGGCCAGATCAAACCGTTCGGACTTCAGGTAACCCAGTCCTCGCTGCATTCTCGCAGTAAAGTCTTCCGGCCTGAGCGCGAGTGCAGCGGTCAGCAACGGCTCGGCCGAATCGCCGGTGTCCTGAGCCCGAGCGAGCATGCCCAGGAGCAACGTGGATTCGTACAGGTCCGGATCATCCTGCACGATGGGCCGAAGAGTTTCCGCGGCTTCCGAAAACCTGTGACTCTTCGCCAGCTTCAGCGCCCGAAGATAGGGGGCTGCGGGAATGTCGGCCGAAGATTCCGTTTCCGTGGTGCCGTCCAGGGTTTCGGCCAGACTCTGCAGTTCCTTCAACGCTTCTCTGGCCGCAATCACTTCGGGGGAAGACACTTCATGGTTCATCAGCAGGGGATTGTAAGTGCTGAGTGTCTCGCGAATCTGGTGGGCCGCTTTGCTGCGATCCGAATCTCCTACGACCGCCGAAAACGCTTCCGCCTTGTACCCAGGCGCGACTCGAAGAAGCTCAACCGCCGATCGCTGCATTTCCGAAGCACGCAGCCTTGAAGCAACCCGCGTGTATTGAAACAGGCCCAGTGTCAGAACCACAGAACACAGCAGAACGACAGACGTCACGGAGGTGATCCTGGGATGTCGTCTGATCCATTTCTGAGCGCGTTCTTTGAGCGAACGGTTTTTCGCAAACTTCAGAGGACGCGATGTCAGCTGACGACCAAGATCTTCCACCAGTTCGTCAACTGATTGATAGCGTGCACTAGCGTCCGGAGCCAGGCAGCGGCGTACAATCGAATCTGTATCTGCTGAGACAGTTCGGTGCCGTGAGCGCGGTGAAACGTCGGCGGTGCGGCGTTCGTGAATCATCTGTGGCCGGTCGAGGCCCGAATCCGCGAAGGGACGCTGCCCGGTCAGAAGTTCGAAGAACAAAACACCCAGCGAAAAGATGTCGGACCGTTCATCCACGCGTTCCCGCGAGTCGAGTGCTTCAATCTGTTCCGGGCTCATGTAGGGAAGCGTCCCGCCGGCTGTCACATCTTCCGGCTGAAGCGCTGACAGATTAAAGTCGAGGATCATCGGAAGTCCATCGGACGTCAGCAGCACATTGGCCGGCTTCAGGTCTCGATGCAGAATCCCTCGTTCATGCGCATGTCGCAGACCTTCGGCAATTTGCTGCGTGATCCAGACTGCAGCCAGCTCTCCGTCCAGCCCCATCAGCGGAGAGCCTCGACGCGATGGCGCCTGAAGTGAATGGCCTTCCGCAGCCTCAGGAGCAGCCTGCTCCGCCGGCTGTCCGGCGACCTGAGTTCGGAGGCGTGAATCGCATCCCTTGACGGTGCTGAGCAGCATCTCGCCGCTTGGCCGGCTGTTGTTGCTCTTCCTGCCGGGTTGCAGGACATCTCGGAGTGTCGCCGAACCGAACCATGGCATGCAAAGCACGCTCAGATCATTCCATTCATGAACCGAATACAGCGGAACTATGTTGGTATGCTGCAGGCGAGCCAGTTTGTCGGCTTCTTTCAGACGTCGCGAAGAAAATTTGAGGACAACGAGACGTCCCGACAGAGATTCCTGACGAGCCAGATAGACTCTGGAGAATGCTCCTTCACCCAGCGGAGCCACGATCTCAAAATCCAGCAGCCGTGTGCCCGCAGTCACCTGCAGGAGTCGTCCGCGAGTCAGATCGTCTGAGTGCGAAGACGAAACTCCGGAGCGATGTTCTGAGCTGCTTACAAGTTTCGGCCAGCCAGTGACGTCAACGCCGTAGCGGTCAGAATACGTTTGTGGCGAAACATTGAGTCCTCGCTGATTGGCCAGCCGGTATTCTTCAAAAGCAAGAGGTGCCAGGACTGCAGGATCTTCAAACAGAATGGGCCATGCAGAACGATAGGCATCCAGGCTGACACTGCCGCCCTGTCGCTGAGTCAGTTCCATGTCGATGCGGATCAGTTCCTGCAGCGTGATCAGCCATTGCGGATGGCTTCTTTCCGGCAGATAGTCGGCTAGTTGTACTTGTTGACCTTCCGATCGTGCGTCTTCATAGGCGGTGATCAGCTCTTCCGAAATTCCGAAAAGAGAATTCACTTTGGGATCCACAACGATGGCCTGCCGGAAAAGAGTTTCGGAATTCGAAAAGGCGGAGTCAGGAAAGGTCGCCGATCTGTTGATGCAGAAGCTCGCGGAATTTCTGCAGAGTTCGCTCGACGGTCCGAAGCGACCGTTTCGTCTTGTCCGCAATGTCGGTCACCTGAGCCCCATCGAGCCGCAGGCGAATCACCTCCCGCTGATTCTCCGGCAGCTGTTCGAGAAGTTCATCGATGACCAGACGGAGTGTTGTTTCGGCAACCGATTCTCCCGCCGATGAAACCTGTCTCGCATCGGCAGTCAGCTCTGTGGTCTTGTCGATGGATCGTTTGTCAGCGCGGTGGAAAGCAGCGGCATCCCGAATCTTGTTCAGCCCGATGACCAGGAACAGCTTCCAGAGCTCGTCTCCGTCCGGAACCTGGTAGTGCCCGTCTCGCGCTCGTCGGAAGAAGGTGCGAAAGACCGACTGAACAATATCTTCGGGGTCAAACCGCGTCTGCAGATCCGGGTTCGTTTTGGCCGTCGCCAGCCCATACAGCCTCTGCGCGTAGCGAAGATAAATGCGCGTGGCGGCCTCCTGTTCGCCGCTGCGATAACGCCGCAGCAGCGATTGGTCGGTAGGCTGAGATTCTGAGTCATTGCTCATGGATATCACTGAGTCTGCAGGTTTCTGCTGATGCTGACGGAGATCTTCCTGGTTCCTCAGAGGCTGCCGAGAGAAGCGGATTCTGCGGGCACCAACCGCCACGATTTTCCTCCATTCCGAACACTGGAACAACCGGAAACCCGACTTCGCGGCCGGATCGCCCGATGTTCACAGGAAACGCCCACAGACTCGCGCGTCGGGATCGCCATTTTGTGGAAAAACGCCGACTTTTGGCCGCCATCAGAATTTCTGAGAAGCCATTGGCGGGGCCCGCCAGCGTTCGCCGCTATTCATTGCAGAGACGACCTGCACAGCCTGAGGCCATCTGAACAGGTCGAATGATCATTTCTGAAGAACCAGATGAAAGGGAAGAATAATGTACATGCTGCGACGAATGATGATGATGGGAGCCTTTGCGGCTCTGGTACTGACCGCAGTTCCTGCCGAAGCCAAGGGACCAAAGCTGCTCCTGACCGCGGTAATGACACCGACGGCGGGTTCCCCAGCTATGCTGAAGGGCAAAGGGAAGTTTGACCAGAATCCTTCTCGATCGAATTTCTCTGCAGAAGCAGAAAACCTGCGAGCCTACAACGGACAGGTTGCGTCGGTTTACGTCAACGGCACTCTCGCCGGCAAGACAACGATTGCCCTTGGCCGAATGAAGCTTGAGCTGACCGACGAGCGAGGTGGCTCGGTGCCTGCCGTGAAGGAAGGCTCGAAGATTGAAATCGTTGTCAACCTGAAGCCGATCCTGGCCGGAACATTCAAGGTCGGCAAGTAGTCTGCTGATCAAAAGCCTGCTTTATCCGAGGGCTCTGAATGGTGACATTCAGAGCCCTTTCCTTTTGCGGACAGTTCAGCCGACAGTGCCGTTGTTTGCTTCCTTCGTTCTGCCGAGTCAAGCAGGACATGGAAAACTGTCGCCGGCGAGTTGCCTGGTCAACAACTGTGATGCACAAACAGCCGGCAGCAAGGGAGCGACTGAGGACTGTCGCTTTACACTGGGACTACAGCACACCGAAGTACCAGTACCAGTCCTGGAAGTCGATAAAAGCATGCACCGGGTCCGGAGCAGGCTGATAGGTATACGGGTTTTCTGTGCCAGACGCAGGGGCAAGAACGGATGGGGGAGTTGTTGTCGGTGGCGAATAAGTGACGGACTGATCAACCGGATTGCTTGTTGGCGGAGCCTGATTCACCTTCGTTCCGATCGGTCCGACCGGATCCGAAACAACAGCACCCAGAAGTCGAAAGGCCAGCGAGCTGAAGGGACCCCCAGTCTGTGACACGCCATTGACTCGCAGCAGGTACTTTCCTGGCAGCAGCATCAGACTGCTGGACGTTCGAGTCGACTCGTTGATCGAGACGACTCGGTGAAGCTCTTTGCCGGACGCGTTGTACAGCGTCGCCTGAACGGCCATGGATGGTGTCGATGCCGTTCGGTTGTACCTGGCTGTTTCGAGCGCAAAATTGAACAGCATGGTCTGCGAGACAGTCATTTCAAAGAACTGTCGTGACGCTGAGGAGTTCAGCACTCCACGAAGCAGTTGATGCTGTGGCTCCGCGGCATCAACAAAGCGAGCTTTCAGAATGTAGTTGCCGGTGTTGTACCGATTCCCGTCGGCCGCAGCGATGACTCGCAGATAGTACTTTTCATTGGCAACGACGCCCGGAATCTGGATCGACACAGATCCGTTTCCATTCCGCAGGATCGTCGGTGTCAGGAACTGAAACGACTTGTTGTACACAGCCACCACGGGCTGCAGAGACTGAAGTTCCGCAGCGTCAACAGTCACCGCCAGTACGCTTCCAGCCGGCAGAACAGACGGGCTGGTGATCGCGTAAAAATCGTTATCGATTGTATTGGACAGAGTTCCGAAAAACTCGTATCGAAATCCCTCGGCGAAGCCAGGTGCCGTTCTTAGTGTCGTGGCTGTACGAATCGTCTCATTCGTATTCAGGTCGTCCAGGAAGACGGCACTGCTTCCACCCTCGAACAGAGGTGCATACGCCGTGGATTTCAGGAAGTCATAGTTCAGCC
Organism: uncultured Chitinophaga sp.; assembly: GCA_964538835.1. Lineage (GTDB taxonomy): Bacteria > Planctomycetota > Planctomycetia > Planctomycetales > Planctomycetaceae > SXXK01. The sequence goes on along the minus strand of CAZIGZ010000013.1, from coordinate 50,487 downwards.
GCAGCACTTCGTTCATACGAACATTGCTGGTCGTGTTGATGTTGTCGAAGGTTGTCAGCAGTGCGTATCGACCAGTCGTAAAAGGATGGACGCCCGCGGATCGATTCACCTGGACGTAAACAAAATTCGACACAGACGGGATCGTGACCGAGACATCGTGTCCTGGCCACATGCCGCGGCTTGTTCCCAGAACTGCGCCGTTCTGGTCCAGAACCGTAATCGTGGCCTGCAGCTGACTGAGCCAGCCCGTTCGAAGGCGAACTGTGACAGGACCAGTGTAGTCGGCCACTTTGTCCAGCACCCAATAGTCCACATCGCTGGCTGTCGAAATATCGCCGTAGTTCAGCAGCGGATAGGTTCCCGAGTAACTGCCGTCGCGCATCCTGGTCGCATCGCGCAGAACATTGTTCGTGTCTTTGGTTTCGTTGCGGTCAACTCGCTCTCCATGAATGGCTTGCAGCTGAGTGATGTCTGCAGCGGTTGGAGTTGCGGGAGTTGACGGTGAGTTCTGCGGGTACATCGGCGACAACGGATCGGTACTGTGATCCAGTCCCAGAACGTGGCCAATTTCGTGAATCGCTACGGCCTTAAACTGATCGCCGCTGACCGGGCGAAAATTGCTGTTGAAGATAATGTCGCCAGCCCAGGTGCCCGCTGCTCCGCCGGTATGAGGAACGGAAACGGCCAGCACATCGGCTGACATGCTCGCAGCCCCCACACGAATGTCGCCGAAACGAAGGTCTCCCTGAGTTTCTCCAGGAGCACCCATGGCGAGACCGCGATCATTCACAAAGCCGACATTGATGCCGGCGTGTTGAGTCCACGACTGAAAGGATTCCAGAAGCCACCGCCGAAGTTGCGAGGCGTTGCCTATTCCCGAAAAACTGGACTGGAACGTACTGGGCTGACCTGCGATCAGCGTGCCGTCCGGGACAATGCTGAACGTCAGATGATCCGGTCGATCCCAGGAAATGGCCGTCATCAACTGACGACTTTCCAGTTCGTCCGAAACCACCTGAACAGGCTGCGTCACAGAAAGTGCACTGCGCTTTCGACGAGGCTGCTGAAGCGTTTTCAGACTGTCGACAAGGAAAGTACGGGAACGCATCAGTGAATCAATCAGGAATCCGGCCATAATGCAGGCTCAAAAAACGGGTTTCGGACTAGTCATGGCCCGAACAGAACCAACGCGCAGCATGCTGCTTTGTCAGACTTCTGTCCAGAATAGAGGAGCGGCAAAGTTTCTGAATGCCCGCCACAGAATTTCAACAAACCGGAAAAGTCGGACGGGTGTGATCGTAAAAATCCCCGTCGGGTCGTTCCGAAGGGGGATTAACTGCAGTTTCGTGAACGCCGTGTGGTCTTTCGGGATGACGGATTGCTGAAAACTTCCCATTCACCCACAGCCTGATTTTCCGCCGGAAGAAGCGGTCTGTATCGTGAGTCGTCGCCTGGCGGGTGGGGGAGTCTTCTGCGATCAGGGGATTCAGCCTGACCGACAGACGCACCATTGATTTGACCGGATTCATTTCACACCAAGCCTGCTGCACCAGCGAGGCCCATGACGATGAGCAAATCTGCCAGCCACGATGAACGTATTGCCCAGATGACGTTTTCGTCCGTGTACCCACATTATGTGGCGAAGGTCGAAAAGAAGGGCCGCACCAAAGAAGAGCTGCACGAAGTGATTCTGTGGCTGACAGGCATGACGGAAAAGGCGATGCAGAAACACATCGCTGACAAATCAACGTTTGAGAAGTTCTTCAGCAAGGCAAAGCTGAACCCAAATGCCAGTCTGATCACAGGGGTGATCTGCGGTTATCGAGTCGAAGAGATCGAGAACCCGCTGACTCAGAAAGTTCGTTACCTCGATAAGCTCGTTGATGAACTTGCCAAAGGCCGACCAATGGAAAAAATCTGTCGCACAGCTTCGTGACACTCACACGGCCTGAATCCGCTGCACCGCGTGACAGTGCCGGGCAGCCCGAGTAAAATTCGTGTCCGCTGCTTACCCGCCACAGCCGCACCTGTTTGGGGCCTGCAATCTCCTTTGAAATCAATCTTTGCCGAGAAGGCACTTTAAGGACTGTTTATGGTTTCTGTTCGACGATGGCTGGTTTCCAGCTTCCTGTGCTTCGCATTGGCGGGCAACACCTTCGCAGACAATTGGGGACACTGGCGAGGACCGACGGGGAATGGGACTGCTCCCGCGGCGCATCCTCCGACGGAATGGAGTGACTCAAAGAACGTGAAGTGGAAGGTCGAACTTCCCGGGCGAGGATCTTCGTCACCAGTGATCTGGGAACAGCAGGTGTTTGTGACGTCCGCGGTTCCGCTGGATGACAGCCGGGGCAAACTGCCGAAGATGGATTTCAAACTGCTGTGCTACAGTCGAGCTGACGGGAAGCTGCTGTGGGAGCAAACGGCCGTGACGGCTGCTCCTCACCAGGAAACTCACGCGACGAATGGCTTTGCATCAGCGTCTCCATGTACCGATGGTAAGCACGTATATGCTCACTTTGGTTCTCGCGGGCTGTACTGTTACACGATGGATGGCAAACTGGTTTGGAAGCGAGACGACTTTGGCCAGATGAATACTCGCAACAGCTTTGGCGAAGGGAGTTCTCCAACACTGGCCGGTGATGTGATTCTGGTTCCCTGGGATCACGAAGGTCCATCGGCTCTTTACTGTCTGGACAAGACGACCGGCAAGACGATCTGGAAAACCGATCGCGATGAACCCACCTGCTGGGCGACTCCGCTGGTCGTTGATTACAACGGTTCTCAGCAGGTCATCATGAATGGTCAGAAGTGTGCTCGAGCATACGACCTCAAAACCGGCAAAGAACTCTGGCGCTGTGCAGGACAGACAGAACGCCCCTGTGCCTCGCCTGTTGCCGACGGCGGGCTGGTTTATGTGGGAAGCGGTCATCGAGGATCCTTCCTGGGTGCGTTCCGCCTGGACGGGGCTGGTGATATTGAAGGCACAGACAAGGTCGTCTGGACGATTACGCATGACACTCCGGACATCGCTTCGCCGCTGCTGTCGTCCGGACGAATCTACTTCCACAAAGGCAAGAACGGACAGCTGACCTGCGTCGACGCAAAGACGGGCAAGGAGTTCTACACTGCCGCTCGAATCCCGGGACTGGATTCGATCTACGCATCGCCCGTAGCTGCCGGCGGCCACATCTACCTGACATCACGAGCCGGCACGACCGTCGTCATTGAAGATGCTCAGGAACTGAAGATCGTGGCCACTAACAACGTTGGCGAAACCGTCGATGCCACACCAGCCCCGGTCGACGGTGAGCTCTTCATTCGCGGCGAACAACACCTGTTTTGCATCGCCACAAAGTAATCAGATCGCTCTTGAATGCTGCAGCCTTGCGACCACCATATCGCAAGGCTGTTTCATTTGTCCGTTGTTTGTTTCACCTTCCTGAAGCTCGAACTCCACGCATACGATCATCCACCTCGACTGTTGAAAGGAAGCCTTATGAAGCCCTGCTGCTTCTTCCTGCTGTGGCTCTGTGTTTGTTCGATGAGCCTGCAAGCGCAGGAGGCGCATCCGTTTGGGATGGAGTTCCCCGATCTGGATTCCGATGCCACGGGAGAATGGTGGAAGCCTGTCACGATTCAAAAAGGGGCGAAGAAGGGCCAGGTTCAGCAACCGCGTCTCCTGGTTCCACGATCCGATGTCGTCGCCTTCGCGCTGTACACGCATGATCATGGAGTGCTGAAGCTCTCCGCGCAGCTTTATCCGCTGAAGCCCGAGGAACCTCACAGGGTCATTCTGGAGTTCCTAAAAGGCGACAACTGGGTTCAGGCTGCGGAAACCGACGTTGTCTATCCCGGATGGAGCGCACATTTTCGCATCGATGGCTGGGACGCCAGTGTGTCCGTTCCGTATAGAGTTCGCCTGGGTGATCTTTCGTCATTTGAAGGAACGATTCGTCGTGATCCAAAGGACAAAGAAACGATTGTTGTTGCATCGCTGTCCTGCAATTCCAATCGAACGCCCGGGCCGCGAGCCACGATCGTGGACAATCTGAAGAAGCTTGATCCCGACTTGCTGTTCTTCGCCGGAGATCAGTCCTACCACCATACTCAACATACCTTCGGCTGGCTGGAATGGGGACTGCAGTTCCGTGATGTGCTGAAGGATCGACCCGTGGTGGCGATCCCTGATGATCATGATGTGGGACATCCAAACCTTTGGGGAGCCAGTGGCAAGAAATCGCTCAAGCCCACCGGCCCTGATGGAGGCTATTACTATCCAGCCGAGTATGTTCGCATGGTGGAACGATGTCAGACGTGGCATTTGCCCGATCCCGTCGATCCGGTTCCCGTGCAGCAGAACATCGGTGTGTATTTTACCCGGCTGCGAGTGGGCGGCATCGACTTCGCCATCCTGGAAGACCGAAAGTTCAAGACAGGTCCGGAAGGCACGATTCCCCAACAGGGCCCTCGTCCCGATCACATTACCGACTCGACCTATGATCGAGCCTCCATCGATCTGCCTGGTCTTCAGCTTCTGGGTGATCGACAGCTGACATTTCTTCGTCAATGGTCAGAAGACTGGACCGCCAGCCAGATGAAGTGCGTGCTGTCTCAAACCGCTTTTTGTGGCGCGGTGCATATGCATGGGAAGAGAAACGATCGACTGCTGGCCGATCTCGACTGCAACGGCTGGCCACAGTCCGGGCGGAGGGCAGCTCTCGTGGAGATTCGGAAAGCGAAAGCCACGCACTTGTGCGGCGATCAGCATCTTGCCGTTGTCGTGCGTCATGGAATTGACGCTTATGACGACGGACCTTATGCGTTCACCAGCCCTGCCATTGTGAACACAATTTATGGCCGATGGTGGCACCCGGAAAATGAAAAGGCCGGGCCGAATGCTGTTCCCAACAGCCCGCTTCCGTGGACCGGCAACTACGAAGATGGACTGGGCAATCGCATCACAATGCTGGCCTATGCGAACCCGGAGAATCCGCAGGACGAACTGCAGCGAGCCGATGGTTTTGGGGTCGCACGTTTTCACAAGACCACGAGAACGATCACGTTCGAATGCTGGCCTCGATTCAGCCGCGTTGATGATGGCGATCAGGCCCAGTTCCCCGGCTGGCCCATCACGTTTTCCATGGACGCGAACGATGGACGCACCGTCAAGGGACACTTACCGCTTTTGAAGTTCGAAAACTCAGAGACTGCGGTTGTCCAGGTCATTGATGAATCCACCAGAGAAATCCTCTACACGGTCAGAACGACTGGAAAGGAATATCGTCCTGCCGTGTATTCATCAGGCCCGTTTACGATTCGCTGCGGACGAGATCTGCCTGACGGCCCGACGATTTCCGGCGTTGAGATCTTGCCGGATGATTCGTACCGTGTCGTTTCCGTGCAGCTGCCGTGAGTTCGATGCGGCCACTGATGCTGCCATCGAAGACGGAAAGAGGAACGCTGGACGACGTTGCAGGGTAACGGTGTTATCGCACGCTCTTGGACTGGCCAGCGAATCTCAGAGCACTCGAAATGCGATGTGCGGTCTGCGAGATCGGTGGTGACGGCAGCGTGACCGGAGGATCTTCAATCCAGTCCGGCGTATCGAACCGTGGTACGGACAGGTTTGGAACAGGCAGGGCTGAGCGACTCACCGTCTGACCGCGATGACCCATCACACGGCGAGGCTGGTTCTGTGCCGTAGCCGGAACACCGGCTGGAGAGTTCTGTCGAACAGGACCTGACAGTTTCGGCTGCGACGAAACTGCAGGTCGAGCCACCTGAGCATTCAACTGCTGAGCGGGGTGTGTGCGACCTGAATCCCGATGCGCGACATTGGCACGACTTCCCTGCAACATGGCCTGTCCCGGTTTTCCCGTGGCATTTTGAGAATCATGGAAGCGTCGAGGCCCGACAGAATTCGGATGGACCGGAGGAGCCGCTGGAGCAGTTGTTGGCTTTGACGCTTCTGATGCGTCCGAGCCGCCTCGCAGGTTTTCCATCCAGTTGGGAGCTTCAAAGGACGGGCGTGGAATGCTGTCAAATCGCTCTCGCACTTCCTCACCAGCCTCGGAAAACGCATCACGCATGTCAGAGAAACGTGAACGTGACTTCTTGCCCTTCGACGACGGTGCTGGCGACTGCGGCACTGGAGACTCCCAGATGACCACGGTTTCCGTTGACGGAGCAGCCGGCGTTGAGACAACGGGCGAAGTTATCCTGTGCGGCGGTATCGTCAATGTTGAAGCCGTTGGTTCGGCGGCTGGTACATGCGAAGGTTCTTCAGGAATTGGAATGGCCCGCAGTGCCTGAGGAGGCAGCGTGCTGTTCGCGGAAGGCGTCAGAAACATCGGATCTGGCTGCGGTGTCGGTACTTCCTTTTCGGCAGCAACCGGCTGAACCTTGTTGGTGTCATCGTTCATCGGTTCCGGCATGAACAATTCCGGAAGTGACGCTTTCGATGCGGAAGCTGGCTCGACCGTTGCAGAATCTCTGATGGGCTCGAGAACCGGAGCGGGCTCTTCGCTTACAGGACTTGCCGATGCCGTTTCAAAATCAAACGAATCCGCGGCCGCCACTGGTCGTGACTCCGCCTTAGTCTCTGGCACTGCCGTAGTCTCTGATACTGCAGTGTTGGAACTGAGCTTGGTTGTGGAACTCGCCTTCACTGTTACTTCAGGTTTCGTCTCTTCAACAGGTTCAAAAGGCATAAACAGCTCGGCATCGTCTTCCTGCTCTGAAGGTTTCGGCTGTTTGGCGACAGCGGGAGCTTTCGCAGCACTTGTGCTCGCGACGGCAACCGGGATTGGCGCCGAAGTGCGAATGGCGGATGGCTCAGGACGTTGTTCTATCGGCAGTGCTGGAAGTTCAGCAGGCGGTTGCGAGGTCATGGCTGTTTTGCGAGTCGTCGACGCAGATTCCTGCCGAGGCATCTGTGGTGCATCTGCAGCAACCTTCGGTGCGGGCTCCGTATTGGCTGGAGGGGCAAAGTTCACCGACATTTGAAGATTCAACGGAAAGACGTTCATCACGCCGTTGCTGTCTCGTGAGTCCCTGGCGTTGCGATCGGACGAGTCTGCCAGTGAGTCTGTTGTCTTTGAAAGAGCAGGCTGCGCAGTGACTGGGGCAGACTCTGCTGGCACGCTGGTCATCGCGGGAGGCGGACCGTCACCGGAACCTGGTGGAAGACTGCCCGGGGGCATCGCCCATGGATACACAGGCTGCGTCACAACGATCACCTGAGGCACTGGGATCGCGGAAGCCATCGGCGCTGCCGGAGCAAACGTGGCTGACGCTGGCTGGGTAGCCTGAGCAATGGGAATCGTGGTCACTCCGGGAACTGACTTCAGGGATTCGAACGAAGAACCACTGGTTGTGACAACGGTGACTTCTTTCGTGACCTGAGACTTTGCTGGAGCTGCTGGAGTCGTTGACGTTGCCGACTCTGTTGCCGGAGTTTCCTTCGTCGCCACGCTTTCTTCAATGCGATATTCAAAGACACGTTCTGAATCGGCGGACGACTTTTCGTTCAGCTGTCGGGTCAGCTCTTCAAGACGAGCATTCAGGCTGGCCAGTTGCGGAGCCAGGTCGTTGTTATTCACAGTGACGTTGACGGGCACCTTAAGGCCGGAATCGGAATGAAGCGTGTTTTCGAAGGAAGACGTGGCTTCCGGAGTGTAAGACTGCTCTGAACTTCCCGGAACAAATTCCACAGGCAGAGCAGATCGCTCGATTGTAGACTGAGAGGCGACCGTCGAGCCTGTTGAAGATGCTGCAACCTCGGGGGCTTTGGCGGCCCCCGAGGCAGCAAGGGCTGGCTTCGATGCCGCTGCTGGCTGAGATCCAGGATAGAACTCCGCGAACCGTCCCTGCTGTCGCTGATGAATGGCCTGCTGCATCGGCGATGCAGGGCGAGAAAAGCCAATCGGAAGCTCGGTGGCCACGACACACAGCAGCAGCGTTGAGATCACAA
>CAZIGZ010000013.1:0-42502 GCA_964538835.1 uncultured Chitinophaga sp. | reverse complement strand
TCGAACTGAGAAATGAGTTTTCCGTGTCCATCCGTGGCACACCATTCAAAGACCGAAATGTTCCTTCGATTCTGCCGTATCAATGCGCGCACGATCACAGGCGGACTGACACACATCATTCATCGGCCATCGTTAGAATCGTTCTGCACGGAAACATCGGAAAAGTCGACCTTTCCTGCCCGGTTCGCCAAAGTAGGTCTCGCCTGCCGGGCGAGACTTTCGCCGCCAGGCGAACTTTTTTCTCGCATGAAGTGGATGCCAGAGCGGCTTTTTTCGAAGGGACAGGCGTGGCTGGTTTCACACGTTCACCAGCGATCTGGTGGAGACCTGTCTGGTCGCTGGTCGCGGCGAGGCCGCGAGGTGCCGCTCGGCAAGCGGCACCTACAGCGCGCGCAAAAAAACAGCGCGGCAAGGTCCCCTCAAAGCTCCCAGCTTTCCTTACCGCGCTGTTGTATTGGTTGTTTTCGACTGCCGCTTACCCGTGTTTGGCTCGGTGTTCTCGGCAGACAGGGAAACATAGGTCGAGCTTGTGACGCGTCAAATAATTGTTCACAAAAACCGTTTGGGCAGGGACTTTCCGGACCGTCGTATCGAGGTATCCCGGTGACCAAAGCCGTGTTTTCCAGAGGTTTTGTTGCGGAAACTCAACTCTTGCGAATCGCCATACCGTTTTGATTCACGCTTGCTGATCGAATGCGGCGCTGTCATCGTGCGCCCAACTGGGGGTGATGCCTCGTGAGGCGTGAAGGGCTGTGAAACTTTCAGCCGGCCTGGGCGGTAGCCCGAAGTTTGACATCGAGCCGAGAGGCTCCAATTGCTCAAGGGGCGTCGCCCGTTGTCGGGGAGAGTGATCAAAGATGAAGGCGTTGGTGACTGGCGGTGGAGGATTCCTGGGGCTGTACATTGTCGAACAGCTTCTGCAGTCCGGAGTTGAAGTCCGTGTGTTCTGCCGAGGCCGATATCCGGCCCTCGACGCGTTGAAGGTCCCGACGGTCCAGGGAGACCTCCGAGATGCGTCTGCCGTTCAGTCAGCCTGCCAGGGAATGGATACGGTGTTTCATACGGCCGCGGTACCCGGTATCTGGGGTCCGAAGGATCATTACTTCGGAATCAACTACACAGGCACGCTGAACGTTCTGGAGGCCTGTCGTCAGGCAGGCGTCGCTCGACTGATCTACACCAGTTCTCCCAGTGTCGTCTTTGACGGCCATGATCACAAAGACGCGGACGAATCACTTCCGTATCCAACGAGATGGCTGTGTCACTATCCTCATTCGAAGGCGATGGCGGAACAGGCTGTTCTGGCGGCGAATGGTGCGGCCGGACTTCGCACCATTTCTCTGCGTCCCCATCTGATCTGGGGGCCGCGCGACAATCACTTGATTCCTCGTCTGATCCAACGGGCCGTCAGCGGACGACTGCGACAGGTGGGTGATGGCAGCAACGTTGTGTCGCTCGCGTATGTTGAGAACGCAGCGGCAGCCCATGTTCAGGCGGAACAGGCTCTTCGCGGGTCCAACAAAGCGGCCGGGCACAGCTACTTCATCAATGATCCGGAGCCCGTCAACCTGTGGAACTGGATTGCGATGATTCTGCAGCGCACCGATCTTCCTCCGTTGCAGAAGAAAATCTCCGCAAAGGCGGCGTATCGAATCGGCAGCGTGCTGGAAACTGTCTGGTCGTGCCTTCGCCTGCGAGGCGAGCCACCAATGACTCGCTTTGTGGCCCTGCAGCTGGCCGGGTCACATTCCTATCGCATCGATGCCGCCATACGCGACTTCGGCTACCAGCCATTGGTCAGCGTTGAAGAAGGACTTCGCCGCCTTCAGCCTCTGCTGGACGAACTTTCCATTCAGGACATGGAAGACTCAATCACGAATCCCTGGTGATTAAAGTCCGAGTGCAGCAACGATGTCCTTTTCCGAATTGTCGACAACAACCGGTGGGTTGGCGAACGGCGTCTTCTGAACTCCCGCGGGAGTCAGTTTCTTTGCCATCAGGGCTGGATCGCCCGAATGGTAAGCCATCGTCAGATCCGGATCCTTCAGCTGATGTCCGGTCAGAATACAGACGACTCGATCGGACGCCGCAATCACACCTTCTCGACGAAGCCTCAGGACGCCGGCGATCGTCGCGCCGCTCGCGGGTTCACAGCCAAAGCCTGTCGCCGCAATTCTGGCGCGGCAGTCGATGATTTCCTGATCGCTGACCTTGCGAACAATTCCGTTGCAGACCTCCAGAGCACGAAGCGCCTTGATCAGGTTCACCGGGCGATTAATCTCGATCGCGCTTGCCAGCGTGGATGCACGTTCGTTGGCTTTGTCCATCTTCTGAAAGCGCGTTTCCAGGAGCGACGAATCAGGCCGCCCGTCGTTCCAGCGAAGTCCGTGCACGTTCCAGAATTCATCGAGCGTTGCTGCTCCTTCAGCATTGATCACGGCCAGTCGAGGAACCTTGTTGATCAGGCCAAGCATGCGGAGTTCCATGAAGGCCTTGCCGAACGCGCTGCTGTTGCCGAGGTTCCCGCCAGGGACAACGATCCAGTCAGGCACTTCCCAGCCGAGGCCTTCCAGAATGCGATACATGATCGTCTTCTGGCCTTCCAGGCGGAACGGATTGACGCTGTTACACAGGTAGATCGGATACTTTTCGCAGATCTGCCGAACTCGCGCGAGAGCATCGTCGAAGTCGCCACGAATCTGAATCGTGCGTGCACCGTAATCCAGGGCCTGCGACAGTTTTCCGAACGCAATCTTTCCGCTGCCGATGAACACGATACACCGAAACAGCCCGGTGACTCCGGCATAGATGGCCAGTGACGCACTTGTGTTGCCCGTTGACGCACAGGCCGTCATGTTCGCGCCGACCATGCGAGCATGAGTCGAAGCGGCCGTCATGCCGTTGTCTTTGAAACTTCCGGACGGATTCAGGCCCTCGTATTGAAGGTACAGCGTTCCCGGCTGCATGTCGCACTGGCGAGCCAGCTGGTCATTCTTCTGCAGAATGGTCTGGCCTTCACCGATCGTGACGATCTGATCTTCGCGAGCAAAATTCAGCAGCTCACGAAATCGCCAGACGCCACTGTAGTCGACGGGGTTCAACCGGCTTTTCCATCGCTCTTCAAACTCGGAAAGCGACATCGGCACGCGCGCGGCATTCCAGTCGTAATTCACATCCAGAAGACTGCCACATTGAGGACATGCCGTCAGAACCTGTCCGACGTCATACGTGGCGGCACAATCAGGATTGAGACACTGCTGGAACGCGATGGGCATTGCAAACCGAATTCAAAAGAAGGAACAACTGGCGAAACTGCAGAAGCACGAACATACTGCAGACACGTTCCCGCCAGTCGGGCTCGTACATTCCTGCAGAGGATGCCATGATTCCGGAAGGCCGGGACAGCTGAAAATGCTCGATTGTGGCAGGAGTCATCCGTGCCTCAATCTGCCGAACTCAGGTCGATTCAGAATCGTCTGCGGTGCCGTAGCGTAGAATGGGCAGCAGGCCATTACCAGACGACTGTTGCTCGATCGCGTGAGCAGCCCAGCCGACGAGACGAGCCATCGCAATTACCAGAGACTGCCGATCTGCAGGTATGTTCAGCAGGCTCATCACTTTCCCGGCGAGCCAGTCTGGTGTCGGATTCATGTTGTCCGCGGCGAGCAGTTTCTCCAGTCGAGCCCCAGCTGCGGCCACTCGAATGCGTTCGATACTGCCCAGAAGCGTGTGGGCCACTTCGTTCAGCAATCCGACTCGGCAATCGCCTGGAGTCGAAGAGAACCCAAACGGCATGGGCTGCCCTTCCCGGCGTCGCCACCACGCTTCGGCCTGCGAGGGGTTCTGGAATCCTCGCAACAGGTCCGATGCCCAGGCAAACGGATCATTGCGAAGCTGAGAAACAAACACGGTCGCGGCTGATTGAATTGAGGCCTGAATCTGAGCCGACGTGCTGGCGGCAAATCGCGATGCAAAACATGCGGGTCGCATTTCCGTCAGGCACTGACAGATCATCACGACATTGATCGCGGCATCTTCGGTCACTGTCGGCAGACTGTCGCCACCTCGCAGCGCGTGCAGAAGCCGCCCGGCCCAGGTCAGACTTTCGCGGGCTGCGCGAGCTTCCGTTCCGGCAGGCTGATCCGCATCCCTGAACTCACGTCCATTGAGTCCGGCGGTCAGCATCAAGGGCAATTGAGCCATCAAACGCCAGACTCGCGATCGCGAGGCATCAACGGACACATCGTGCGGAGTCGGGTCGAAGAATGACAGAAGCGAGATGCACAGTGGAAACAGATCCAGCGGTCGTGCGCCGGCGGGCAGGATGGAAAAAATCTCTGTGGAGGACGAATCCAGCACGGCGGAATCGGAGATCAGCGAACTCCAGTCCGCCAGTTCTTCTTCGCCGGGAAGTCGACCATTCAGCAGCAGCCATGCGACTTCTTCAAACGAGTGCTGGTCAGCCAGCGTTTCGACGGAATGGCCGCAGTAAAAGACGTCTTCGTTGGGAAACGTCAGAAGGTTGGTGTTTCCGCAAACAACATCTGTGAGGCCGATGGCCTGAGGATTCGCGGTACGGCGTATGTCGTCGACAAGACGACGAAGACCGTTGACCAGATGAGGTGCGGGGCGTTGACTTCGATCCATAAGCGTGACTCCATTCCCGTTCATGATCGTGACTGACAGGCGGGCATCGCTGTAACGCAGGAATCGTTCCGCGTTCATCCGGATTGCGATGCCGTTTGCAGGTCCTGACTTTGCTGCGTGTGATCTTGTTGGAAATCTGCCTGAGACAAACAACCAACGTGAGAATCGTCCTGACAACGAACTGCCAGGCTCCACCAGATCAAAAGCAATCAGGACCTCATTAACGAGAGTCACTCTACCGATCGGAATTCAATGTCGCCAGCATCCGGCCTGTTTTCAGCCTGGTTCGGGGCGGGCCAGCGGAACGTCGGACTCGCGTGCGTCTGACAATTTCTTTGCTGTTTGCCGTGTTTTTCACTGAGACGGTCGTGCCCGGGAAAAAAAGAAAGGCCGTGAGTCTCACAGGGAAAACTCACGGCCTTTTCAATGTTCAATCGCTGGAAAGTCTCAGTCAGACTACTTTCCTGCCGGCTTCTTTGCTGCTGGAGCCTTGGTTGCCTTAGCAGCTCCGGTCTTTGCCTTGGTTGACTTGGCGGCACCAGACTTTGCCTTGGTTGACTTTGGTGCAGCTGGCTTTGCAGCAGTCTTGGTCTTGGTTGTCTTTGCTGCTGGTGCCTTTGCTGCGGTGCTCTTTGCGGCCATTCCCATTTTCCTCCGTGGGGAGTTCATCGACACCGATTTGAATTGCAGGATGCCTGCCGGTGTCGGACGCTGGCAACCGCGAGATACAAACGGCTGCGGTGAGGCAAACAAGACTCACCAGATCCAGCCTTCAGGGTTATAGGCCAGCTGCGAGAAATGCGTCAAGGTGAATTCAACGATCGAGACAACATCTTTCTTCATTATGGCTCGCGCTGATCCATGATGATGCATGCGCTGTGACCACAGCAGTGATGATATCCGCAGCATGAGTCACTCGATCGATCATGTCGGTCATCCATGTCACTTGCCGTTTCATGTACCCAACATGCACGGTCACGTCAGGCCGGCGACCGTTGAGTGTGAGTGCCTGCCAGCAGCGATCATGCGACGGAAGGCGAACCGCTTTCAGCCTTCGCCAGGTGCCTTCACAGCGTCCGCACCATTTACGAAACGGAACGAGATACTGAGTTCTCCACGATCGGACTGAACCTGCACCAGACGCAGTCGAGTCCTACCGAGTGTGCTGGTGAGATCATGGAATTCCAGCGGAATTTCGACAGGTTTTGTCGAATCGATCGCTGACTGGATCGCGCTTCGGACAAGTGGCATCCACACCGTTCCAGCCTGAACAGTGGTGACCTCAGACGTATCCTCTTTGGCTGGAGGAAACGGCGAATCACCAGGAATCTGAAGCGCCGCAGGAGTCTCCACGGTGGAATTCGAGCCAGCGTTCTCCGTCGCACCAGGCTCTTCACCAACTTCGAAGTTACGAACATCGACCGTCCATGCCGAATCCGTCAGCCTTCGCCCTCGAAGGTTCAAAGTCGTTGACATCCATCCACTGGAACTTCCCAGTGTCGGATGAATCTGAAAATGAACAACGACGCGAACGTCTCCATCGGCAAATTTGACCTCAACCGGCTGCTCCGGTCGAAACTCAATCGAAAACAGCGTCGCCGGCTTCTCCGCGGTGAGTGCGTCAGTGAGGTCTGTCAGTGTGACGGCTTGCTTCGAATTGACTCGGTCAAGAACTTCCCTGAGTGCCATGAGTTGCTGATCAGAAATCTTCTGCCCGCCCCGAATGGATTTCTTCAGGACTGTTTCCACCAGCGATTCCTGCACGGAGACTCGCACATCTTCTTTCGAAGCCAGCGAATCCGATGGCGTCGGGAGTTTTCGGTTGGACGGCGATCTTCGACCGACCCACAAATGGACGGACGACTTTCCAGCTCCGGCCTTCCAGACAAACGACGCATCATCCGTCAATGTGCCCAGCTGCTTTTGTGTCTGAGTCCACGTCTTGCCCAACTCGGCAAAGTCTTCGTCGGCAATGCGGTCGATCTTTGGCAGAACGTCGCGAGAAACATCTTCGGCGACCGCCTGATTGATCTGTGGCTGCAACCGCATGACACGCTGCCAGGCAATCCGATCGCCAAGCGGAGCCAGCAACGGGGCTCGCGCGCCCGCCGCGCTGGTGACCATCATGGGGTTTTCGCTGGCCTGAATGGACCCGTAGCAGGTGCGAGTCAGAAAGATATCGCCGTCGAACCAGAACGGTTTGATAATCTCGAAGTTGTGCTTCCCGGTGCTTTGAACCGTTGCTCGGCGGTTGACTCCCGTAGTTGCACTGCTCACATCACCGCGGTTGATGAGTTCAAACTGGAGTGGATTGGTATCGGGAAGAACCTTCAGCCGAGTTTCCGTGACGGTCGACTGACTGCCGGTAACCGCCGAATTCATCAGCGACTTGGAAATGGGCTCCTGCTCCGTCCGCCGTCGTTCAAACCTCGACTCCAGAGCTGCACTGCGCAGTTCAATCCGAAACGCTGGAGGTTCAGCCTGCTGGCCCAGCGCGCAGGACGAAGACAGCTCGAAGCACGCGAGTGCTCCTGCAAAGATCGACGTCAAAGTTCTGACGGACCACGCCATCCCGGAATCAACCCTGCAAGACAAATCCACTTGCCCGCGACTCAACCGCCTCTTCGTCTCCCAGCCATTTTCCCCCGTCAAGCCGTGTTTTCAAGTGGAGAATTCCTCCCTCAAGCAATTGCCTCAACCCACAGAAACAGCACGCTCTGTAACGATTGTGCGGTGCTATTCCTCGCGAAAGCTGTCATGGAGGAACTTCCGAACCTCGTGATCCCGGCCGATAATCCTGATGGCTGCCGATGATCGCCGGCTCGATGAGTGATTGCAGGGTGACAGCCGGTAACAGACCGTTCCGCCAGCAGTAGACTGAAGGTCGCGAGGATTCCTCGCCATCGTTCTGTCTTAACAGCCGCGTCTGTACTCGCCGGAAACACGAATGCGACGAACGAATGAATCAAGCATTGTCGCTGGTTCTGGTGAAGGAATTCCCCGGCGTGGTGGCAATGATATCGAATGGTGGCACGGATGTGTCTGGGCAACCATCTGCAATCCGATCCTGGTTTTCCACGCTTGCAGCATCGGTGCCTGGCCTGTCGCCTTCATGCTGATTGTCATCTTTCTTGTTCCGTTTATCATCGTGGGCAGCTACAAACGAAGACATGGGACTGACCGTACGCTTCAATGGCTCGCAGTGTTCTCCGTTCTCCTCATGAACATCGCTACGCTGTTCATGGCTTCTTTTGTGCCAGCGCTTCCTTTGGAGAACCTCGCCGTTCCAGGCCTGTGGGAACTCCAGATACTGTTGACCGTCTGCTACGTTCTGTTTGGCGTGATCCGCCCATTGAGTCCGGATATCTCTGCAACGGATGTCTCGACGACGGACGGAGGATCGTAAAGCGTGAGATGGATTGCCGGAGGTATCAGGGGATTGACGTCTGCCGCTCGCGTTTTTGTGTTGTGCTGCGTAACGATTGGGGACAATCGCCTTACGCTGGGGGGCGGAGTTGTTTCAGGATGGCTCGAAGCACTTCGTCATCGGATGGCAGATCGCTGTGCAGAATCTGACGAAGCGGGATCGGGACTTCATCCATTCGATACGCGGTGGCTCTTCGGTGAATGCCGTAGATCGCTGTGTTGAATCGAACGTCACTGCGTACGCCCCACTGTGAGGCGGGGTAGTCGAGCAGAATGACGGGGAGCTTTTCAAGGTTTTGCTGCGAACGTTTCAAGAGACGATGGACGCGTTCTGCTCCGACAAGAATGACGCAGTCGGTATCCATGCGTTCGAGCATCTGGTCGGCAGAATATTCACCGGGGTTGTAGCGAGGATAGCCACGGTTCAGGCTGACGCTGAAAGGATAGCCTGTCTGCCAGCAGAGCACGCTGTCGGCCCCGGTGACATCTCCGGGAACTCGCATACGCCGAACGACAAAACGGGTATGCAGGTTCAGTTCGGTGACCAGTCGCAGGAGGGCTTCCACTGAAAGATGTCCGGCCGTAGATTCGGCCAGCGAGACTCCAAAGAAGACGGTTCCGTAGTGACAGGTCTTCATTCGAGCAGACAGCATCTGCAGAGTCGACAATGGGACGCCGCCGATGCTCTCTTCCGTCAGTTCTGTTCCCTGCACCAATGCTCGCAGCGCCCAGAGAACTTCAAAGTCGCGTCCTCGTTCGATCTGCACGAACAGGTCGGCCTTGTCTGCGGAGGCTGTTCGCTGACTGTCCACCACAACCACGTAACGATCCGCTCGCCCTCGCGGCACCGAAAATCCCGGCGCGTCGACGATGCGTTCCATATGCCGCGGATGAGTTTTTTCCGGATCACTGCCCCAGTAGAAAATCAGGTTGGAGCGATGTCGAATCTCACCCAGCGTTGATGTCGATTCACCAGCTCCCTGCACCGCCATAATGGACGGACCGTGGCCGATGGATGCCGTTGTATCGATCGTCGCACCCAGATGGTCGGCCAGTTCACAGACGGCACGTTGTCCATCAGTGCTGGATCGAGACAAGCCGAAGAACAACGGGGCTTTGGCTGAACGCAGGATTGCTGCAGCTGCGGCAACGGCATCAGTCAGAGATGCCGGAACACTGTGAATCTCCGCAGCGCCACACGTGATCGGCTGTTGAAGCTGTTGAAACCATGGCTCAGCGACAGAACAGCCCGGGCTGAAAGATTCGACAACGTTATTGCGAACTCGAACCGTAAGGTCGTCGCACACGCAGCCGCATTTCGTGCAGGCGATGTTCTCAAAGACTGTTGTCTGGTTGTCTGACATTGTTCGATCTCAATCGACTCGCCAGCGTTTCAGCAGCGATTCATCCAGCTCGACACCCAGGCCGGGACCGTTCGGAACGAGAGCCGCAGGCGGGCCAAGATTCAATGGCTCAGTGATCAAGTCCGCTTCATGGTAGAACGGACCGATTGTGTCGGCCGGAAACGAATCAGTGTCGACTTCCGGGAATGCCGCAGCAACGTGAAGCATCGCGGCGGTTCCAATCCCCAGCTCCAGGTTACTTCCAATCGTGCATCGCAACCCGGCAGCTCGCGCGATGGCGACGATATCGGCTGTCGCAGAAATGCCGCCATGCTTTCCCGGATAGATACTGAAGATGTCCGCCGCACGATGAGTCGACAGCTGCCAGGCGTCCTGGAGAGTAAACACGCTTTCGTCAGCCATGATAGGAACGTTGAAGTCTCGCCGAAGTTCTGCCATTGCAGCACAGTCGCCGGCGGGAATCGGCTGTTCGGCCAGCAGCAGACGAATATCCTGAAGCTCCTGAAGACAGTACCGCGCCTGCTGGATGGTCCAGCCGCAATTCGAGTCGATCGTCAGAGGAATATCGGGCCCGCAAACTTCACGCACGGCCCGGACACGAGCAATATCGGAGACAGGATCGAGCCCCGTCTTGATTTTAACGCAGCTGACTCCCAGCGCCAGATGCTCTTCCGCCATCCGGCGGGACCCTTCAATATCGCGAGCCCACACAACGAGCTTGATGCGGATGCGATCTTTGACCTTTCCGCCCAGCAGCTGGTACACCGGCAGGCCAGCCGCTTTCCCGGCCAGATCCCACATCGCCATTTCGAGGGCGGACTTGGTGAACGGGTTGAGCTTCACCAGAAAGTCCATTGTCCTGCGAATCGCCGTAATATCTCGTGGGTCACGCCCGATCAAAGCCGGCGCCAGGTATTCGCGAATGAGCGAAAGGACTGTGCCCTGAGTCTCGCCGGACCACAAAGCGGAAACCGTGGCTTCTCCAAGTCCGATCAGGCCCTGATCAGTGTGAACCTTCACGATGACATACGGCGACGTCACATGTTCGCCGTGGGCTGTGCGAGCCGTCATGTGCTTGCGGAGCGGAACACAAACGGGAATGGCTTCGATCTGTGTGATCTTCATGGCGTCCACTTGTGATAGTGAATCCCGGAGCGCTGGTTCATTGAGCGAACCACGACAATTCCACTATCGTACCTGACGGCTGCGAAGAAACGCCAATGAGGCATGGACTGTGAGACACAATCCCTGGAAGCTATGAATTCGCAGCTCCGGGCAACGGCCACTGAATGACTCGAAGGGAAAAT
The DNA here is from genome assembly GCA_964538835.1 of uncultured Chitinophaga sp. GTDB lineage: Bacteria > Planctomycetota > Planctomycetia > Planctomycetales > Planctomycetaceae > SXXK01. The sequence goes on along the minus strand of CAZIGZ010000013.1, from coordinate 31,758 downwards.
CAGCGAACTGCCGCAGACAGATGCTTTGGCAAGTGGTCCGGACGTTTATTCCGCACGCTGTGTAACGCGAGTGGAATTGTTCTGCAGCCTGGAGGCGAGCTGGTGAATGGACTCGACGTTCTGCTGACGAGTCTCCGTCGCGGCCTTGACAAGTCGTCGGAGCTGGTCGACCGCAAGCTGAACGGCGTTACGTTCTTCTTCCAGATCTTCCAGGGCCTTCATGAGTCCGACTTTGTATTCAGGATGCTCTGCCACGTCGACGCCGTTTGGATCACCGAGCAGTTCTCGCTTACGAATCTCAAGAGCTTCAGTGGCAGCGGTATTCAGTTCCTGCTGGCGACGACCGTTCTCAATCGCAAGGTCTCGCTTTTCGACCGAGCGACGAATGTTCTGCGCCAGGTTTTCGACCGAGCGTCGAGGACCGGCTGGGATTTCGGCTCGCATACGGATACCGCGTGAGAAATCAAACTGTCCAATGTCTTCGATGTTCAGGCTGCTTGAAGGAACAAGCACGCAGTTCGTTGCTGCGATCTGCGCGACTGGTGCATGAAACTCGCCAAGATAAACAGGCTGATTCTGGGCGTTGAATCCGAAGACATGCACGGCTGGGTCTGAAGGAGTCCCGTTGACATCCACGGCTCGCAGACCAGTGGAAGCACCCAGACCGCTGACGTTCAGATTTCCGCCGGCCACGACCTGCACGGCACCAACGTTACCGCCGGCTGGAAAGTTCCATTCGTTACCCCAACCCAGCTTTGCTGTGGCCAGCGCTGTTCGTGCGGCATCCAGTTCCAGCTTTGCCGAGGCTTCCGCGTCAATCGCCTTGTTTGCATCGGAGATGGACTTCGCCAAATCAGCTTCGATGTCAAAGCGACGCTTCAGCACTTTCCCGCCCAGATACAGCTGACCGCCAAGGCCAAGCACAACCAGGACAAAGAGGGTGTATCGAAGGTAGACGTTCATCAACAGTACTCCGGAACTGAGCACCGATCTGGCGCAAGGTGGTCGAGGTGACCACGGTTTTTGTCACTCTAAACTTCGGCGGAATCCTTCTCAGACTTCGCAACCGTCCGATTTGTCTGGTTGCCTCGAACGGAATCCTTTCGCAGTTCCTGCCTTGAAGCAAACAGATTACCGACACGGCAGAGTCACCGCATCTCTCCATTTCGCCTCAACCATGCTAAAAGTGCAAAATCGGCACGGTCAAGCAGAAATACAACCGCTACGACCGTCACAGTCAATTTGGTCCGATTTTCCCGTCGCGGAGTCAAAAACGATCAGGTTTGAGCCATCGGGGGCGAACCTCTAGAATTCCGGGCGGCTCATCATGACGGCTGAGTTGTTCTCCGTCCCAAGCTCAAGAAGCGAAAGCAGTTAAGGACAATGACAAACCGAATCTGGAATTTCTCTGCGGGCCCGGCTGTGCTGCCGGAGTGTGTTCTGAAGGAAGCTCAGGAAAACCTGCTGTCGCTTGGGAACACCGGAATTGGCATTTGCGAACATTCTCACCGTGGCAAGCCGTTCATGGCGGTGGCGGCCGAAGCAGAAGCTCTGTGCCGCGAACTGGCTGGCATTCCGGAGAACTATTCTGTGCTGTTCCTGCAGGGCGGTGCGTCTCTGCAGTTCTCAATGGTGCCGATGAACTATCTGACTGCGGACAAGACGGCCGACTATCTCGTCACCGGCATGTGGTCAGAGAAAGCACTGAAGGAAGCCAAGTCTTCCGGCAAGACTCATATTGCGTGTTCCAGCAAGGACGCGAACTTCAATTACATCCCCGCCAGCTGTCAGTACAGCGAAGCTCCGGTGTACGTTCACTACACATCCAACAATACGATCTTCGGAACTCAGTTTCGCGAAGAGCCAAAGAACATTCCGGCATCGTCGTTCCTGGTCTGTGACGCCAGCAGCGATATCTTCAGCCGCCCTATTGATGTGACAAAGTACGGATTGATCTACGCAGGTGCTCAGAAGAATCTCGGGCCCAGCGGAGTCACTCTGGTGATCGTTCGCAAGGACCTTGTGGAAGCCGGCAGCAAGACGCTGCCAACGATGCTGCAGTACCGGACTCATGCCGAAAACGAGTCCATGTACAACACACCTCCCACCTTCGGCATCTACCTGATGATGCTGGTGTTCCGATGGATCAAAAAGCACGGTGGGTTGGCCGCGATGGCTGCTCGCAACCAGGACAAGGCTTCTCGGCTATATGCGTATCTCGAACAGAGCTCACTGTTCCGCGCCACCGCGCAGAAGGACAGTCGATCACTGATGAACGTGACTTTTGTCACGGGCAACGAAGACAAAGACAACGCGTTCATCAAGGCTGCGGAAGCAAAAGGCTTCAGCGGACTGAAGGGACACCGCAGTGTTGGCGGAATGCGTGCCAGCATCTACAACGCGTTTCCATCTGAAGGTGTGGACGCACTTGTTCAGTTCATGAAGGATTTCGAGGCCTCCGCGTGAGCAGCAGTTCCAGCAAGTCCGGCAGCCAGAACAACGAGCCTGTTCCCGATCGTCGATCGGCGGACATCGGCTTCGTGTGTACTCATCGCGGCGAGCTGAAACCGTTTCTGAAGCGAGTCGATCGCCAGCGAAGTTATTCAGAAGGCCGCGTGACGGTTCGCGGTGGTTTTCTGGGAGAACTTGTTCGCCTGGTCATTGCCGAAGCGGGAGTCGGCTATGCTCAACACCGCGCGGCAACGGAACTGCTTCTGGACGAACATCATCCCGGCTGGTTGTTGTGTGTTGGTTTCAGTTCCGCCTTATCACCGGAGATGCAGGCCGGAGATTTGGTCGTCGCGAATGAGATCTCAGATACTCATGGGAACAGCCTTCCTGTGAAGTGCACGATCGCGGCTCGCAAACGCATTCACGTGGGCAAACTTGTTGTCGCGGACAAGCATCCGGAAACTCCGGAAGAGAAGCAGCGACTCGCGGAATCCAGCGGAGCCCTGGCGGTTGATACGACCAGCCTGGCTGTTGCACAGGTCTGCAAGGAGAAGGATGTTCGAATCGTTGTTGTCCGAGCCATCATCGACACAGCGAAAGACCAGCTTCCGGAGAATGCCGCTTCGATGATCTTTCGAGCCGATAGCAAGTCAATCGGCACGACGATCGGGACTCTGTTTCGCGGCCTGCGAGGGATGTCGGAACTGAACAGCTGGCGCAATCGAGCCTCCGACGCCGCATCGAACCTGGACCGTTTTATCGCCGGCCTCGCGGAACAGATCAGCGAAATCGTCGAACGCCGCAAATACGGCGCCCTGTAGGTGCCGCTTGCCGAGCGGCACTTTGCGGCTTGCCGCAACCAGCGACCAAACGAGCCTCCACCGGATCGCAGGTGACCGTGGAAACGCGGTATCGCCCAACGTGTTCTATGGGCGGAGTGGCTTAGGCATCAAGTGGATGCGAGAAACGGTTCGCCTGGCGGCGAAAGTGCCGCTCGGCAAGTTGCACCTACATGGCGCATCATGGGACTTGCTTGCGAATCGATCGACTGACTTCTTCAATCAGTATCTCCAGACACCCTGGCGCCGTGGCGGCAATAACTTCCTGATAGATGCCGTAGCCAAACGATGAGGCTGGTGGTACGTAGCCCGGCTGCCAGTCGCCGGTCAGAGTGGTGACAAAGATCGCATAGTTCGGGAACCGACTTCGAAGCTCCTGCTGAAACACCTGATAAAGCTCACCGGGTGTAAAGATCCAGATCGTTCGACCCAGCACTCCGATACGCACGGGAAATGGGCAGCAGCGGCCGGGAGCCAGGGCCTGAAGTCGAGTCAGCTGGCGAGTCATCTGCTCCGCGTTGGCTCGACACTTGCGAAGCTGCTCGGTATCGCCTTCCGTTCGAGCCTTCGCTTCTTCTTCCAGCCAGTGCGTTCGCTTCGATGTCGTTTCTTCAATCGTCGGCAGATCGTGACGGTACGGGAGTTCGACCGTCAGCGACCACCATTTCCAGAACGCTCTTTGCTGCTGCTGTTCGGGCGTTTCTTCCACATGCTTCCACGTGCCGATCCATGTTCCCGAAAGAACCGGCCCCTGATAGGCGAACTGAGTCGCTGGCTTCGGAATCGACTGCATGGCCGACAGGACCGCATAGCCAAGCTGTCGGCCGTTTCGATCGGCAACGCTGGTATCACCGACAAAGCCATCACGCGGCCCAAGATCCCCCGAGGCTCCCTGAAGAAACAAGCACAGGCCTCCAGCATTCTGTTCAACCGTCTCACACATCGCGCCGACCCAGTCGGGGCTGATCAGAGTATTGTCCCAAGCCAGTGTTGTCGGATGGCAGGCATAGTTCACGACCGTGGCAGTGACCTGACCGCTGAAATCTGTCAACCGGGCGATCAGCACCGTGTCATCGGCCGACCCTTCCGGATGAAAGCCGCAAACCGCGTGGCCACGTTCTTCGTCAAAAAAGTCGCGATGTCCGGCCAGAGAACATCGCCCGGCCTGACACACGACATCCGTCAGAGTCTTCCGGCTGACAACATCCTTCGCCAGTTCCGCCAGCTTTTTGCGAAGTTCCTCGAGATACGGGCCGATCATGTCGCCGCCAGGAAATTCACTTCGCGCACGACTCATCCAGCCGGAACCATGAGTATGCGTGAGTGAGACAAGCACATTGTCCGGCGAGATGCCCGCCTCCGCGCTGATTACCTGACTGATCGCCTGCATCTCGGAAGTTTCCAGGATGCAATGATCGAGGGACACGATGATGCGACCATCAGACTTACGATCGTCTTCCTGCGGCGTCAGCCGCAGCATCGTCGCGGTCAGTGGCCGATGCACACCGGTCGCTCGATCATGCAGTGCCGCGCCCCACATGCGATGGTAGATGCCGATCGGTGGAGTAATGTCGCAGCGGCCGACCGACGAGAAGCATCGAAACTGAGACGTCGAAAGACTTAACATGGAAGACTCACAGTGAGATGTCGCAAGTGTGTCGAGGATGACCTGATGTTAATCCGCATCCACAGGTTTTGAAGGATTCAGAAGAGACCAGCAAACCGCATCGATGGCCATGATGGCCGCGAACAGGAACAGCATGAGATTCCAGTTGCCGGTCGCCTTCACCAGGGAACCCGCAACGACGGGAAACAGCATCGCTCCGATGTTGCCGAACATGTTCATCAGGCTGAACACGGTCGCCGTGCGTCTGCCTCCGAATTCAATCGCGACCGTGTAACCGCTGACGCCGCCAAACGTGGCCGCGAATGCTCCACAGCCGATGATCGCGACCGCGAGCTGAACATTGGAAATTTGTGATGACACGAGGATCAAAACAGAACATGTCGCCATGCCGACGATTGCAATTCCCTGGCGAGCCAGCCAGCGTTTTCCGGTCGCTCGCAGAATCAAGTCCGAAACGATTCCGCCGGTCAGACTTCCGACGATGCCACCAATGCCGGCATAGCCTGTCAAAGTTCCGGACGCTTCTTCGCTGACACCGCGAGTCTTCTGCAGGAACACAGGAAACCATGTGAGAAAGAAGACCATTCCGGCGGCTCGAAAAAACTGTTGCAGACACAGAAGCCATGTATTCGGGTTCTTCAGGATCTTCTCCATTCCGGACTCACCGCTGGTCGAAGACGTTGCCGTAGCCGGGAGGCTTGCCCGAGGGACGATCGCCAGGAAGCCAAACGCCCACACGATGCCCGGAACAGCAAACACCATCAGCAACAGACGCCATTCCTGAACATTCTGAAGCGACGTATCAGTCGTCAGGGTATTCAGCCAGACCAGTCCCTTTCCCGCCAGAACTGGTGCCGCAGCTCCGCCGATCGCCATGCCGGCCGCCAGCATTCCGGACGCAAACGCGCGGGAAGAATCATTAAACTGCTGGCCGATCGCCTTGGCCGCGCAGGGAAATGCCCCGGCCTGGCCCGCTCCCATCAGAAACCACAGAACTGCCAATGACGTGAAGTCGAACGAAAACCCGGTGGCCATTGTCAGCAGTGACCACACAACACAAAGCACAGCAAGTGTCAGCCGGCTTCCGTGTCGATCCGCCAGCCATCCGGCCGGCATCTGAAACAGAGCGTATCCAAGGTACCAGATGGATTGAATGATCCCCATGTTCAGAGCCAGATCGGCCAGCTTCAGATCGCGAGCGATCGTGTCTGCCGGAACACTCACGGCGGCTCGCTGGATGTAAGCGATGCAGGCCATTACGCACAGAAGCAACAGGATCAGGTAACGCATCAGGCACCTCTGCTTTGGGCGTGTTGTTCGAGCACAGAAAGCAGTGCCGGCGAGAGACCGTGGATATGAAACCGTCCCTCGGCATCTCGCGTGGCGTACGGTTCGCCATCATAGTGAAGTGTAACCGTCGCGAGGATGAGGGATACGAGAGTCGCCACAATTCCGAGGAACAGGTTTGCTCGAAAAGCGGCGGGCAGTCCCCAAAGACAAACCAGGAGGTTCGCGGCGAGAATGATCGAGGGAATGGCTCGACGTCGAATTCGCTGCCGTGATCCTTCTTTGCTGCGTCGGAAGGTGATGTTGAAGGAAGGGATTCGCCTTAGCACCAGAATCATGAGCCCAAGATACAGAAAGAACGGGATGCCGACGGGGATTCCAAAGAGAAACGGCACTCGCTCGTTACCCAGTTGAAGAAGAATCCCCAGGACGAATCCAGTTACGAAGATCGACTGATGCAGACAATGCAGAAACCGAAAAAGCGTTTGCCTGCGTTCTGACGGTGCAAAAAGCTTCGTGCCGTAGCTCTTGATATCTCCGGTTCGAACAGGTTCTCCCGTCTCGATGCACAGCGGTGAAATGTCGAAATCGCCGCCGCAGATCACAGTTCCATTGACGACCGCATATCTTCGCGGTGCAAAGACGACGCGATCACCAACAGTCACAGGATCAGGGATGCTGGGTGGTGCAAAGGGGTTATCTGAATCGTCCTGAAGAAGCGGAGCGTTGTTCGTCATCCGTATTCCTTTCAAATGCGTGAAAGCACATCCGGATTGACGACGTTCTGAGGAGTTCCGGCAAGGAAAGCTCGGATGTTGTCGATACAGCCAAGCGTCAGCACATCGAGACCTTCCTGGGTCGTATCAGCCGTATGCGGAGTCATCACGATACGCTGAGTTTGCAGGATTGGATGATCGGCCGGCAGAGGCTCTTCGTCGTAAACATCCAGGCCTGCTCCGAACAAATGACCGGATTCCAGAGCTTCCAACAAAGCGTTGGTTTCCACCATCGCTCCACGTGCCGTGTTGATGAGAATCGATCCGCATTTCATCATCGCGAAGCGCTCGACATTCATCAGGCTTAGAGTCTGATCGGACAGTCGAGTATGCAGGCTGACAACATCGGATGTCTGCAGCAACTGATCCAGAGCGACGTATTCAAATCCCAGCCGCGCGGCTTTGGCTGGATCCGGATGCAGCGACCATGCCACTGGCTTCATTCCAATTGCGCGACACAGGCGAATCATCTCGCAGCCGATGTTGCCGGTGCCGATCACTCCGAGCTGTTTTCCGGTCAGCGAAACTCCCAGGTCGCCTCGCCATCGTCCGGCCTTCAGTTCCATCGTCTGAAAGGCCATATTGCGAGCCACCGCAAACATCAGCCCCAGCGCATGTTCGGCGACCACCGTGGCTGTTCGGCCTGGGACATTACAAACGACGATCCCCTGTTCTGTGGCCGTGGGAAGATCGATCGCGTCATACCCGATGCCGCAAACGGCGATCATCTTCAGCCGAGGAAGCTCCTGCAGAACGTGACGAGGAAACTTCAGGCTGCCTCGCGAATTCAACAGAATGTCCGCCTCGGAAACTCGCCGAATCTTTTCGCGATCGTCGCCCGGTCGATCCGAATACAGCACAAAGTCTGCGATTTCATTGAGCCGCGCGAGACACGGTGATGCTCCCACAAGCGGCGGATAATCAGCAGGAATGACAACACGCGGTCGGAACATCACAAAACTCTCAGAATCAAATGGCGGAGAATTCGTCAACATACAAAGCGTGCCAGGGAATAACCAACGAACAGGACGGAACGACTGGCGGGCAACGACGAAGGATCAATGGTCCATTGCCATGAACGAATACGTCATGACGATGGGCTTGCGATGTCGCGTGGCTTTGGTGGTGTTTTTGGTTGATTCCTGTATGCTTTGAAGCCCTTTCGAAATGGAGCTTCTGACGTAGTGTTGTCATGTCCGGCACTGCAATGAGCCGCGTTGATTGTCTGTGAATAAGCAACATGAAGAATCCATCTTTGGTCGACATCCAGCGACACTATCGTCGCCTGAACAGACTCTTCTGGCTTGGGATTCTGGGAGTCGTTCTCTTTCCGGTCCTGATGGTGATCATTGCAGCGATTGCGTTCCAGTTCGCCGGCAGTGAGGTGTCAGCTCCGATTGGTTTGAGTTCGCCGCTTGGGGCTGTTGCTGCCATCGCCTTGGCGCTGCTGGTTCGTTCCAGCCGCAGGATTGCTCGCCGTTCGCTGGACCTTGGCAAATGGGCCGAGTCTCAGGGCTATCGATACACCTGGAAGCCCGCGGAAGAAGACTGCCAGCTGATCGGTGAGCTTTCGGTCTGGGAGAATCCAACCTCCATGGAAACTCGCAACCTGATTCAGTTTGAACAGGGTGACGTGGAAATTCAGATTGCAGACTTCCGAAGCGAACATTTCTACGGAGCGGTGACGTCGTGGTCGGAACAAACATTGATTGTCCTGCCGAATGCCGTGGATGAAGATCTTGGCCTGAGCATCGTGCCGAAAGGAACGGCCGACAAACTGCTTGGGAAGCTGGTGAATGTCGGAGTGGACGAGCGATTTCGCCAATTGCCTTTTGCGAAGAGTTTTCAAATTGGCTGTTCAGGTTCGTTCGATACCGCGGAGCTCCAGAAGTGTGTGGCATCGCTGCAGCCTGTGTTTCAGCAGTACCCAAAGATGTGCCTGATTGTGGAAAATGGGCACGTCGTGGTTTTTCAGGAACTGCGATTGCTGACTGTGGCTGATCTTCGCCCGATGCTGGCTGCCTCATGGAATGTACGCCAGGCCCTGAGTGGTTTGGAAGCCACGTAGTCGAGTCATTCCATGACTCGAACTTCTATCCCTGCATGGCATGATGACGAATCAGCGTGGCTTGAGCACACGCCTGACGTTTGGCGCGTTGGTTCAGAGTGCGGTGTTCGGACAGCACTCGCCGCGGAGCGGCTCGAAGAGCTCTCAGTCATGGAATGACTGAGCTACGGAAATCTCCAGAATTTCGTGAACCAGTTTGTGAGTCGCGGCGTCTCAGTGGTAACCGGAATTTGAATCAGACATTGCTTTGGAGTATGGATCCCATGTTGTTCTCGTGGTCAGGTATCAAACGCGAAGTTGCCGTGACGGGACGTGATGAGTACCGATGGACTAGTTTCCATCAGGGGACGTCCTGCGTTTCCGTCAAACTGCGCAGGTGATACCTGGCCACTTTCGGAGAAAACTCCTGAGCCCGGTGTCACAGTCACACCGGGCTTTTTTGTTGGCATGAACTCACGAGAACACAAGCGAAACAACGGCACTGGAGAAATGACGATGTCTCAACGACAGCGGTTGAAACGTTGGCTGCGACCATATTCGGGGTCGTGGTGTAACGGCTGCACAGCGAGCTTTTAACTCGCAAAGTGAGGGTTCGAATCCCTCCGGCCCCACTATGTGATGATGGCCTGTCGATCGGTTTCAATCCGAGCGGCTGTATGGGGTGTTTTGGAAACGGCTGAGGACAGCCGTTCTACGTTGATGTGCCCTTGGCCGAGCGGCAAAGGTGCCAGCCTTCCAAGCAGGACAGGCGGGTTCGATTCCCGCAGGGCACTTTGATTCACGGACCCCCGTGGCTTGTGTGATTCCGCCACATGCCTCGTCCTTCCCTTCTGTCCATGCTCGTCCCTTTGGTCCCTTTGGGTTTCCCAGTCATTGAAACATGAACTCTGCGTTGGCTGAGCATTGGTGAGCTCCAGTGGCTGTAACCCACTCGCCTTCGGGCTATGGCGGTTCAACTCCGTCCCAACGCACTCACGGAAGGCAGCCGGATACGGTTCGCCGGGCCGGTTTGCTAAACCGCGCGGCCTTCGGGCCTTGAGGGTTCGAATCCCTCGCCTTCCGCTGTGGCCGGATCCGGTGCTGGTGACCAGAGACAGATTGTGATCCTGTTTGACAGCGGTTCGATTCCGCTCGGCCACCTTGTACGTCGTGATCACTTCCAGCCTACAAGTGTGCTCCAGGGAGAGCCGTCAGCCTCCAAAACTGATTCATGGGGTTCGAATCCTCACACTTGTGTTCCACCCGCGAAGATCGCGGAACGCCGACGTGGCTCGACTCAGAAAGGCGCCTGTCTTGTAAACAGGATTATGCTGGTGCGAAGCCAGTCGTCGGCTCTTTGACGTTGATGGAGTTTTCTCCGAGTCCTCGGAGTGTGAGGGACAGCACGCGACTTTGCGGAGGTCGTAGATCAGGTTCAACTCCTGGCGAGGACATTTTTCGCGACTGCAGAACGACTGTCGTCAAACGACAGTTCTCAGTCGTTTCATAGCGCCGGTTGCGGTGAGCGGTGCGCAGAACCGTTGAGGACAACTGCTCTGCGCTGGGCTGAATCGCTGGAAGAGTGCATGGTACTGCTTTACCATGCGGCCGCATCAGTGGGACATCAGGTTCGCATCAAGACGCTGGTGACCATTCTTCTTCCTTTCCAATAGACCGGAGTGGTTCCCCGGTTGCAGTGATCATTTTTCGGATTGCTGTCTGGCCGGATCTGCTGCTCCGACTGTCATTCGCCAGGTTGACACAGGCTTGTTGCATCAGTGGCTCATGAACACTGTGTGTGGCTGACTGCCAGCAAGACATTTGTGTCGTCCTGTCAGTCTCAATTCAGTCTCAATGTGTTTTCCGTCAGTTCCCTGCACCTTTTCAGAGGAGATGTTGTATGAGGCCTTCGCGCGTTTTTCTTTTGCTGGCAGCGATCTGCGGCCTTACGGCTGTGTCAGAAGCTCAGGAGAAGAAGCCCAACATTCTGGTCATCTGGGGTGATGACATTGGTTATTGGAACATCAGTCATAACAACCATGGCATGATGGGGTACCGGACACCAAACATTGACCGGATCGCAAAGGAAGGGCTCTCGTTTACCGACTACTATGCTCAGCAGAGCTGCACGGCAGGTCGAGCCGCTTTCATCAGTGGCAGCGTCCCCGTGCGCAGTGGCATGACGAAAGTTGGTATGCCCGGAGCCAAAGAAGGCTGGCAGAAGACGGACGTGACCATGGCGACCGTGCTGAAGAGCCAGGGGTATGCAACAGGTCAGTTCGGAAAGAACCATCAGGGTGACCGTGATGAACATCTTCCAACGATGCACGGCTTCGATGAATTCTTCGGCAACCTGTATCATCTGAATGCGGAAGAAGAGCCGGAAAACGAAGACTATCCGGGCGACATGGTGATGGCGAACGGCAAGACCTTTCGCGAAGTCTATGGTCCTCGCGGCGTCATCCATTCCAAGGCAGACGGCAAGGGTGGCCAGACCATTGAGAACACCGGACCGCTGACCAAAAAACGTATGGAGACGATCGACGACGAATCTGTCGCGGCGGCAAAAGAGTTCATCCGTGCGCAGGCAAAGTCAGGTCAGCCATTCTTCTGCTGGTGGAACGGCACTCGCATGCACTTCCGGACTCACGTTCGAAAGGAACATCGTCATCCGGGCAACGATGAATACACCGATGGCATGATTGAGCATGATGGACACGTTGGTGAGCTGCTGAAGCTGATCGATGAACTGGGACTCGCGGACAACACGATCGTTCAGTATTCGACCGACAATGGTCCTCACTACAACACATGGCCGGATGCCGGGACCATGCCGTTCCGCGGCGAAAAGAACTCGAACTGGGAAGGTGCATTCCGAGCCCCCTGCTTCATTCGCTGGCCCAATCACTTCCCGGCCGGCACGACTCTGAACGGCATCGTGGCTCATGAAGACTGGCTGCCGACGTTTGCTGCCGCCGCCGGTGCACCGGACATTAAGGAGAAGCTGCTGAAGGGAGTCGAAATGAACGGCCGCAGGTACAAAAACTACATCGACGGCTACAACCAGATGGATTACCTGACCGGGAAGTCCACCGAGTCGGCGCGACGGGAATTCATCTACATCAATGATGCGGCGGAAGTTGTGGCCATCCGTTACGACGACTGGAAAGCCGTTTATCTGGAAAACCGAGCCAAGCAGCTGCAGGTCTGGCGAGAACCGTTCGTTCAGCTTCGACTGCCGTTGTTATTCAATCTTCGACGCGATCCGTTCGAGCGTGCTCAGGAGAATTCCAACACGTATCACGACTGGATGATCGATCGTGCGTTTGTGCTGGGGCCGATGCAGGCCGTCGCGGCAAGGTTTCTGCTGACTCTGAAGGATTATCCGCCGAGCCAGGCTCCGGGAGACTGGAGTCTTCAGTCACTTGAACGGCAGATTAAGGCCATGACGGAAGCGGGTCGCTGAACGGCGACTGGATTCTGAGATGCCTTTGACTTCTATCGGCGGGGCCTGAGCTGACTCAGGTCCCGCCGTGTTTCTTTCCGGAGGTTCCATCGTGGTTCCGATGAGTCGAATCCTGCCAGTCCTCTTTTGTTTGCTGACCGCTCAGAGTATTGCTGCCGATCCACTTCCATCCTGGAACGATGGGCCTGCGAAGAAGTCGATTATGGAGTTTGTGGAACGAGTCACACGCAGGGACTCACCGGATTATCTGGAACCCTCCCGGCGAATCGCCGTCTTCGACAACGATGGTACTCTGTGGTCGGAGCAGCCGGCGTACTTTCAGGCGATGTTCGTCTTTGATCGCATCCGTCAGATGGCTCCTGACCATCCGGAATGGAAGGACCAGCTGCCCTACTCCGCTGTTCTGAAAGGCGACATGAAGAAGGCACTCGAAGGCGGTGAGAGTGCGCTGTTCAAAATGGTTATGGCGACTCATTCCGGAATGACGACGGAAGAGTTTGAGACGATTGTCCGACAGTGGATTGAAACAGCGCGCCATCCGAAGACCGGTAAGCTCTACACCGAGATGGTGTTTCAGCCGATGCTGGAACTTCTGGCCCTGCTGAAGGCGAATGATTTTCGAGTCTACATCGTGTCGGGCGGTGGTGTTGACTTTATGCGTATCTTCAGTGAGCAAGTTTACGGCATTCCGCCCGAACAGGTGATCGGCAGTCGAGTTCGCACGTCGTACGAAATTCGGAATGGTCAGCCTGTCATCATGCGACTTCCGGAAATGGCCTTCATCGACGACAAAGTCGGCAAGCCACTGGGGATTCACGACCATATCGGGCGGCGGCCGGTCTTTGCCGCCGGGAATTCCGATGGCGACTTTCAAATGCTGGAATGGACAACGTCCGCAGAGGGACCTCGGTTCGGCCTGATCATTCATCACACGGATGCTGAACGCGAATTCGCCTACGATCGCCAGTCACACATTGGTCAACTCAACAAAGCACTCGACGAAGCACCGCAGCGGAAATGGCAGCTGGTCGACATGAAGAACGAATGGAAGGTCATCTACCCCGCACCAGCTCCTTAGAGACTCATGCTGCACCTGCTGCGCGTCACGGCTTCACCTTGGCCGCCCGCGTCGTTTCTGAACACGACACGTGAGAGGAACAGGCGATGCTGCGCCATCAGGCCCGGCTTGCAGTTTGTTGGTGTCGGAGCCAGAGAGTTGACACAGGAGTTTAATCCGTGACGATCTGCTCTGCCCTCAACAGCCAATCTTGTCAGAAATCAGGAATGTGATCACCGATGACTCGTTTGACCAGCAGCGACAAAGAGCAAACACCGTCACCGCCACAATTGCCCCTGCACTGGATTGGTCCGGCGCTGGCGATGCTGGTGGGTGTTGCAGCGTTGTTTCTGGTCAGTAATCCTCCGAAGGCTCAGAGAGAACGCGAGGAAAAATCTCCGGAGGAATTTGCGCTGGCGTTTGGGCCAACCGTGGAAAACACGGATAAGCCGGATGAAGAGGCTCCTGAAGGCATGGTCTGGATTCCTGGCGGGGAGTTCTCCATGGGCAGTAACGTGGAGTCGGAATCGTTGTGCAGTCTTCCGGGAGTGACTCGTGACGCCGCACCGATTCACCGGGTTTACGTCGACGGGTTCTGGATGGACAAGACGGAAGTCACGAATGCTCAGTTCCGGAAGTTTGTGGAAGCCACCAACTATGTGACTGTGGCAGAGCGAGTCCCGACTGCGGAAGAATTTCCAGGTGCTCCTCCGGAAAATCTGATCGCCGGTTCCACCGTATTTACGCCCACTGCAGGACCAGTCGAGCTCGATGATTACTTTCAGTGGTGGAACTACGTTGCAGGCGCGAACTGGCGACATCCAACGGGACCGGAAAGCAACATTGACGGCAAGGACAATTATCCGGTTGTCCAGCTGGCCTATGAAGATGCCGTGGCTTATGCAAGATGGGCCGGCAAGAGACTTCCGACAGAAGCCGAATGGGAGTTTGCTGCTCGCGGTGGCATCGCCGGGCAACTGTATGCCTGGGGCAACGACATCAAGCCGGACGGGAAGTTTGCCGCCAATATCTACCAGGGCAGTTTTCCAGTGACGGATGGCGACACGGCAGAAGATGGATTCGCCGGAATCGCCCCGGTGGCTCAGTTCGCACCCAATCGTTATGGTCTGCATGATGTCGGAGGAAATGTCTGGGAATGGACCAGCGACTGGTATCGACCGGACTATTACGAAACACTTGCAAGCACGAACAAGGTGGCCGGGAATCCCCAGGGACCGGAGACGCCATTCGATCCGGCTGAGCCCAATGAGAAGAAGCGCGTTCATCGAGGCGGCTCATTCCTTTGCACTGATCTGTATTGCACTCGCTATATGATCGGGACTCGCGGCAAAGGGGAAGTCAGCACGGCCAGCAACCATGTTGGATTCCGATGCGTTAAGCCTCGGTAACGTGGCAAAAACCCTCTCCGGATTTCGGAGACCTGGGTCCATTCAATCCGAACAACTCCTACCTCCTGGTGAAAAGAGGCAACACAGGCAAAAGAAACGGGGCAAGAAAGCAACAAACTGTTTCGATTACGGGACGCCTCCCGGCGCTCTTGAAAGGGAGCGCATGGGTAGTTTCATGCAGACGAGTGCAGCGAAAGGCGATCCCTGTGGAAATGCTCGACGATATTGTCAAAGAGTTCCTTGTAGAAAGCTACGAGAACCTTGATCAGCTGGACCGTGACCTGATGGCTCTTGAAGACAGGCCGGATGACCGCGATCGTCTTTCTTCGATTTTTCGAACAATTCATACGATCAAGGGAACATCTGGTTTCCTTGCGTTTCCCAAGCTGGAGCACATCACACACGTTGGTGAGAACCTGCTGGTTCTGCTGCGTGATGGAGCATTGCGACTGAATGCCGAGATTACTTCGGCCCTGCTTGCGATGGTCGATGCTGTTCGCAGCATTCTCTCCAACATTGAAAGTGCCGGCGGCGAAGGCGAAGAAGCCTACGAAGGCCTTGTGACTCGCCTGGAACGTCTGAAGAATGGCGAGTCCAAACCAGCGGCGAGTGCGGAGATTGAAGTCGAACAGGTCGTTCGAGAACTCAGCTTGGAAGTCAGTGCAGCGGTTGAAGCCAGCAGCAAGCCGAAGAAAGCAGCGAAGGGCGGACGAAAGAAGAAGGCGGCCGCCGAAGCTGTGGCTCCCGAGTCTGCGGTGGAGCTGATGGGCGCCGTCGCAGAATCACTCGTGACGTCTGCACCGGAGTCTTCGCAGGCTGACACATGTGAAATTCGTCCTCCACAGGGCGTCTCGGCAGCCGTTTCAAAGGGTGAAAAGGCCGAGAAAAATTCGGATTCCGGAGCAGACGGCGGAGATCGCGCCGGATCTGTCACAGACTCGTCGGTCCGTATCGACGTGCATCTGCTGGACAAGCTGATGAATCTTGTCGGCGAACTCGTGCTGGCTCGAAACCAGATTCTTCAGTTCAGCCAGAATATCGAAGACGCAGCAATGGTCGCAGCGTCGCAGCGTCTGAATCTGATCACGACCGAGCTGCAGGAAGGCGTGATGAAGACACGCATGCAGCCAATTCGCAATGCCTGGAGCAAACTGCCGCGTGTCGTGCGTGACCTGTCCATCAG
The DNA here is from genome assembly GCA_964538835.1 of uncultured Chitinophaga sp. Taxonomy (GTDB): domain Bacteria; phylum Planctomycetota; class Planctomycetia; order Planctomycetales; family Planctomycetaceae; genus SXXK01. The sequence continues at coordinate 15,616 of CAZIGZ010000013.1, read as the reverse complement.
CTGCGGCAAGCAGGTTCAGGTCAAGATGGACGGTGCCGAGACAGAACTCGACAAGACAATTCTTGAAGCGATCAAAGACCCGCTCACACATATCGTCCGAAACTCGGTTGACCACGGGATCGAACCGCCACAGGTACGCGTTCAGAATGGCAAGCCAGCGGAAGGAACTCTGTGGCTGCGAGCTTATCACGAAGGCGGTCAGGTCAACATTGAGATCGCCGATGACGGCGGCGGTATCAACGTGAACCGAGTTCGTGAGAAAGCCATTGAAAAAGGCATGGTGTCGGCCGAGCAGGCTGCGGCAATGTCTGACCGCGAAGCCATTCAGCTGATTCTGCTGCCAGGGTTTTCCACCGCGCCGAAAGTGACCAACGTCTCCGGTCGCGGAGTGGGAATGGATGTCGTGAAGACGAACGTCGAGAAGATCGGCGGAACTCTGGACATTCACAGCACGATGGGACAGGGAACAACTCTTCGGATCAAGATTCCGCTCACTCTGGCCATTGTCCCGGCCCTTGTCGTCACGTGCGACAACGATCGCTATTGCATTCCTCAGGTCAGCCTGCTGGAACTGGTGCGACTGGAGGGTGACCGAGCCAGCCATGATATCGAGCTGATGCATTCTGTTCCGGTGTATCGCCTGCGAGGTCAGCTGCTGCCTCTGGTGTATCTGGATGAAGAACTTGGGCTGCGTCATCGCCGCTCACAGGAAGAGCGACAGTCGGCCGACATCGTGAACATCGTTGTTCTTCAGGCGGAAGATCGCCAGTTCGGGCTCGTCGTTGATCACATCAACGACACTCAGGAAATCGTCGTGAAGCCGCTGGGGCAGCACATCAAGGGAATCGCCACCTATGCCGGATCGACCATTATGGGAGACGGAACGGTGTCGCTGATTCTGGACGTGATCGGAATCGCCCAGCAGTCTCATGTGCTCAGCCAGCACGGTACACGTTCGCTGATTGACAGTTCTGAATCCCGCAGCGAACAGTCTCGAGTCGGCGACTCGTGGCTCATCGTGGATCCGCAGGACGGAACTCGTGCCGCCATTCAGCTTTCGACCGTCGCACGACTGGAAGAAGTTCGAACGGACGCAATTGAGAAAACCGGCCGCCAGCAGGTGGTTCAGTACCGCGGTCAGATCATGCCGCTGGTATCACTGAACGACTTTGGTCAGGTCGAACCGAACGAGCACGGAAGTATTTCCCTGGTCGTTTACAACGATGGCAACCGCAACGTCGGCGTAGCCGTTGGCCGGATTGTGGACATCGTCAGCCAGTCTGAAAGTCAGTTTGAAAACAGTGAAGGTGATACTCGCATCATCGCAGGCCGCGTGACTCGAGTCGTCAATCTTGCACAGGTCGCTATGAACGCCTGAGCTTTGTGACATTCGGCAGCGACCCTGAATTCCTCCGATTTGAAAACATCAACCGGACGCCAACATGCAAACGAATTCCTACTGTACTTTTCGAGTCGGCTCAATTTACCTGGGAGTCGAAGTACACCGTGTTCAGGAAGTCATCCGTGCTCAGAAAATGACACGGATTCCGGGATCACAGGAAGTCGTACGAGGACTGATGAATCTGCGTGGGCAGATCGTCACGGCACTCGACATGCGTCGTCGACTGAATCTTGGTGCGTCGGAAGGTAACGAGCCACTGATGAATGTTGTCGTTCGAACTCAGGATGGACCTGTCAGCCTTCTGGTCAACGAAATCGGCGATGTCCTTGTCGTTGACGGCGATCAGTTTGAACCGCCACCGGAAACGCTGCAGGGAATTCACCGGGAGCTGATCTCCGGATCGTACAAGCTCGAAGGTCGGCTGCTGCTGGTTCTGAATCTTGATGTTGCGATTCGCCTCGCTGCATAACAGATCGTGCGTTTTACGGCCCTGCTCTCTTCGTTTGTCTTTGCGTCTCTGAAGAATTCTTCTCCCTGAATGAACTTCCATGAAATCACTACTGAAGAATTCGGTCCTTCGATGGTTCCTGTTCGTGTTTGCGGCGGCATCGATGTATGTCGCAGTGATGATCCCGGTCTGGGATGCTGAGAAGAGTATCATTTCCGCGGCTGATAAAGACCAGGTCGAAGCGGTTCAAAAAGCTGCCGGCAATGTGTCGTCCGCCGCTCAATGGTCGTTCCTGATCAACTTCATCATTTGTGCAGCATTCATCTTTGCAGTCAATCACAAACTTCGTCGACATGTGCAGCAGCTTCGATCAGAAGCCGCGTCTCGGGCAACAAAGATCCAGGGGTATTCCCAGCAGCTGGCCACGATGGCAAATCAGACCGCGACCAGCATTGATGAAATCTCGAGAAACTCAGTGACGGCCGGCAGTGCCCTGCAGCAGGCTCTGCAGCACGCGGAAACATCGTCATCGATTGTTGCTTCGCTTGGCGAACATACAGCGTCAGTCACGGAACTGGTCGGCGAGATCACAACTATCTCCGAACAGACAAATCTGCTGGCGCTGAACGCAACGATCGAATCGGCACGAGCTGGCGAAGCAGGAAAAGGCTTCTCGGTCGTGGCCAACGAAGTCAAACAGCTGGCAAACGATACTCGCATGACTTCGACCAAAGTTATTGATCGAGTTCGAGTGATCCAGTCGTCCAGTGGCGAGACGATAGAGAGCACCTCACAGCTGCTGAACCTCATGAAACAATGTGTTGAGGCACAGGACATGATCGCCTCCGCTGTGGAAGAACAGCGAGCCATCGTGCTGGAACTCAGCCGACATGCCAGCGAACTGGCACTGGAAACAGGCATCGGTGCTCGTGACTGGAACGGTCCGGCATCGCCATTTGGTAACGATTCAACGTACTCCCCTGAGACGACAGCGAGTGTTGATTTCTCATCCTCGGCCAGCGGGAAATGCCGCCCGAAACTGGCAAGTGTCAGTCAGTCCCTGACCTTCTGAAACCTTCAGAGGGCAAGACGTTGTGGAGTAAGTGATGTTACGTTTGTTCCAGAAGATTCCTCAGATCGTTCGTATTCCATTGGTGGCCGTGGTGATTCCATCGGCGTTCATTGGAATGATCACTCTGCGGCAATGCAGTGAAATGCGACAGAACGCGATTGAAGCCAGCACGGGTCGGGCGAGAGCTCTGTGCCTGTCGGCTGAATCCGTTCGGGAGCACGTGGAACAGAGCGTCAGTCAGTTCGACACCAGGGAACTGAAGCGATGGGCCGATGCGGGACAGATGGATCGAGTTATGTCGGTCGTCCCGATCGTTTCGTCGATGAATTCCATCAGACATGCCAGTGAGCAGGCAGATTTTGAATTTCGAGTACCATCGCTGAATGCCCGCAATCCGGACAATCGCGCGACAGACTTTGAAGCAGATGCCCTTCGATATCTGATGACCTCAGGTGCCGAAGAACATGTGGCTGTCAACGAAGAGACAAACACCCTTCATTACTTCCGGCCAGTACGTTTTGCGAAGTCCTGTCTGATGTGCCACGGTGAGCCTTCGTCATCGAAGGATCTCTGGGGAACACAGGATGGAACCGACGTGACTGGCATGAAAATGGAGGGATTCAAAGAGGGTGATCTGCACGCAGCATTCGAGATCGTCACATCGCTGGCGACCGTCGATGCGGCTGCTCAGAAAACCCGGGCGAGTGCAATCTGGTCTGTTCTGATCTGTTTTGCTGTGTGTGGAGCGCTGTCACTGGTCGTGCTTCATTCCGTGAAGCTGGACCTGCGATCCGCATCGGCAGAAATCGGATCACAGATTTCCAAGGAAATCACAGACAGCACTGCCGGAATCGCAAGTGCAGTGGAAGAACTATCCGCCAACATCAAGGACATCAGCTCAGGAGCAGAACATGCGTCCGGGTTTGCTCATGATGTTGTCGGACGAATCAGCCATACCAACTCCCGCGGTGCCACTCTGAATCAGAGCAGCACCGAGATTGGCGAGATTGTTCAGCTGATTGAAGCCATCGCCGAGCAGACAAACCTGCTGGCTTTGAATGCCACGATAGAAGCGGCACGAGCTGGCGACACCGGCAAGGGCTTTGCTGTTGTGGCAGGAGAAGTCAAAGAACTGGCTCGCGAAACCTCCAAGGCCACAACGGCCATTACGGAGAAAGTCGCTGCCATTCAGACGGCTTCCAGTGAACTGCTGACTGACCTTCGCAACGTCAGCGAAGTGGTGCTGAAGATCGAAAATTCTCAAACGGCCATCGCCGGTGCCGTCGGTCAGCAGAAGACGGCAACCGAAGAAATTGGCCGAACGATTCACAGCATTCTCTACAACAGCCGTGCTCTTTGCGGGCGACTGACGGGAGAGTGATTTCTGGCTGAGCACATTTGGCTCAGTGCAGCAGGCGTCAAACTAGTGACCGGAACCTGCCGGTATTGTCCCTTAGTAACGTTCCGATTCTGGAGTTTTCATCTATGTTTCTTCGCAACCTGTCGGTTCCAGTCAAGATTCTCGTTCTGACCGGCGTGTTTTCCACGGGTCTGATTGGCTACGGTGTATGGACTCACAACACGCTGGACGAAGCCAAGGTGACAGGCCCCCTGTATCAGGACATTGTCCAGAGCAAGGACCTCCTGGCCGACATACTGCCTCCGCCGCATTACATCATCGAATCTTACCTGACTGTACGACACATTCAGGAAGCCGCTGATCGTGCTGATGCAGAAGCAAAGGCGGAGCTTCCCGAACTCATCAGCGATCTGCAGAGACTTTCCAAAGAGTATGGTGATCGTCACGCTCACTGGGAGAAATCACTTCCTTCCGACAGCATTCGCAAGAAGCTGATGGAAGACTGCCATGAGCCGGTTGTGAAGTTCTACTCAGCCGTGGAAGAGAAGTTTCTGCCGATGATCGAACAGGGCAAGCTGGCAGAAGCCTCCGTCGTGCTGAACGGTGAACTTGAACCGCTGTACGAAAAGCACGCCGCAGCGATTCGTGATGTTGTCAGCCTGGTCACAGAGAAAGCTGCCAGCCAGGAGAAAGACACTGTTGCCTATGTCGATAGTGCGTCACTCTGGACGATTGGTCTTGCGGCGTCGGTGATCTTCGGCTGCGGTGCCTTTGGCTGGTATACATCCCGCGAAGTCGCTCAGTCTCTCCGACGATCCGCGTTCGCGATGAAGAATCTCGCTCGCAATGACCTGGTGACTGTCGGTCATCAGATGCGAACGAATGCTCATGAGACAACTCATCAGGCGACTCTGGCCAGCGGGGCCGCGGAGCAGGTCAGCACGAATGCTCAGGCTCTGTCACAGGCGGTGAATGAGTTCAATACGAGCATCAAGGAAATCTCCGGAAACACGTCGAACGCGGCGACCGTCGCTGGACAAGCTGTCGATGCTGCGAATCGCACCACAGCAACCGTGACCAAGCTGGGCGAAAGCAGTGTTGAAATCGGAAACGTGATCAAAGTCATTAACTCCATCGCAGAACAGACGAACCTGCTGGCTCTGAACGCGACGATCGAAGCGGCTCGAGCCGGTGAAGCAGGCAAGGGATTCGCGGTCGTGGCGAACGAAGTGAAGGAGCTGGCCAAGCAGACCAGCCAGGCGACTGAAGACATTATCCGCAAGATCGCAATGATCCAGGATGATACTCAGCAGGCCATCGACGCCATCGGCCAGGTGTCAGGCATCATTCGACAGATCAACGAAACGCAGAACGCGATTGCGAGTGCTGTTGAAGAACAGTCCGCAATGACAGGTGAAATCAGCCGTAATATTTCGGAAGTGGCTGCAGGCAGCGGTGAGATTGCACGCAATATCACGCTGGTCGCGAGTGCTGCGGAATCGACTTCCAAGGGCACCGACGAAACTCTGCGAGCTGCCGGAGAAATTGAAGAGATGGCAGACGATCTTCTGAAGCTCGTTGGTGCGATTGCGGAATTCAACGAAAACTCCGCCTTCCGAAAAGGAACGACGGAACGAATTGGCACGCAGCGGTCCAGTCGCGGATTTGAGATGAACTAGCTTCCCGGTCAGGCAGACGAAGGATGAATGATCGGGTCCCTGTGATCCGGCCATACCTGCCTCCGGAAGCCCTGGACAGAAGATCGCCCTTCGCGCTTAGAAGTACCTGCCACACATCCATCGGGATTTCGTCTGGATCTGACATTCTTGTTCGAACGACAGGTGACCTCCAATGTTTCGAAGTTTTTCAATCGGCCGGCGACTGCAGTGCATTCTCTTCGTCGCAATGGTCGGCATGATTATCAGCAGTGTTGGCTTCTACCAAAGTCTCAATCGCTACTCCGTGATGGGGCCTGTTTACAGTTCCATCGTGCAGGGAAAGGATGTGATTGCCGACATCCTTCCGCCACCGGAGTACATCGTCGAATCACAGCTCGTGGCCTTCCAGCTGCTGAATGCCGTTGACAATCGCGGAACAGCAGACGTTGCTCGCCTTTCGGCACGCATCCTGCAGCTGCAGAAAGAGTTTGAAGATCGTCAGGTATACTGGACGGACAATCTCACCTCGGAAGCCCAGCGAGCACTCATGCTGAATGAGCTGAGCATGCCGGCTCGTGAATGGTACCGAACGGCAACCGAGCAGTTTATTCCGGCGTGTCAGGCTGGAGATGGTGAAAAGGCTCGCGAGATTCTGAACTCGACTCTTGTGGCGTCCTATGAGCAGCATCGCCTGGCGGTTGATGAACTGGTCAAGTTCACGAATGACAGTAACTCACTCACCGAACGCGAAGCGAAGGAATCACTTTCAGCAAGTATTCAGTACTGTTGGGGGGTGGTTCTGGGAACTTCGGTGATCGTCTTTCTGCTGGGAACTCTGCTGGTACGCAGCACGATTGCTCCGCTTCAGCATCAGGCTAAAACGATGCTGGAACAGGCTGGCACCACCAGCAACTCACTGACCTGTGTGTCGGCTTCCGTTCAGCAGCTGGACGCCAGCATTCGCGAGATCACTCAGAGTGCCACTCAGGCGGAGAATGTCTGTTCCACAGCTCGAGATTCTGTTGATCGGACAACCGACGTTCTTCATCGTCTGGGAACCAGCAGTACTCAGATCGGCGAAGTGATTCAGTTGATCCAGAAGATTACTCACCAGACCAACCTGCTGGCCCTGAACGCCACGATCGAGGCGGCGAGAGCCGGTGATGCGGGAGCCGGGTTCGCAGTTGTCGCTCGTGAAGTCAAGGATCTTGCTTCTCAGACACACGAAGCTGCCCGTTCCATCATTCAGCAGATTGAATCCATTCAGGGAGAAACGGCTTCGGCACTAAGTTCCATGGAGAACGTGAACGAAGTGGTCAAAGCCATCTCTCAGTCACAGTCTGATATCGTTGCGGCCGTCACGCAGCAGTCAGACATGACATTGCAGCTTGCTCGCAGCATCGAAGAAATTGCTTTGGCCAGTCGCAATATGAAGACGACGGCGGACACCCTGATGCGAGATGCCAACGGAGGAACTAAGGAGGCAGCCACAGGTTCGTCAATGCCTCATTCTGCCTTGGGTTTCACTTAAACGGGGCAACGCCCTTTTGATTCCCTGGAGTCGGTCGGCTCAGGGTTCGGTTGTTGTTCACGAGTGTTCGCCTGCCTCAGGCATTCCTGAGTCATGGTCATTTGAATTCACGTCTTTGTCTGGCGAGGGCTGAAATGTCCCTTCCGAAAATCATCACGACATCGAAGCGGGCTTTTACCCATTTCGGTGTTCCCGCTGCAGACCGGATTTTTGAAAAGCAACAAGGCAGGTAAGCAGATTCCATGCCAGGCTTCGAGTACACCCAACGGCTTATTCACTAAGACCTGTGACGGTTCACTGATCCGCCACAATTGTTCCTCTGGAGTTTCCATGTACGCACTGATCATTGATGACTCTCGGGCGATGCGAAAAATCCTCCGTCAGATCGTGGAACCGCTTGGGTTCCAGATTCTGGAGGCAGGACACGGGCAGGAAGGCCTGGAACTGCTGAACGAAAAGCGTTCAGAAGTCGAGTTGTGCCTTGTTGACTGGAACATGCCAGTGATGAACGGTCTGGACTTCGTCAAAACCGTTCGAAAGCAGGAACCCGATCGACATCTGAAACTCATGATGGTCACAACGGAAACCGAACCCGCTCAGATGGCACGCGCTCTGATGGCCGGCGTCGACGAGTTTGTGATGAAGCCGTTCACTCGCGAAATCTTGCTCGAGAAGCTGCGTCTGATCGGTGTAGAGATGCAGATTCCTGTCGCCAACTGATCACGGACGTCCACGTTTTCCACTCAGGCTGAGCCACCTTCGAAGGTCCTGCACCATGTCAGTCGTTACACCATTTGTTGCCCGCCCAATCACACCGGAACTGTCTGCTGCGTTCAGGAATCGCGCTCACAATCTGCAGATGCTGCCGGCGGTTGCCGTCAAAGCCCTCGAGATTACTCGCGACCCTGAATGCACAATTTCCGAATTCGCAGCTGTTGTAGAACGCGACACGAAGCTGGCCACTGACATGCTGGGGATGGCCAACTCCGCGATGTTTGCATCCAGCGGCCAGAAGGCTCGAACACTCAATCAGGCAGTGATCAAACTTGGCTTTCGACAGTGTCGCAATCTGATTCTTTCCACCGGCATGGCAGCCCTGATGAAGAAACTGACTCTGGAAGAGGAGTGGATTCGCGATGGACTGACAAAGCATGGGGTCACCACCGGACTGCTGGCCATCTGCGTTAACCGCGTTACCAGTGCCGGGTTTCAGGGTGAAGAATTTGCGGCCGGGCTGATTCACGACGTTGGTCGAATCCTTCTGGCGGTCTGCCTTCCACAGAAGTTCTCTGAGATTGACCCGATGAACTTTGAAGAGAGTGTTGAAACGCTGATCCACGAACAACAGGTCATTGGTTCTGATCACTGCGAAGCCGGTGTCTGGCTGGCTCAGCAGAATCAGCTCCCACCGGAATTCACAGAAGTCATTCGTTATCACCACCGGCCAGCCGCTGCGTCACACAGCAAGCGACTTGTCGCTCTGATCGCTGTCTGTGACCACATGGCCAACTTCCTTCAGAATCACGGGACGTCGGACGGATACGAAATTGACTCCAATGAGGCGATCAGTGTGCTGGCAGCCAACGGCCTGCCCAATGCGATCGCACGCATCCGTGAAACACATGCTGACATGATGAAAATGGTCTGCCGCGAAGCTCACCTGGCAATGTCACTCTAGACCTTGACGGGACATTTCGTAACAGAACTTCAAACGTAGTTTTTTCTGGCAGGCTTTGATCCTGCGGAGAACCGAAATGGGAAATCTGATTCGTATTCTGGTTGCTGATGATTCCAGCGTCACACGACGAATTGTGACGGAGGCCATCAGCGCCGAACAGGACCTCGAAATTATCGGTGCAGCGACTGACGGCAACGAAGCCGTCGCTTTCTTCAAGGCACAGAGTCCGGATGTCGTGATGCTCGACGTTGATATGCCGAACCTGAACGGAATCGGTGCACTCAAAACGATTCGCGCTCTGAATGAATCGGTTCCGATCATCATGTTCAGCACGTTGACCGTGAAAGGCGGTGAGGCAACCCTGGATGCTCTGTCTGCGGGTGCCACCGACTATGCTGCCAAGCCGACAGGTGTTGGTCATCTCGATAAAGCGATTCAGTACCTTCGCAGCGAGGTGATTCCAAAGCTTCGAACCTGGGGAAAGCGATACAAGGATCGTCACGACAAAAAGAATGCCGCCCCGACGATTACTCGGGAAACAACATTCAACGTTCAGCCGACTCCCGCCGCTCCCGCAGGCGCTGCTCTTCGCGGTTCGTCTTCATTCACGATCAATACTTCGAAGGTGCCTGTCGCTCCAGCGATTTCGCCCGCTCCAGGTCGACGCCGTGCAGGTGCTGTCAGTGTTCTGGCCATCGGCTCTTCCACCGGTGGCCCGAACGCACTGGCCGAATTGATTGGTCTGTTGCCAGGGGATCTGGGTGTGCCGGTTGTCATCGTCCAGCACATGCCACCCGTGTTTACTCAGCTTCTCGCAGAACGACTCGACCGCGGTTCACGCCTCAAGGTGCGTGAAGGAATGGACGGGGCTCCGCTGCGAGCCAACGAAGTGTGGATCGCTCCGGGCGACTACCACATGACGGTTTCAAGGGAAGGAACCGAAACTCTGATTCGAACCAATCAGCAGCCCCCCGAAAACTCCTGCCGTCCTGCCGTGGACGTTCTGTTCCGATCCGTCGCCAACGTCTATGGCAATCAGGCCATCGCCGCGGTACTGACCGGAATGGGACGAGATGGTACGGCTGGCTGCCAGGTCCTGCAGAAATGCGGGGCAACGATCTATGCCCAGGATGAATCATCATCCGTGGTCTGGGGAATGCCGCGATCCGTCGCAGAAGCCGGACTGGCGGACTCCGTCCTGAATCTGAAGGACATGGCAGCTGCCATCGTCACTCGGATTCGGGGATCTCAGGGGGCTCTTGTCAACGCCTGAAATCCCGCAGTCACTGACTCCGCCACCAGCCTGCATCCTGACACTCACTCAGAGCAAATGCCCGAATACCACACAGTTTCTACCACTCGTTTGTGAAGTGGATCCACGTTATGCCACTGGCACCTGTCGAAATAGCCTTCCTGAAGCAGATGATTGCTGAGCGATCCGGCAATGTCATTTCTGCCAATCAGGATTATCTGCTTGAGTCACGTCTGGCGCCCGTTGCGAAGTCCGTTGGTCTTCCGAACGTCAATGCCCTGGTTGCTGAATTGAAGAAGCAGCCTGGTGGCTACCTGCCGGAGCGAATTGCCGAGGCGATGACGATCAATGAAACCAGCTTCTTCCGCGACGGTGCTCCATTCGAAGCTCTGCGAACAGACATTCTTCCAACCCTGATTCAGAAACGATCAGCGACGAAGACTATCAACATCTGGTGCGGAGCCAGCTCCAGTGGTCAGGAACCCTACAGCATTGCTCTGACGATTCGCGAGTTCTTCAATGAACTCAACATGTGGAACGTTCGCATCCTGGCGACGGACCTGTCAGAAGAAATGGTCAAACGCACGGCCGACGGATCATACTCACAGTTCGAAATGAACCGAGGACTTCCGACGGCTCTCCTGGTGAAACACTTTGATCGCAACGGAGCCAACTGGCGAGCCAAGCCTGAGCTGCGAAAGCTCATCGATGCTCGCCGGATGAATCTGACCGGGGCGTGGCCCACGACCACATTCTATGACGTAGTGTTCCTGAGGAATGTGCTGATCTATTTTGACCAGCCTTCCAAGGAACGCATTCTGACTCGAATCGCGAAAGTGATGCGTCCCGACGGGTACTTGTTCCTTGGAGGCGGCGAGACGCTCATCAACCTGAATGTTCCTTTCCTCCGGGAACCGATTGGCAAGACCGTCTGCTTCAGACCGGTCACTACTTAGGACTGCTTTATGACGATCGACCAACAGACGCTGCAGCAGGTCGTGACTGATGTCTGCTCAGGCATGCTTGGACTTGAAGTTGAGCCCTCAGAGAAGTCTGACGAAACCGGAGATGCTCTCTCCGCGGTCGTTAAGATCTCCGGAGGCTGGGACTCACTGGTTCAGGTTCTTGCGCCGCGAAAAACGGCAAAGGCCATTGCGTCCACGATGTTTGCCATGAGTGAAGATGAACTGACAGAAGCCGAAATTCGGGATGCTGTCGGGGAAATCGTCAACATGGTCGGCGGAAACCTGAAAGGCATCGTCGAAGGCGACTCCAGTCTTTCGCTGCCCTGCGTCGGCGAAGCGACCGGGTCTGCTCCGTTCGATGCCAACTTCAAGGGTCTGGAAATCTCCAACAGCTGTCAGGGTGATCCGCTGATTGTGCGAGTCTTCGATCGCTCACGCTGCGAATCGTAATCCTGAATTCATGATCGTTTGGTACATCATCTGATATTTCACGCTCTGCGGAGCGATTCTCGGGGGGGAAGTAGTTATGAAAGTTCTCGTCGTTGATGACAGCAAAGCAATGCGCATGATTGTGATCCGTACTCTGAAGCAGGCCGGTATCAGCAATCTCACAACCATCGAAGCCAATAACGGGGTCGAAGCCCTGGCTCTCGTGGCCGACGAAAAGCCACACGCCATTCTAAGCGACTGGAATATGCCGGAAATGAAGGGCATCGACCTGCTAAAGAACCTTCGCGCTGGTGGAAACGATGTTCTGTTCGGATTTGTGACGTCCGAGTGCAGCCCGGAAGTTCGTAAAGAGGCGGAAGACGCCGGTGCGAAATTCTTTATCGTGAAGCCTTTCACGCCAGGTGCCTTCGAAGCCGCACTTAATCCGCTTCTGGCGTAACCCGCGATAGTGCCGGTCTGCATTCATCGTCTTCTCGGTGCTGCGTGCCGGCCCATGGAAACGTGGCTTTCGTGATCTCCCGTGGCTCCAACTGTTTCAAGATTCCAATCTCCGGGGCCGATGCCCCTGACTGATAACATTGAGGTGACTTGTGAGCAGCAATCCACTTCCAACTCTGGATACTGTTGAAAAACTGATGCAATGCCTGCTGGGAAATCAGGTCGAAGCCCGCAAGGCTCCGAATGGTCCTGATGTGACCAAGCCGCACGTCGTCGCTCGCTACGTTGATGATGCCAACAACGTGCAGCGAGTCCTCGTGTGCGACCTGGCCCTGGCAAATTCCATGGGTGCCGCCATGTCGATGATTCCGTCCGGCGTTGCAAACGAAGCAACCAAGGCCGGCACAGTCGGTGAGAACATCCTGGGCAATCTCAGCGAAGTCCTGAATATCTGCGTCAACCTGTTTACGGAGAACGGATCGGACCGACTTCGTTTCAGCGACGTCCAGGTGTGCGGTCCCAAGAACCCGTCGCCCGCAGTGGCCGAAGCGGTGAAGTACGGCGTCGACATTCCTCGATACGCCGGCGGTACCCTGCTGGCCGGACGAATCTGATCCAGCCCGTCGTTGCAACTTTGCAGAAGACGATTCCTCCCAAGGGTCGAAGAACCACGTTCTTCGACCCTTTTTGCATTGTAGGTGCCGACTGCCGAGCAGCACTTCGCGGCCCCGCCGCGACCAGCGACCGAACGAGTTGCCACCGGAATGCAGGTGACCGTGGAAACGCGGAAGCGGCCAATGTGTTCCATGGGCGGAGTGGCTCAGGCATCAAGTACATGCGAGGACTAGGTTCGCCTGCCGGCGAAAGTCCTTTCTGGCAGAAAGAACCTGCTTTGGCAAGCATTCGCGACTACACCCGCTGAGGACAGCCGCTTCACACTGAGATGACAAGCGGCGGACGATCGCTCAGAATCCGCATCTCAACACATTCGCTGTCTCGCCCTTTGATGTTTCGCCGATTCGCCCCTATGAACCTCTTTGCCGCCGCCGAACAACAGAATCGCGATAACGCTCGTCCGCTTGCTGCTCGCATGCGCCCGACCAGCCTTCAGGAGTTCTGTGGCCAGACGCATATTCTGGGCGACGGAAAACTCCTGCGCCGAATGCTGGACGCAGATCGTATCGGCTCCATGATTTTCTACGGTCCGCCAGGAACCGGAAAGACAACCCTCGCAGAACTCATCGCCCGACAGACTCGCCGTCACTTCGAACGGCTCAACGCAACAACCGTCGGTGTCCGCGAAGTGCGTGATGTTCTTCAGGCAGCGGCCGATCGTCTGTCCGCGGATGGAACCCAGACCGTTCTGTTCATCGACGAACTTCATCGCTTCAGCCGCAGTCAGCAGGACATCCTTCTGCCGGATGTGGAAGCAGGAGTGATCTCACTGATCGGCGCAACGACTGCAAATCCATTCTTCTCACTCGTCGCGCCACTCATCAGTCGAAGTCAGGTGTTCGAATTCAGGGAACTCGCTAAGGACGATTTGCTCACGCTGATGAAACGCGCGCTGGTCGATGTTCGCCGAGGACTCGGGAATCTGAAAGTCTCCGTGTCCGATGAAGCCTTCGAGTTCCTGGCAACACTCACGGACGGAGATGGAAGACGGTGCCTGACCGCACTGGAGATTGCCGTTCTGTCGGTGTCACGAACGACAAAGATCGTGGACCTGGCGGTAGCGCAGGAGTCGATGCAGCGGCGAGTTGTCCGATTCGATCCCACCGGCGATGATCATTACGATGTGGCTTCAGCGTTCATCAAGAGCATCCGTGGAAGCGATCCGGATGCTGCTCTGTACTGGCTGGCTCGCATGCTGGAGTCCGGCGAGGATCCTCGTTTCGTCGCACGACGTCTGGTCATCGCCGCGTCAGAAGATATTGGCAACGCGGACCCGATGGGACTGCCGATTGCCATGGCAGCGTACCAGGCCACGGAGACAATCGGCATGCCGGAATGCCGAATCAATCTGGCTCAGGCGACGACGTACCTTGCATGTGCTCCCAAGTCGAATGCGTCCTATGTCGCCATCGATGCGGCTCTGGCGGACATCCGACAGAATTCGGTGGTGCCGGTGCCGATGCATCTTCGAGACGGGCACTATGCCGGAGCAGCTCGCCTGGGACACGGCAAAGGTTATCAGTATGCTCATGAGTCTGCGGATGGCTGGGTGAACCAGGATTATCTTGGCGTCGAAAAGGAATACTATCAGCCCGTCGACCGCGGTCGCGAACAGGAGTTTCGTGAACGGCTGAATGAGCTGCGACGACGAAGACGCGAAGCTCCTCCGGGAAGCAGTCACATACCCGCTCAGTAGCCAACAGAATTGACACCATCCCGTCTCTGACTTTCATCGATCCTGGATCATGCGACAGCCACCGTTCCTTCCTATTGTCTCCCGTGTCTTCGTCGTGGTTCTGGTCAGCGCGCTTGTGTTTGAGCTGGCGGATGGTCTCACGGAACGGAAGGAGGATGATCTGGATCACCGAGCAATCCTGATGCTCCGAGATCCTGAAAATCCTTCGCGCATGATTGGTCCTCCGTTTGTCGAAGAATCCATGCGAGACTTTACCGGGCTCGGTGGCTATGCCGTGCTGCTGCTGACCACAGTGACGTTTGCGCTGTTCTTTCGAGCCGAATTGAGCCGCGAAGCGTTCCGTTTCTTTGTGTCAGTTACGGTCAGCGGCTACTTTCTGGGAGCCATCCTGAAAAATGTTGTTCAGCGAGAACGCCCATCTCTCGTTCCGCATTTGTCCCACGTGTCAGGTGCAACCAGCTTTCCAAGTTCACACGCGATGATGTCGGTCATTGTCTTCCTGACGATCGGCCTGCTTCTTTCGACACGAACACGCGAGCGTCACCTTCAGAGACTGCTGACCCTGCTGCCGCTTGGAATCTCCTTCGTCGTCGGCCTCAGCCGAATCTGCATGGGAGTGCACTACCCCACCGACGTCCTCGCCGGCTGGACCCTCGGCCTCCTCTGGGTCTGGGCCGCATTTCGAATCTACCACCGGACGCAGAAGGCAACGACCACCGAATAGGGCCCGATGCAGAAAGCCGAAAGCGGAGAGCCGTCCCGACTTCACAGCAAAGTAGAATGGCCGCCCTCGGCCGTTTTCGTCCCAGCTCCGCGCATCCACTCAACATCATCCGCCCCAGCCCGGCTTCACGCCGGGTGAGCGCCGGTAAACCCGGCAGCTCACACCGCCTCTGAGCCTTCGCGTGATAACCAATCGTGCTACACCGCGGAATGGAAAGCCAAACCGAATCCGCTAGCCCAAAACTCATCTCCGCTGCTGGGCATCACG
>CAZIGZ010000012.1:0-68635 GCA_964538835.1 uncultured Chitinophaga sp. | reverse complement strand
CCGTCGATTTCGAGCACGTCGACGTCATTGCCGGCTGAAATGCCCTCACAGATTTCACACTTGTTGCACGGAACGCCATCGACCGCATTCGGACAATTCAGTGCCTTCGCCAGGATTCGCGCCGTCGATGTTTTTCCGACCCCGCGTGCTCCCGTAAACATGTAAGCATGAGCAACTCGCCCCGCACGGATCGCGTTCTGCAGCGCGCGGGCAACATGTTCCTGACCAACGACATCGTCAAATGCCTGGGGACGGAATCTTCGGGCAAGAACTGTGTAATGAGAACCAGCGGTGGTCACTTCGGATTTCCTGTTGGGATGCTGACTCAGGTTCATCCGGTCATCGCGCGGATTTTCTCCGGGATTCGAACCTCGCTGACGACAACCTGACAACGAACCAGCACCGTCTATTGTGGCGGAAAACACGGCCTGCATCCACTCACCGCAGTTCGCACGCTTAGTCCCGTTTTCCTTTTCCAGCTGACAACCCTGGATTTGCCGTGGAAACAGTCTTTCCATGCGCGAAAAAGGCTGTTTCATCGAGGCGCGGTTCAGTCTTCCCAGCCTGTGTGGAACGAACCGAAAAGCAGCCGATTCGGGATGGCACGTCGATTGCTATGGCTCCCGCCAGACATCACGCAGAGCCCGCTACGGCCGGGTACTCACGACCGTCATTCATGATTCGATCGCTATTCGTGATTCACCGGTTACGTGTCACGTCACCGGAATTGTGCATCGGCGATGCCGCAGGAATACGTTTCAGTCTGACATGTACGTCCGACAGGCTGGGACTGATCCGCGGCTCGCCGATGCTCCTTTTGCAGCCGGCTCCATCCCAAGTCCCGGGACGATGCCTGCGTCCGCTCGGCTACGTCCGCTCGGCTACGTCCGCTCGGCTACGTCCGCTCGACAGCGGCGCACACGCCTGTTCTTGTCGCCCAACGAACCATCTTGCCCTTGAACTGAGCCCCAGCTTGACGGAATCACGACAGAGCAACGGTATCCGGAGTTTTCGTCGGTACCGGCCGGAGGCAATGAGGGTTCAAACGTACGACGGGCTGAATCCTGATACAAGTGAATCCTCATCGCCAGGGCAAAACTGGAAGCTCGTTCTACTCGTTCGGTGGCCACTTCGGTAAACTTCACGTATGACATGGCCCGTACGTCGTGCGAAACTGAAGTCCACACCCGGTCCCGTGAAGAGTGTTGGCCGCAGATTGCGTCCCTCGGTCTTCAACGGTTCCGGGACAGGCAGTCCGCATCCGACATCGTGATGACAAAGTAAGACTCGAACCGCGAGGTGACAGATGGAAGAAAGTCCTGACAACTTTCCGCTTGTCGAACGCTTCCACAAGGCTGAGCATCTGGCACGGGAACTCAGCGAGCATCTGCAGCAGAGCTTTCTTCCCAAGCTGTCGGAACTGCGTCACGCCAGCAAAGTCTATGACCCGGCCGCTGTGTCGGATCAGGAGATGCTGGACCGAATGACGGCGCTGATGTCTTCCGAGGACTTTGCAAACGGTGTCTTCGACAAGCTTCTGAAGTACCTGCGCAGCATTGAAGCAGAAACCCGGAAGATCATGGGCGTGAAGGAAGAGTAGCGATTCCCCCGACCTCAGAATGAGTATGGTGGCACGATGCCGCAGGAAACGACGCCCTTCGCTCCAAAGTCTCCGTGGTGGAGTCATGCTCTGTTCGTCGTCATCGGACTGGGTCTCTGGTTCTGGACTCAGAATCTGATCGGTGCTCAGTCTCACGAAAAAGGAACGATCGGCGATTCCGTTCACGAGTTGCTCGCAGCACCGAATCACTATCTGCAGACGCATCGAACTGCATCAAACGCTCTCCTGATTTGCAGCTCCGCTGTCATCGACCTTCTTGGAATTTACCTTCTGCTGAAGTCTGTCTTTGGTCCGACGCTCCGACCCTTCCTCGGGCTGTTGCTCTTGTTCGGAATGCGACAGCTCTGTCAGATGCTAACGACACTGGACGCCCCGAACGGCATGGTCTGGCATGACCCGGGATTCCCGTCTCTGCTTGTCACTTATCACGTCTCAACAGACTTTTTCTTTTCAGGGCATACAGGCATCGCCGTTCTGGGAGCCGTCGAACTTGCCAGAAACGGCGGCCGCAAGTGGTTGTACGTTGGTGTTGCCATTGCCGTGTTTGAAGCGACAACCGTGCTTCTGCTGCGTGCTCACTACACCATGGATGTCTTCACCGGCGCCGTCGCAGCGCGTTATGCCACTTTGCTGGCAGCCCGCATCAGCCCAACAGTTGATCGATGGCTGGCGAAGATCACCGGTGGATCTTCGCCTCATTGATGACTGTTCGTGAGCACCGGAAACATGATTCCGCATGCCGCCCATGAACAGGGTCGGCTACGGATGAGCCACCACGTTCTTCTGAAGCTGCAGGAAACTCATCAGGTCCCGGAACTGCTCAGCGGTCAGTGATTCGCCGAAATTCGCAGGCATCGGTGAAGATGTGGCGAGCTTCCGTTCCTCAATCTCATCGCTGTTAAGCAATGTCTCCTTCGCCTGACTATCGACCAGCAGGAATCGACCGCCTTCCAGTTCCTTCAGCAGTCCGCTCAGCGCTTTTCCTTCGGTCGTCACGATGGTTGTCGTTCGGAACGCGACATCGACGTTGCGATTCGGAGCCAGCACATCTTCCACCATTCGCTGAAGGCCTCGATTGGCGATGCCATCGAGATTCGGGCCGACCTGCTTGCCTTCGCCCGCCAGCTGATGACAAACCTGACAGTTCTTTTTGAACAGTTCTTTCCCGACAGAAGGATCCCCTGTTGAGGCGGAGGTTGCTTTCAGGCGATCGGCGATCAGCTGCTCAATCACGCCATCTTCCGCAGGCAGTTTTTCGGCCAGAGCGAGAAAACGCTGCGTGAGCGGTTCCGGCGAAATCGCGAGCAGCTTCTGCTGAACTGATGGTCGCAGCAGAAGCCTCGCAGACGCCTTGCCCGTCTCCATCAGCCTCGCCAGCTCTTCCGCGCCGCGAACATCTGAAGCAAGCTGCTCGGCCAGCATCTGCTGCTCCGTTGCTGTAGCAAGCTGGAACGCACCTTCAAGTGCCTTTCCAATGGCCGGGGCTTCACCTTTTTCCACGAGTTCCATCACGTTTGAGGCGACGGAATCATTCACGGCGGACAGCCGCAGGATATTCGCTGCAGCACTGGCCATCGTGTCTCCTCGCAGCTTCGCCACGCCAGTTGCCAGCTGGGCCTGATCGGCCCGGGACATGCCAGGCATCTTCATCAGTGTCATCAACGCTGGCTGGAACTGAGTGAGCCGGAAGTCCGCAATAAGTGACGCAGCATCATTGATTCGCTGCAGCTGGTCCGACGGATTCAATGCTTCGAAGGAAAATCTCCCGACGGAAATCCATGCATACGCATTCGCTGTGTCACCGTCCACGAGCTCGACCTGAACCTTGCGGCCGCTGAGATCCTTCAGGTCCCACTCGACTTTCTGAGCCACGTCGTTCCGCGGAGGTGCGGCTTCACGAAGCACGGCACCTGTTTCTGCATCCAGCAGCCGAACAAAGTTGGCCTTCTTGAGTGGTTGATCCGGGAAGCCATCATGCCCGGCAACGAAGAACTGCAGCGAGGCAGGCGCAGCAAACGATGCGGAGCGATAGATCCCCGTGCGTTTTTCCCCGGCTTCAAAGCTGCTGTAAAGTGTGGCTCCGATAACACCGTCCGCACACTGGCGACTGTTGGTCGTTCCCCAGCATGGCGAAGGTTCTGGTGTGGCAGGATGAGGCAGAGAGTTCCAGCTCATGGCGGGCACGCGATTCAATGCCTGGAGGTCTTCAGCCGACTTCATCTGCAGAAGCTGCAAAACCAGTTCATTCGCCCAGGCATTGACCGACGACGGAAGACTCAAACTGCGCTGGGCAAATCCCTGACGCATGGAATTCAACAGCTGAATCTGCTGCGATGTTCGTCCGGCAAACTGCTGGCGAATCGTCTGAACCACCTGGTCAGCCGACTCCGGCGTTACATAAGCTGCAGCGAATTGCAGATACTCCGGAAGTCGTGCAGGCTGTGATTTGCCCAGCGCATCGAGGTGAGCGGCCACGTATTCTGCGGCAGCCTGAGTCTTGACGGCCAGGCAGATCTCCGACAAAGCAACAGCATCCATCGACAACTGAGATTCTCCCAGCGTCCGAAGGATACCGTCATCCAGCAAGTGATCGCGCAGGGCAATTCGAACCTGATGGCGAAGATGCACGTCGCCCAGTTCGGTCGTATGCAGTAATCGCAGCAGAGCGGGAGCCAGTTCCGGCGAAACATGTCGCGATGCCGCGGCCGCGGCGGCTCTTCGAACCAGAGCCGATTCATCCGAGAAGCCGTGCTTCAAAAGGCTGGCCACAGCAGCTCGATCGCCGGCTTCGACAGACATTTCCCGCAGAGCACGAAAGACATGCACTCGCACTCGTTCGACGGCATCCTTTGCTGCGGTCGACAATTCGCTGACGTCCAGTTCACCTCGCTGAGCCAGCAAACGCATCGCGGTGACTCGAACATCGGAAGAAGCATCAGAGAGAAGTTTTCTGAGATCGGATGCTGCAAGTTCCCTGCGACGATCTGCCAGAACATCGCGAGCAATCCGCTGCCCGGGTCCCGGTGACGTACAGATTCGGCGAACGAGTTCTTCATTCGTCATTGCCTGAAAATCAGGACCATAACCGGACGACCCAGGAGTCACCGCTTCCGCGCCGCTCCAGGAAACTCGCCAGATACGTCCTCGAAATCGGTCTCGGCCTGGATGTTTCAGATCCACTTCATAATGGCCAATGATCCGATTGTAGAAGTCCGCGATGTACAACGCGCCATCGGGGCCAACCACCAGATCGACAGGTCGGAACCATGGATCGGAACTGCTGAGCAAGTCAGGCTGTTCGACGGCCCGCACGCTGGAACCTCGCCGCTGCAGCACATTCCGATTGACTCGCGAGGTCATCACGTTCCCGTCGAACGTTGAATCCGCATACTCCTTTGGGAACAGCGTATCAGATCCCAGCGCGAGCGCTGCGATCGCGGTGGAACCATGAAGATGTTCCATCACATTGGGAACATAACCAAGGCCATCATGTGGTCGGCCGAAACTGTCGTAGCACCCACCGGGCAACAGCAGTGTCACCGGCTTGGTATGACAATCCGCCGTGTAGATGTCACCGTACCCATCGATCGACATTCCAAACGGATTTACCTGTCCCTGAGTATACAGTTCGATGCGAGAACCATCGGGGCGAAAGCGAAACGTGTTGCCCGAAGTCAGTGTGACCTTGTGCCCATCTTTGCCGGCCACTTCTGAGCGATTGTTGAAACCGTGACACGCGTAGATCCATCCATCATCGCCCCGCCGAAAGGCATTGCACATTCCATGCGTATCGCGAGTCGTATCGAAAGGACCGTAGAGCACTTCGCGTTTGTCACAGACCCCGTTGCCATCGGTATCATGCAGAAACCAGATGTTCGGAATGGCAAAGCAGATGACTCCGTCACCATACGGAAGGAGCCCGATCGGAATGTTGAGCTGGTCGGCAAACGTCGTCACTTTGTCCGCGCGAGCATCCCCATTCGTGTCTTCCAGGATCTTGATCGTGTCTCGCGGAACAGCATCCGGAGCTGCCGCAAAGGGATACTCCAGAGAACTGCTGACCCATAATCGACCTTTTGAATCGAAGGCCAGATTCATCGGTTTGGCAATGTCAGGTTCAGCGGCCACAAGCTGGACGCGGAAGCCTTCAGGCACTGTAAACGTACTCGCCTGTTCTTCGGCACTGACAGCTTCCGTGTTGCGAACTCCCAGAGCAAACGGATCCTCTTTGGGAGGCTGGGCCTGCAGCGCCGAATGTGAACTGCTGTGGAGACCCAGAAGACAGCAAGCAACAAAGAAGGACGAAACGGCCTTCATGCGAAACTCCGGTGGGAAGAAACACAGGGGGCAGGAGACGGTCGAACTCCCGAAAAACCGGGAATCTCAAATCGTCAGTGATGACGCAGGCATCGTTTCGTACTATAGGCAAGTCCGCAGTGACATTCCAAACACCGGAAGCCTGGTGACCAAAAGCACCGCGTGGTTCGCTTGCGTGGAACGGGCAAGTCCCGTCCGACACAGAAATTGAAAAAGAAAAAGATCCCAGGACGCATCATGTTTGTCGAAGTTGACATTTTGAACCAGCAGACGACCGTCCCTGTCGACATCGCCCGATTAGAAAAGGCAGCGATGACCGTTTTGGAGCAGGAGCAGGTCGCCAGCGCGGTTCTGAGCATTGCGATCGTCGACAATAAGGCGATACATGTGATCAATCGAGATCACTTGAGCCACGATTACCCGACCGACGTGATCAGCTTTCAGCTGGAGTTTTCCCGTGATGCCGACTGGCCCGAAACGGACGAGTCATGTGACGAACTCGAAGATGACGAACTGAACGAGGATGAGCGAGAGGAAGATCTCGATGCCGTCACATCAGACGCAGACGAGGCCGAGTTGACAAGTCCTCATCAGCGAGCGGCAGGATGTCAGATCGAAGGGGAAGTGATCGCCAGCGCGGAGTATGCCGAACAGCTGGCCGGCGAAGGTGGGTGGACCGCTATGGACGAACTGACGTTGTACGTCGTCCACGGCATCCTTCACATTTGCGGCTATGATGATCTGACTTTGCCGGAAAAGAAGATCATGCGAGATCGTGAAGTGGCCGTCATGAAGGCTCTTGGACTGACTCCGCGATATGCCGCAAATGACCTGGATGATCTTTCAAAGTGATGCGTTGCCAGCACTGAAGAACTCATCGGTTTCGCGAAACAGATTCGTTTGGTTCGATCGAACTGGCACCGATAGTGCCGACAGCGTTCCGCTGGCCTGACGCTGTGTGGCTGCCCTACCAAGCTGGTACACGTGAATGACCGGTGTGTAATCAACTCCCGCGTAGCGTTGTGAGACAAAGAGCCGTCCGGTGGCTGGGTCGAATGCCGTTCCGCCCAGATACTTGCTGGGCTCTGGAGTCGGGAGATCGAAGTTCATGACCGTGGTTGGACGAATCTGCCAGGGGGCCTTCGTGCCATTTCGAACACTCACGAAATCATCAATGTCGTACGACCAGATCTGGTACTTGTAGACTCCGTTCTGTGCGTGATAGCCCTTGTAGACGCGTGCCTTGTCTCGAAACTCGGAGCCGATGCCGTAGCCAATCTGCGTCAGCCCGTTGGAGCCGAGGAAGATGACGGAACGCGTGCCGGGAACGAACGCGACGCCTTCGACTTTGGTCGTGCCGTTGAACAGGGGCTGAGCAGCCGCAAGCCGCTTCCCGACCGGGTCCATCCACTGCAGTGCGTTTCCATACGGATAGTAAACGAGTGGATCGGCCATGCTGTGTTCTGGCGCATTCGCGTCAAAGCCAAACAATGCCGGTCCGGATGAGGATGACTGAATCCGATTCAGACCTGCCGCGCCGGTCACGAATGATGCACCGATCCAGTCTCGCCATTGAGCTGGAACTTCCGCCATGTACCCGCCAAGCAGGCGACCACGAAACTCGGAGCCCTCGGGACGAATATCCAGAAGACCCCGGAATGTGCTCGTCGTCAGTTCCGAAAGGTTGGTTGTCGTCGTGCGGAAATGCGTGTGAGTTGATTCTTCAGGATTCTCACCACGGTAACCCATGAACATTCCGCCTGTGAGTCCTCCCTGAGTTACCAGCAGGCCGCCGATGTTCAGGTTCAGGTAATCCAGTTCAGGCGACTGTGCGAGCCCACCGGCGTCGGTAGTGAGAAGACTTCCAAGGTCCGCGAAGGGCTGCAGAACTGCGGCTTCCGGCAGTAACGCGGGATTGGAACTTGTTCCCAGCTTTGCCGGAACCTGAAACTCTGCAATGTGAAGACCATAGTCAACATTGGCACCGGTAAAGAGTGAACCGCTGGCAGGATTCCACGCCAGCGCGTTCCCGCTGAATTCGAATGTCGACGCCCCATTCGGCCCGGACGGAAGACGGAATGCTCCCAGGTACTTCAGATCACTCGCAGAAAACAGCGGCAGCGCAGTTCCGTCATCATCGTCGATCGTGACCGTCGTTGTCAGAACGCTGCCCGGAAGTGATGTGGCGTTTTGCAGACCACTGATTTCCACGCTGAAGGCTCGATCCGGCTGGGTCTGAGTATTGCCGAAGACCGTAACCGGGACATCGACGGACTTTTGCCCGGGCTGGATCGTGAACACTGAATACAAGGGGGAGTAGTCAATTCCGCTTTTCGCGAGCCGGTCTCGGTAACTCAAGGAGAAGGACACTGGAAGTCCAGAGACACTGCTGAGAGTGATGCGAACCGTTCCTAAAGCCGCCGTCTGGTTTCCTTCCTTGATGGTTGCCGCAGCTACGGAGAGGGATGGTGGAGCATCGTTGTCGATGATCGTCACCCGAACACTGCCGGACTGGACGGTCCCGTTGATCGGATTCAAAGCCGCAATCGTGAAGCTTTCGGTGGCTTCATCTATCACGTCGTTCACGGTCGCGATTGGAATCCGGAGCGACTTGAGCCCCGCAGGAATCGTGTAGACCACGTTGATCGGGAGAAAGTCCATTCCGCTGAAGGCTGTCTCCGACTGCGTCGTGACACGAAAACTGACGGGCAGGTTGGAGACGGCATTTAGTTGAGCAGTGACAAAGGCGACGCCACCTTCCGTGACGTCAACCCCGCTGAGTGAAATCTCAGGAGGACGATCGTTGTCCTCGATCGTGACAAGAGCCGTTGATCGAATGATCGTCGCTTTCTTTGGGGATGAGAGAACAACATCGAATGACTCGGAGAGTTCATCTCTCAGATCACCACGAATCTCAATCGGCACGGTGATCGACTGGCCTCCCACAGGAATTGTGAAGACAGCATTCACCGCCGTGTAATCCACTCCCGCGATGGCCGTACGATTTCGTGTCTGCAGGCGAAACGAAACGGCTTCAGTGCAAGCCCTGTCCAGTGATAACACCACTCTTGCCTGTGCCGAGTCCGTATCAGTCTCCGACACCACGACATCCGAAACGGTGAGCATTGGCAGGACCGCGGGCAGGCAGCGAACCTCCAGAGCTTCCGCGACGAGCCCCGAACTGACTTTCGCAAATCCCCGGCGTCGCTTCCCGACTCGACCAGACCGATCGGCAGACCGCTTCATCGTTTCCCGGATCGACTCGACAAACGACTTCCACATGCCCTGTCCCCTGAGGCCTTCTAACCCAAAAGCATTGCCATAAAGAGCAAGCTTCCAGAGTACACCGGGCATCGGAAATCCAAGCACCCCATCCAGGGTCACGCGGCCGTCTCATCCCGCAGGGATGCTCAATCTTCCATGTCTTCCGGGACGTTGCTTTTCTGCACCACACACCCTGCCCGACCATTCAGGTGCCAGGCACCCAATGAATTAGGTGCCAGGCACCTTTACTAACATTGTTTTCCCTAACTCTCTACAATTGAACATCTTACGACGACTGATTTTTGGTCGGAATGCGCAATTCATTCCTCGTTCACCGCGCACGATGTTCTGCCGGCAGAAAGCAGATAGAAACATCGACTTTCACAGATACGCGGATTGCTGTTTCTGCGGACTCAGGCGGGTTTCGAGGGCTCAGCGGCCTCCGTTTCAAAATGCACACCTTGCGGGATACTGGTCCCAGCGGCACCGTTGACGAGACACGATGTCCCGACGCCGAACCTGGTTGGCAAGATCCAAACGCTCAAGGCTGGGGATCAGGAAATTGATGTGTGCTGGTTTGGAGGCGTGGTCTGATGGGCTCCCTTTCGCTTCTGATTCCGGGGGGCGTCTCTAAGGTTCCGAGCGATGCGTCGGATTGCCGAAAAGCCATTCGCGCGTTCAGCAAGTTGCTGTGAGCCGGAAAATGTGTGATCGTCTCGGCTCATGGAAGAGACTTGTGTCGGCGACGATTTGTTCGGAAGATCCGCCTGGACTGGTGAATTCCGATTTCGCGATGTCATTTTGATAGCCGGGCGATCCATGAAGAGCGTTCCATTCCTGCAAGTGCTTCTCTTCACCATTGCCTTCAGTCTCCCACAAAACCTGGTTGCTGAAGACGTATTGATTGAGGCTGAGAGTTTTGAAAATCCCGGCGGCTGGGTTCTGGATACTCAGTTCATTCGCGAAATGGGATCACCGTATTTGCTGGCTCACGGGCTAGGCAAACCGGTTGCCGATGCCACAACGGAAGTGCGGTTGCCAGCGAAGGGCAAATACCGAGTTTTCGTGCGAACGAAGGACTGGGTGGCTCGATGGAATGCCGAAGGCTCCCCCGGAAGATTTCAACTGCTGGTCGACGGCCATCCGCTTGAGAAGACGTTCGGCGCGACCGGGGCTGACTGGCATTGGCAGGAGGGCGGCGAGTTTGAAGCGAAACAGGACCGAATCACACTGGCACTGCATGATCTCACGGGGTTCGACGGACGCTGCGATGCCATCTTTCTGACAAAAGACAATTCACCTCCGCCCAACGATTCTGAACCTCTCTCTGCATGGCGCAGGGAGAAGCTTCGCCTGCCGGCCGAGCCCGTTCGGAAAGACGGATACGATCTAGTTGTGATCGGCGGTGGTTACGCGGGAATGGGAGCAGCCATCTCGGCAGCCCGCATGGGATGCAAAGTCGCACTGATTCAGGATCGCCCCGTACTGGGCGGAAATGGAAGCAGCGAAGTTCGAGTCTGGGCCATGGGCAATATCCGTCGCGGCAAGTATCCTCGGATCGGCGAGATTGTTGAGGAGTTTGCGGACCGAGCAACTAAGTCTCCGGGACGTGCTGAAGAGTTTGGGGATGAGCTGAAAGAGAAGATCGTGAGGGCCGAAAAGAACATCGATCTCTTCCTGAACCATCACGCTTATGCTGTGAAGACGGAGAACAAACGAATTGTCTCTGTCACCGCATTTGACACTCGCACCAGTCAGCACTCCGAGTTTTTTGGCAAGCTGTTCAGCGACTGCACAGGCCATGCAACGATTGGTTTTCTGGCTGAAGCGGACTGGAACATGGAAGAAAAAGGCCGCATGGGCATGAGCAACATGTGGGCGTGGGATGAGGTCAGCGAACCAGCCACATTCCCGGAAACACCATGGGCTCTTGATCTCACGATGGACGACTTTCCGTATCCTCGCGATCACCACGGCCAGTGGTTCTGGGAAAGCGGATTCGACAAAGATGCGTTGACTGATGCAGAAGCGATTCGGGACTGGAACCTGCGAGCCGTCTATGGCGCGTTTAATGCAATGAAGAACAAAGACGGAGCGGACGAACATCGCAACGCGATTCTCACATGGGTGGCCTACATCGGCGGACCGCGGGAGTCACGACGTCTGATGGGTGACATCGTGCTGACTCAGGAAGACATCGTCAGCAAGCGGGATTTCCCGGACGGATTCGTTCCCAGCACATGGTCGATCGACCTTCACTATCCCAAGGAAGAATACTCAAAGAAGTTCCCGGACAACCCATTCATCAGTATTGCGGTTCACGATCAGCGCATCGATCGAAACTATGGCTACCCGGTTCCGTATCGCTGTTTCTATTCCCGAAACATTTCCAATCTGTTCATGGCCGGGCGAAACATCAGCGTGACCCACGAAGCCCTGGGAACGACTCGAGTGATGAAAACGTGCGGCATGATGGGCGAAGTCGTTGGCCGCGCCGCCAGTCTCTGCGTGTTCCATGAATGTACTCCACGCGAAGTGTACGACCGTTATCTGGCCGAATTGATCGATCTGGTCAAACTGCCCGGAAAGGCCAGACGACCGACAGTCTATGAACCGATCGAGATTCCCCCGGATGCCATGGAAGCCGCCGGGCCCTATGGTCCGGCCACGGGCCTTGACCCGAAGAAGCTGGATGGTGTCATTCTGGATGACCGCGATGCTGAAAAAACCGGCGACTGGACGGAAGGGCAGGGGCTGAAGGGATACGTTTCGTACGGCTATGTTTACTCCGCCGATCAGAAAGCGTCGATTCGGTATTCGTTCACTGCGGAATCCGATGGACGATACGACGTACGAATTTCGTGGGCGCCTCATGAGAACAGGGCGAAGAAGGCCCGAGTCGTTTTGACGGTCAACGACATTCGCAAAGAGACAATCATCGATATGACGAAGGCAGCTCCGCTGGAGAACGGATTCGGCTCAGTGGGAGTCATAGAGATTCCCGCTGGCTCAAAGGGCACAGTGGAACTCATCGTTAAAGATGCCGCCGGATTCGTTCACGCCGATGCAGTGCAGATTGTGAGGCTGGAAGCAGAGCCGAAGAAATAGATGTCCTTTTAAGACTTGGCGCCGACATCGAGAGACTTTCGGAAACACGCAGAATTTCGCAAATCCCGCGGCGCATAACGGTTTTGAAATGACTTGCAGCAAAAGGGCTGTCCGTCCCGCTTGAATCATCAGGTTCATTTTCACGAAGAGTGTGTTCATGGCGTTGCGAGTTGTGCTGATGGGAACGGGAGACTTTGCCATCCCACCGTTCCGTGCTGTCCTGGAATCTTCGCATCAGGTTGTCGCGGCCCTGACACAGCCCGACAAAACCGGACGCGGCCATCATCAGCATGTCAATGTTGTTAAGCAGCTCGCGGAGTCCTTTGGTGTGCCGGTTCTGCAGCCGGAGCGAGTGAATCGCCCGGAGATCCTGGAACAGCTCCGGTCCTTTCAGGCAGACGTTTTTCTTGTCGCGGCCTATGGACAGATTCTGAAGCCGGCGCTGCTGGAGATTCCCCGACTGGGAGCCTTCAATCTTCACGGCTCTTTGCTGCCTCGACATCGTGGTGCGGCACCGGTTCAGTATTCCATCTGGAAGGGCGACACCCTGACCGGTGTGACCATCTTCCAGATTGAACTGGCCCTCGATTCCGGACCGATGATCGGCAAGGTGGAAACGACGATCGGCACGAAGGAAACATCCGGCGAGCTAATGCTGCGACTGGCAGAACTCAGCGTCCCCCTGACCCTGGATGCTCTGAATCAGCTGGAAGCCGGGACAGCTCGGTTCGAAAAGCAGAACGAATCGCTCGTCACATTATCGCCCAAGATTGCCCGGGAAGACGGGATCATTGACTGGGCGACAAGCAGTCGCGAAATCGATTGTCAGGTGAGAGCCATGCAGCCATGGCCCAAAGCAAGCACGCTCCTGCGGCGCCCTGGACATCCGGACCTTCGCTGCATCATTCTGGACGTTGAACCTCTGGCAGCGAATGAGGCTGTGGCATCTGCACATCCAGGTTCTGTCACTGCCGTGAATGGTCGACTGATCGTGAAGACCGGTGATGCAGCCGTGG
This sequence comes from uncultured Chitinophaga sp., assembly GCA_964538835.1. Taxonomy (GTDB): domain Bacteria; phylum Planctomycetota; class Planctomycetia; order Planctomycetales; family Planctomycetaceae; genus SXXK01. The sequence goes on along the minus strand of CAZIGZ010000012.1, from coordinate 55,309 downwards.
AAGTTCTAAAGCTCCAGCCCGAAGGTCGTAAAGCGGTCGACGGTCGTTCGTTCCTGAACGGCCATACTGTTCCCGATGGGACAATCTTCGCGTCCGCTTAACGAATCGCAAACAGGCCGCTCCATGGCCGTGCGAACGTGCGCAGGGAAGCAGGGAAGTCGTGAGGCGTTTGAACGCTAAGTCAGCACGAAGTCGACAGCTGTGCTCCAGAGACTGGACTCACCGGTGGCATTGAAAGCTCTGATCCAGCATCGAAAATTCCCGGCAGGCAGAGCCGACGCGTCTGGCAGTGCAACACTGGCTTCCTTTCCGTCAGAACTGATCAGGAAGGTGTCAGCACTCAGGGTTGTCGACACATTACGGCTGAGATCGCGAATAAAGATCTCGTAGCGATAACCCACCGTCTGATGCGTCCATCGGAACAGCGGAGTTCGATCCGAACCAGTTCCGGTTGGCGCGAGGATCGAAGGTGCGACGGGTGTCGGTACATCGACGCGGAACTGCAATGCGGTGCTCCACGCTCCCACTTCGCCCGACTGGTTTACGGCACGGACCATTGCCGAATACCGATTTTCACCAAGCCTCTGATCTCGCGTCAGAGTGTATTCGGTGGAAGTGAGTCCCGACACGAAGACAACCTGCGGTGTTGATGTTGTCAGGTTGTCGATTCGAACCTGATACGTGGCGGCTCCGGAAACTGCAGCCCACGCCAGGCGAGGCATTGCGGTATTGATCATCCCGCTGGTCGGGACCACTGGCGATGTCAGCTGAGTTGTCCCCGGCACGGGTTCATCAATCACGAACGCGTAGGTGGTGCTCCATGGACCCGTTTCGTTCGCACTGTTGATGCCTCGAACCCACGACCTGTACTGCCCCTGCGGAAGAAGTGACGCCGTATAGCTGAGTGTCTCCAGATTCGCCTGTCGAATAATCTGGCCTTGTCCGGTCGTAAAGTTACTGACCCACAGATCATACTTCGCGGCTCGATCGGCCTCGGTCCACTGGAAGATCGGCGACAGTGTTGTCACGATGTTTGAACTTCCCGCTCCAACCGGCCCAGTGACGGTCGGCGCATTGGGGGGAAGAAGATCCACGATGAAGTCCCGCGCGGCGCTCCACGCGCTGAACTTGCCGGTCGAACCTGATGCTCTCACCCAGACTCGATATGTCCCCTGAGGCAGAGATGGAGTTTCGAACCAGAGCCTGTCGGAAGGAAGCGATGTCTCACGAATGTACTGAGCTTCTCCCGTGGTCAGATTTCGAACCCACAGGTCATATGCGGCCGCACCGGTCGATGCTGTCCATTCAATTCTTGCCACCGTTGAGTTGATCACAGCTCCGGGCGCGGTAACTGTCGGTACCGCTGGTGCCGGAATTTCAATGCGAAAATCAACGGCAGTACTCCACGCACTCACTTCTGCCGCCGAGTTCACGGCCTGCACCCAGACGCGGTAACGGCCTTCGGCCAGATCGGAAGTGGTAGTCCATGTGGTTGATGTGACGCCCGTCGTATAGGCTACTCGCTGACCTGTTGCCAGATTGTTCAACCAGATTGTGTACGACGAAGCGTTCGTACTGGCAGTCCATTCCAGCGTCGGTCTCAGAGTCGCCACAGTTCCTGATGGCTTCGTTACAGAAGGTCTGGATGGCGCAGGGATATCGACAGAGAACGACGCGGGGCTGCTCCATTCAGAAGATTGCCCGTTCCCGTTGATGGCTCGCACGCGAGCCTCGTAATTGCCCTGAAGGAAATCACTGCCAGCCGTGTGAGACGTGACGTTTGACGTGGCCTGATAATAGGTCGCCTGACCTGTCGTCTGATTCAGGACCACGAGTTCGTAGTGATCGACTCCTGAAACGGATGACCATTCAAACACCGGCCGAGCGGATGTGACTGTTCCGGCAGGGCCAGAGATCACGGGTGCTGGTGGTGCTGGCGTGACCTGAGTGGTCAGCGTGTATTGACCGAGCGAACCATATTCGCCGGTCCCCGAAACGGCAACGAAATAGGTTCCGCTCGACAGCTGTTCGGACAGCGCAGCGAACACAGAGTCGGCTGGGCTGGCTGTCTTCAGCAAAGTCCCGGCCCCATCGTACAGCTTCAGAACGGCATCCAGATTCGTTCCAAAATTCAGACCCTGATTGCTGTAGATGCGACGGAGGTTCAGGCCTTCCACAGAGAGCGACACCAGTCCGCCGGCTGTTTCAAAGCGGAAGTAATCAGCATCATCATTGCGTCCGATCAGTCCTGAGACCGATGAGGCAGTCTCCAAAACGGAAATGGCAGTCGCCGTGGCGGTTGTGCTCCCGATATCGTCAGCGCGAAACTGCATCGTCTGATTTCCTGAACGAGTCAGGACCACGAGGTCATCCTGAAGCGTGCTGGAACTGACATTGCTTGGCCCATTATTCCAGGTTGATCGTTCCGAGAAGAAAGCGGCTCCCATGATTGGACCGAGTCGCAGATCCCCCGGATCATACTCTTTGGTCTTCTGGCCTGAGCTGTTGTACTGGCTGTGGTGGAGGAGACCGAAAGTGTGTCCCGCTTCATGCGACGCATTCATCGCGGAAAAGTTCGGAGCGCCTTTCCCGGTTTCATCAACAAGATTGTCCGTAAAGACAAAACAGGTGTTCGACTGGTTACTGGAGAACGAATTCACGAGCGACACGCCACCGGAAGGCTCCCCGTTCCACGTCCCGGTGCCACCAAGGACAACGCGGATCGATTCAAAGTCTCGGATAGATGATGGCTCGACGGTTGAAACGTTGACGTTCAGCGGAGCATAGTCTTCTGCAACCCGGTACCAGATTTCTTCGATCCGACGGAGTTCTTCGTCACTGAAAGTCGTTACATCGTTATCGTTATCAAAGGCCGAAGTGACAATTGGACTGCCGCTGCCAATCCATGAAACATCAGATTCGGTGTGTCCATTGAAGTCCAGGTACAGAGTAACGGGCGCACCTGTGAGGCTATTCAGCACAGGAACTGCGGTCAGCGGATGAAGAAGGAGTGTCCGATCCTCAAGTACGTCACAGACCGCCGCCGGGGTCGACATGGTGCACGGTCGTTGAGAACGAAAACGGCGTCGCGAGTTCTTTCCGAATACAGCAAAATATTGAGTCAGTCGTCGGATCATTTTTGCTTTCGGAGCCCGTGGATGTTGCTGAATCCTGTTCACCGGACGTCGCATACGACACGGCCAGTTTTGCTCATCTTCGCTGGCAGTTTAGGCCACATTTCCTTCGGGGAAAACACCATGTTTCCCGGTCAACGCGCCAGTAACGCGGGGTCTTCCAATGAGATAAGACACGCTGGGAGACAGAATCCAACGCAGGAAATCTCACACAAAAGGCCCCTCATTCGACTTTCGCAGGGTATGACGGTGACGAGGAAATGACCTCGGATCTTCGCTGGCGGCGGATGGAGGTCAAAAAGCGAAATGGAGGGGCTGCAGAGACTCTGACGCCGCGTCCCCAATGAGTGATGGCAGCCAGGTCGGGGCTATCCGCAACGACAACAATCGGACCAACAAGTATTCAGCATTAAATTCAAAGTTCGTCGACCGCCCCGTTGAGGGACTTCTGATCACCTCATAAACTGAAGAACTGGTTCGGACGGTACGAATAGCCCTGGCAACCTGCAAGTGCGAGGTGTTCTATGAGTGCTCGACTTATAGACTTGTCGTTTGTGGTTCCCGTTTATAACGGTGCCGCGACGATCAACGAGGTCGTACGACAGATTCAACGAGTGTTCCATGACCACTCGATTGAGATTGTGCTGGTGAACGACGGATCCAGGGACGACAGCGACCTTGTCTGCCGAAGCCTTGCCAGTCATTCCAGCGGCAGTATCAGGTTTCTCAACCTTGCCAGAAACTTTGGCGAGCATCATGCGGTCCTCGCGGGACTCGCGGTCACCAGGGGCGAAGCTGTCGCTGTGCTGGATGACGACGGTCAGCACCCGGCCGAAGAAGCACTGAAGCTGTGGCGAGCCCTCAAGACCACCGGCTGCGATGTGATCTACGGCAGATACATCGAAAAGCAGCACAACCTTTTTCGGAATCTGGGCAGTCGCTTCAACGACGTCATGGCGACATGGCTGTTGAGAAAACCAGCAGACCTCTACCTGTCCAGCTTCAAAGTGATGAATCGATTTCTGGTCGATCAGATTGTCCGATACCGTGGACCATTTCCTTATGTCGACGGCCTGATCTTCTGGACAACACGGAACATCGGTCAGATTGACGTGACTCATCGTCCCCGTATTGCGGGACGGTCCGGCTATACTCTTTGCCGACTGATTCGCCTCTGGTTGAATATGTTCCTTGGGTTTTCGATCGCCCCCCTGCGAGTCGCGGCTGCACTTGGACTGGCGACGTCTTTCTTCAGCGTGCTTTGCCTTGCCGCGATCGTGGTCGACAAACTCTGGATCAATCCCGGCGTTCCGCCTGGAGGCCCGACGATTCTGGCCTGCATTACGTTCTGCAGCGGTGTTCAGCTGACGATTCTTGGGTTCGTTGGCGAATACGTTGGGCGTTCCTTCCTGACTCAGAACGGAATGCCGCAGTACGTTGTTCGTGAAATGATCACCGATCCGTCACCGGAAGACAGTTGCCAGTCTGACAAAGCTGCCCAACAGGAGCTGCTGCATGTCTGACCGTCTGGCGGGGCGCAAGGTACTCGTCACAGGCGGACTTGGCTTCATCGGCAGCAATCTGGTGATTCAGCTGCTGAAACGCGGCGCGTGTGTGACTGTTCTGGACAAAGTCTCCGGAGAATTCGGTGGCTCTGTGGACAATCTGCGCGAAGTGGCCAACAGAATTCAGCTGATTGACGGTGACGTTCGTGACGAGGTGATTCTGAGTGATCTTGTCCCTGGGCACGACGCTATTTTTTGTCTCGCCGCACAGGTCAGCCATCCACTCAGCATGACCGATCCTCTTCATGATCTGGATGTCAATCTGCGTTCACAGCTTCAGCTTCTGGAAGTCTGCCGCCGCAGTTCATCCAAGGCCACGATCATCGCCGCCAGTACTCGACAGGTTTATGGCCGAACGCACCAGCACCCGGTTTCGGAATCTCATCAGACATCGCCAGTCGACGTGAACGGAATCAGCAAACTGGCTGCAGAACACTGTTACCGTCTGTATGCGGAAGTGTACGGACTGAAGACACTCTCGTTTCGGCTGACGAACACCTATGGCCCGCGAATGGATCTTCAAAGTCCTGGGCGCGGATTCATCAATGCGTGTCTCCGTCAGGCACTGCAAAATGAGCCGGTGACGCTCTTTGGTTCCGGAAATCAAATCCGCGACTTCACGTTTGTCGACGATGTCGTGCACGCGATGCTGCTGGGAGCGGAACAGGAATCTGACTTCGGGCGGTCATACAATCTGTCTGGAGCTCAGCCTTACTCACTCAGGCAGTTTGTTCTGACGTTGAACCAGCACCTGCCAGTAACAATTCAGACCGTGCCATTTCCGGAAGAACGACTTGCCATTGATGTGGGAGACTACTGGGGGGATTCAAGTGCATGGAGTCAACGCACGGGCTGGACGGCTCGCACATCGCTGCATGACGGGCTGAAGTCCACCGTGGAGTACTTTTGCAGCGCCCCGAGTCGGTGGCGGAAAGCCGAATGCGATTCGTCCGATCAATACAGCGCGAAGAAAGTGCTTCCTTCGTCCGGAACCACGAACGGCAGATCAAACGCCAGCCGGAGCGAGTCATGACTGCGCCAGTCCGTACGTTTGATCTGGTCAGGAACCTGGCCACGGTGCGGGATGAGATTCTTCACAGCATCGAACGCGTTCTGGAATCCGGCACGATCATCCTTGGACCTGAAACAGAAGCGTTTGAATCAGAATTCGCGACGATGTCCGGAGCCAAACACGCGGTCGGCGTCGCCTCCGGCACCGATGCGCTGATTCTGGCGCTTCGGGCCTGTGGAGTGCAGGCGGGGGACGAAGTCATCACGGTTGCGAATACGGCCGTTCCAACCGCGTCCGCCATTCGAGCGGTCGGAGCGATTCCGGTATTCGCCGAAGTCAGTGACAGGACACTCCTGATCGATCCGGTTCAGGTCGAGTCGCTCATCACGTCACGAACACGTGTCCTGCTGCCCGTTCATTTGTACGGGTTCATAGCCCCGATGCGTGACTTGCTGGAGATCGCCGGTCAACACGGTCTGCAGATTGTGGAAGATTGTGCTCACGCGCATGGTGCAACGCTGGATGGTCAGCACGCCGGTACGTTCGGCGACGTCGGATGCTTCTCTTTTTATCCGACCAAAAACATCGGCGCTCTTGGCGATGCCGGGCTTTGCATCACGAATCGCTCGGAGCTTGCGTCAAAGATCCGCTATTTGCGTATGTATGGATTCGACCGGAACAGAATCGCTTTATGTGATGGCCTCAACAGCCGGCTTGATGAGATTCAGGCAGCAATCCTGCGAGTCCGTCTGAGACACTTTGCCGCAGGCCAACGGCGTCGAGATACGATCGCTCAACGCTACATGGAACAGCTGCGGCGCCTTTCCATCACTTTGCCTGCGACCGATGACCGTCAACAGCATGCATGGCATCAGTTTGTGATCCGTACTCAGCACCGCACTGCTGTGATCGAATCATTTCAAAGAAACAACATTGGCTGGGGAATTCACTACGAACACTGCCTGCACCGAATGCCGGCGTTTGCAGAGTTCTTTGATCAGACAAGATCACTGCCAGTCACCGAAAAGGCTGCTCGTGAGATTCTCTCCATTCCTGTATCACCCGAACTAACAGACGAAGAATGTGACCGCGTGATCAGGGCTCTGCAGGAAGCGTTCCCATGAGGCATGCAGAATTTGAAACGATGAAGGATGTCGAAGACAGCCACTGGTGGTACCTGGCCCAGCGAGATGCCATGGAGGCCGTACTTCAGAAGTTTGGACTGGTGGAGACGTACCAGAATGGCCTGGTTCTGGACGCCGGGTGTGGCACTGGCGGACATCTTCAGTGGCTGCGGCGTCTGTTGAATCCGCAGCTTCTGGCAGGCTTCGACCTCAATCCGGACGCGGTTCGCTTCGCCCGGTCAAAGGTCCCGGAGGCCACGATCTGGACCGATGATCTCTCAGAATCACGCCACATGCCGCAACCGGTCGCGTCATCGTTGTTTGACCTGATTCTGTGCTCAGATGTCATCTATTCCATCGATCAGTCCAAAGTTGGTGCGGCGTTGGCCAGTCTTTGTTCGCGACTGAAAGCCGGGGGAACGCTCCTGCTGCATGTTCCGGCGATGATGTGGCTTTACAGCCATCACGATGTCGCTGTTGGCACTCGGCATCGTTATCGCTGTCATGAAATCAGAGCGATCCTGAAGCAGGCCGGACTGGAGTTGCTGTTTGCCTCGTACCGCCTGTGCCTGCTGTTTCCGCTGATCGTTCTCCAGCGTTTACCTTCGATCCTGTCGTTGCGGCGGAAGCAGACACGAATCCATAAGACAGACGCTCATGTGAATGGGAAGAACGTTGAGAGTCGTGGTTCAGAGCTTCAGATACCAGGTACCTCGATCAATGTCCTCTTGAGAAGTCTGATGAAGCCAGAGACAGCGTGGTTCCGCAGAGGCCATGCATTCCCTTTCGGCAGCTCCATCGTGGCGATCGGGAGAAAGTCATGAACGAGCTGCGAGCAGCGTCTGTGACTTCCACAACGGTTCAAGCCCCTGTGGATCGATCGCCGCCGATTGTGCTGATCGCTGCTCTGGTCAGCTGTGTGGCACTGATGCTTCCGATGCTCCTTGCCGGCCCGCTGGTTCTTGACGAATATGGTACTTACTGGATTGCCGGCGACGGCCCACTGACACTGTGGGAACGCAGTCTGGACTATGAGAACATTCCGCCGCTTGCGCCTCTGATCAACTGGATCTTCTTCACGATTTTTGGCGAATCGGAGTTCGTCTTTCGGCTCCCCTCCGCCCTCTGTTACGTCGTCTCCGTCTGGCTTATCTCGCGACTTGGACGTGAGATCCGGAATGATCGATTTGGAGCCCTGCTGGCTTTGGTGCTGGCATGGCATCCGGTACTGCTTGATGAGGTACGAATCGCCAGGTGCTACGGGTTGACGCTCCTGCTGTCGATCGTCGTTCTTTGGTCCACAGTGAGATGGCTCCGCATGCCTGAATCCATGGGAGCACCCATCCTCTGGGGACTGGGATCATCCGCGATCATCTGGACGCACTACCTGAATGCCGTTCTGGTGATGCTCACCTCTTTGGTCCTGGCGGCGTTCCTCTTCAGGTACTCTGACCGCGGAAAAACACGGCTGCTGATCACATGGCTCAGCGTCGTCGTGACCTCGATTCCATTATGGGGACCGCTGGTACGAATGTCGGTCTGGGGAGAGTACTTCGGATTTCAAACTGAAACTCGACTTTCGGAGACGATCTCATCGCTCTGGTGGGCCGGGTTCCCAGCCGCATTTGCGTTCAGCGTTCTCTATCGACCTCCAGGCAGACTGAAACCGCAATCGCTCAGGAGGATTCTGACGATTCTCTTCTTCGTTTGCGGAATTGCTCCAATGCTGATCGTTGCGATGTGCTGTCGCGACGAATGGGCCAGCCTTGCAAATCCGCGTTATCGGACAAGCATCGAGGCGGCGGGAATTGTGTTCTGGGTCTCTATGGTCACTCGCCATCATTCCATGAGACATGGTCTTGCCGCGGTCTGCGCTGGAATTCTTGTCTGCTGGCTGGCATCGGAGAAATATCCATGGCAGCCAAAGCGGCTGAATACACCGCAGAGCAGTCAGTGGAAAGAGATGGCACTCCATGTTGAATCGCACGGACTGCCCGGGCAGGCAGTTTTCGTGCAAAGCGGTTTGGGTGAAGCAGCACTTCTGCGGGATTTCTTCTCCGATGCCGTCCTTCAGGACTATGTCGCCTGTCGCATGGGACGCTTCTACCTGAAGTCAGAACATCGCAGGATTGGCCTCCCGTTTGTCTGGAAACTGAGCCCGAAAATGGAGCAATGGTATGCCGATCAGCTGAAGGAAATCGCAGCATCTGAGCAGCCTTCATTCTGGCTGGCTGTCGCAACCGACACCGATCTGAATGAATCGTCGAGTCAATTCTTTGAACAGCTTGCGGAAGCTCACCACTTTGTGGCTGATGCACCAGTCACGTTACCCCAGGCCAGGCTGGTTCAGTTCCGCTTTCAGACAGTATCACCGTGAATTCCACAGAGCATCGGGATCCGACCTCGACTCGGCCACCGCGCCATGAAACCAAAACGAGTGGGGTCGTCCGCTGGCTGGCATCGATTCCCACAGTGTTTGACAGTCTGCGATGGATTTTGGAGGGCGGTTATCACGGACACGAAACCGTTTTTCAGCAGGAACTAAATCCTGTCGCAACAGCAAGTTCTTCCGCTGGCATTCTGGACCTCGGATGCGGCACAGGGCTTCACGCGGCCCGGTTTTGCTCCGAGCAGTATCATGGAATTGACCTGTCCGATGCCTACATCAAAGCCGCACGCCGCAAACACCCGACGTATTCATTTGAATGTGCCGATGCTCGAAAGCTCCCGTTTGCGGATGGCCATTTTCACACGGTTCTGATTTCGGGAGTCCTTCACCATCTGAATGACAACGATGCACTGTCCGTGCTGAAGGAAGCCGCGCGAGTCTTGTCGCCCGATGGTCGTGTCGTCATCTGGGAAGACATCCCAACTGTCGGCCCATGGAATTTTGTCGGGGCACTGATTCACCGCCTCGATCAGGGACAGTGGATCCGGACGCCAGCGTTGTACCGACAACTCATCGACCAGTCATTTGCGATCCACAACGAGCGATGTTTTCGGAGCGGCTTCATGGACTACGCTGTGTTTCGCGCCAGCCCGAGGACGAAGGTGACTCAGCGAGACTCGGAGAACTTATAAAGAACTTCATCCGTCCTCAGAAACATCGCACCATCCGCAAACGCCGGCGTAGCGAACGTCCGTCCCGGGAGCTGGTTCTTGCCCAGTTCCCTGAATTCTTTTCCGGGCGCGACCCAGGTGGCCAGCCCTTCTTCATTCAGAAACAAAATTCGATCGTTGACGAAGACAGGTGAAGCAGAAAAGTTGCCTCCCATCCGCTCCATCCAGTGAGACTCTCCCGTCTTTGCATCAACACATGACGCGATCCCGTTGTCGGCAACAAAATACAACTCATCACCGATCAGCAAAGGGGACGGTGTGCTGGGAGCACCTCGTTTGATTCTCCAGACGACATGGCTGTCAGTCACGTCTCCGGTGCCACCCAGTTTCACTGCCATTAACTCCGGATTGTCGTAGTCATGGTTGTAAAACACCATTCCGTGTCCAACGGCAGGCTGCGGAACGACGGACCAGCCAGGAGCACGAACCCGACAGACTTCCTCACCCGTTTCGACATCGTACATCGCCATATGTTCCGGGCCTGGAGAGATCATCAGCTTGCGGCCGTTCACTTCCGTGACAGTGGAAGTGACGAACGAATGGCTGATGCGAGCTTCCACGGATCGCAGCGTTTTCCAGGCGAGCTTGCCGGTTGCGGCATCAATCGCAGCAACGAACGGCTGTTGAGTTCCGTCGCAGGCGATCAGAAGTTTGCCGTTGCAAAGGACCGGCGAACCTCCGCTTCCGTGCAGGGGATTGTATTGAAGCACATCGCTCAGCCATTCCACCGATCCATCGCTGGCCTTAAGCCTCGCCATTCCCAGAGCACCGAAGTGCACAAATACGGATTCACCGTCGACCAGCGGAGTCGGACTGGCGTGACTGTTTTTCGTATGGATTGGAGGTGCTTTTTCCAGAGCCCGAATCTCTCGATCCCAAAGCACTTTGCCCGACTTCTGATCCAGCGCCATAGCGCGAAGGGAAAGCCCTTCTCCCTGAGGAACAGCGGTGGTCAGGAATATCCGTCCGTCAGCGATCGAAGGTGATGACCAGCCAAGGCCCGGAATGGTGACCTTCCATTCAACATTTTTGGTTTCGGACCATTCAAGCGGACTTTTTGTGCTGACGACATGAGCATCAGCGCCAGGGCCTCGAAACTGAGGCCAGTCGCCTCCGGACGTGACGGGGTTCGAAGATGCGGTCAGGATCAGCAACGGGAGGGAGACGACAATGTGGCGGGCTTGCATGGAGGGTTGTCCTTTCAGAACGCGGGATGGTCTCTGAAAGGACGAAGTTTAGCGTCGCGCCCACGCGACGGTATTCCACTGGGAGGCCATCATGGGATTCAGTCGGGAAAATGGCACGGGAGTACCGTCTCGCGATACCAGTCGAACCAGAATGGCCGATTCCACATCCTGCAGAGTCGAACTGTTCCAGCATTCGAACCCATAGTCCGGAGACGGGTCAAAGACCTGAAGATTCCCGGAAGCGGCCTTTCCGAGGCTGATCACAGAATGGCCGACGTTTGACTGAAACCCGTCTTCGATGTGAGCCTGTGAAACAACATCGCCAAATGTCAGCGAGAGGATTCCGGGAGAGTGCCTGCCTTCACGCAGCTCTTCACCGCTGATCTTCTCGACGACCACGTCCCATGGTGTTCCCTGAGTCTTCAGTTTCAGTCCGCGATAAAGTCCAAGCCAATGCGTCCCCTGACGAGTCAGACAAAGTTTGCTGAGCTCACGTTCTGTCGCATGAATTCCGTGAAGTCGAAGAAGTCCTGCGGCACAGGCCGGTGAACATGTCTGCTCCGTCGTCTGGAATTCCAGGATCCGCTCAAAGTCCACTTCAGCACACTTTGGCGAATCGCCAAGAATTGGACTGAGCAGTGAGTACGAGCAGAGCGACAGCAGGGCAGTGGTCAGAAACGCGCGACGGACTGCAGAGATCGCAACCGTTCGAAAACAAATGCCGGCAAAGAAGGCTCCCATCAGAGGAAGCCAGTTACTGAGAATGATCGCGTTCGAATGGGGAATCAAAGTGACAAGCAGCGGACTGTCCATCAGCCAGTAAAGATACCCGCCCATCAGAACCGCAACGAAGAGTTGCATCAGGGCAACGAGACGTCGACTGGAGAATGTCTGAACGGTGGCACCACACACGGCGGCAAAACCGCAGAGAACAAACATGGCCAACAGGCTGACAATCAGGTCCAGCATAGGTCGATTCCGCACGTCAATCGGACAGACACCAACGCGGACTCTTCAAGTCGGCCAGTGCACCCCGTGGGAGGCATGGTTGACTTGGAGAGAGTTACAGCAGACTCAGGCGGTTCACCTCGGGAAGATCCTTCGTTAAGAACCGGTGAAGATTCTGTCGGTTTCCAAAAAAATCCTCAAGAGGAGTGATCGAGGGGCAACGATCAGACTTTTGTTGAAAATCCAGTATTTTTGCGGAATTCACAAACACCCAGGGGGAACCTCCATGGGCTCTTTGAAAAAATTCATAATTCCGCTACCTTCCAAACGGCCTCCTGGCCGGGCGTTTGAAGACTCCTCGAACTGCTTCGGGACAAAATCTTCCGGCAACCAGGCCTCACCAGACAACCCCGGCCGACGAGTTGTCTCTCGGGACTTACGAAGATGCCGTGAAGGACACAATTCCCGGCGAAAAGTGCGGCCCCGCCTGCCGAATTGATTGTTACACTCTGAGGAGCATCGGGCGAAGTGGCGATAATCCACATGAAGCCTCGGATCTTTATCTGGTTTTGACCACGTGCAGGTGTGCCATGCGAAGTGTTGTCCTCACAATTGCCTTTCTGGCTCTTTCCGCTTTTGGCAGTTCATCACTGTTCGCACAATCAGGCCTCGGTGGAACAGGAACATCCGGCCTGAGTGGATCCGGATTTAACACAGGTTCCACTTCGACGTTGAGCGGAACCGGCACCAGCGGTCTGACAGGTTTTGGTTCGACCAATACGGGGACTACGGGAACCACTGGAACGACCTCAACAAACCGCTCGTCTACCGGGACTACGGGCACGACAGGCAACACTGGAACGACTGGCAACACAGGAACGAACACCGCAACTCAGAACTTCATCGGTGGCAACGCCACCCAGAACTTTGTGGGTGGCAGCCGACAGGCAACAAACCAGCAGGGAACAAACCGCCAGTTTCAGGCCTTCCAGAACACACAGCAAGGCATGAATCAAGGCACCTCAACAACCGGCACTCCACGTCAAGTGAAGACAGCGCTGCGAATTGGCTTTTCGTTCCCGAATGCTACAGCCGCTCAGAGCAGTGGTCAGCTGGCCAAGGCGAATCAGGTCAACCTGAGCCGCTATGTCGCCTCGCGACCGGAGTTCACCGGGATCAGCGTCAACATGACCTCTGAAGGCGTCGCTGTCCTGTCTGGCGCTGCTGAGTCAGTGGAATCCAGTCGCCTTGCAGCCAATCTCATGCGACTGCAGCCTGGTGTTCGTCGAGTGGACAATCAGGTGGCGGTGAATCGATAGGCTCCCTATCGCTTGACGAGGCACAAGTCCGCTATTCCTCAGCGATGGGTTCTTCGTCGTCAGCGGTAATCAGTTTTGGAGTGATCCCTTTCGCCGCCAGCGATTTGGAATTGCTGCTCAACACAAGGCCGCCGATGATGCAGCACGCCAGTGCAGAGATGTGCCCGATCAGCCATCCATTGAAATACTGCTTTCCACTGCCGGCTTCGGAAAGCTGCAATGTGGTCGACTGCTGAAACCTCTCGTTGTGCTCGAAGAACTCTCGGCCTTCACCCACAGGAAAGCTGGCATTCACGGCAAGGTCCAGCGTCATCGTCTTGCCCTCATAAGTGACGTCCGCCGGCAAGGTGATTTTGGCCCACATTGAGTTTGTGTTGTTGCTGACACTCTTTCCCGAAATCGTACTTCCCCAGGTGCTCTGCTTCGTTTCTCCGTTGATCGGAATGGGCTGATCATTCCCTTCAACCATGGCACTGGCGGAGACAAACCCGTTCCAGTAGCCCTTCAGCGATCGAATCTGTTGCGCGAAGTAGATCGTGGTCTGATCCCCAGGACCAACGACGGCCGGATAACAGTCGTTCATTTTCCAGCCCATGATGGTGGGCAGGAAAATCGGTGAACCCACCAGAACCAGGCTGGTTGCCGCAAGAAGCAGACTGGACCATTGTCCCGACGACGGAGAGCTAAAGTCGTCCACGGCATCCTGACTCTTCCCGGCTGTAATCAGTTGTACGGTTCCCGTTGCAATCTTCTCCGCGCTGGCAGCCTGCCCGCGAGCCATATTGCTGTTAGGATTGTAGAAGATGGAACTCAGCCAAAGGATCAGAAGTACCGCCATGCCGCCGGCACTGACCATTGCCGATGTGGACAGAGTCACCCAGTGTGGCAGGGCGATCAGCATTCCGATCGCTACAAAGATGAGTCCGATCCACGCGCCTGCGGTGGCACGCGAACTTCTGGTCACGGCGATCATTTCGGGCTGCATCATCCCGCAGTGAGGACAGGCATGCTGGTCCACGTCATTGGCGAGCGATTTGCTAACCGCGTCCTGAAGGTTACTCTCTGCTGCTTCCTTTGATCCGCCCGTTCCGGTGATCTGCCGATTGAGTTGATACCGGAATTCGGATTCACAACCGACACAGGTATGTTGTTTCTGAAAGGTAATGCTCAGTTTTGCCGTGTATGTCTTCGCCATGTGTGGTTGTTCCCGGGAAGCATGGTCTCAGTGAAGCCGTTGCCGCGTAAGGTGTTGCACAGTCTAATGCAGCGCACCAACAGCACAATCGTCTGAGCACATTGTCACAGCAGGGCCGGAACCGCACACACGGCACAGCCTTCCACGGCAATCGAGAGATGGAGTTGTCTTCAGTGAAGACGAATACAGGTTCACCAACAGAAGCCATTCAGCTTCTGAAGTCCGGAATGAATATCTTCATCCACGGTGCCGCAGCCACTCCAACTCCGCTGCTGGAGGCCATGTGCGCGCGACAGGATCTTCGCGAGATCACTTTGTACCATATGCATACGGAAGGTCCTGCTCCGTATTTCGAACCAGCGAATCGAGAGCGTTTCAGATCCGTGTCACTGTTCACGGGACAACCGGCTCGTCAGGCTGTCCAGGAGGGTTTCGCGGATTTCATTCCCGTGTTTCTGTCGGACATTCCTTCGTTGTTCCGTGACGGACCAGTCAGGCTCGACGCCGCGCTGCTGCAGGTTTCTCCTCCCGATCGTCATGGATTCTGCTCGCTGGGGACGTCCGTGGACTGTGCTCGGGCCGCTGCCGACTCCGCCCCGATCCTGATCGCAGAGATCAATCAGCAGATGCCAAGAACACTTGGCCACAGCACCGTCCCGTACTCCCGATTTGCCGCCGTCATCGAAACGAATCGTCCGCTGCATCAGCATGTGGCCGGAGTCGAAACAGAAGTCGAAGCCGCGATCGGAGAACATGTTGCGGCTCTGGTAGAAGATGGCTCGACGATCCAGACCGGGATTGGAGCCATTCCTGATGCGGTCCTGTCTCGCCTTGCCTCCCGCAACGACCTTGGCGTCCACACAGAGATGTTCTCAGACCGAATCGTGGATCTTGCCAAAGCGGGCGTGATTACCAATCGTTACAAGAAAGTTTATCCGGGACAGATCGTGACAAGCTTTGTGAACGGCACACAAAAGCTGTTTGATTTCGTCAACGACAATCCTCAGGTCTGTTTCCTCCCTTGCGATATTACGAACGATACGAACCTTCTGCGAAAGCTGGATCGACTGGTAGCCGTGAACTCTGCCCTTCAGGTTGACCTCACGGGGCAGGTTTGTGCAGACTCACTTGGACATAAGATCTATTCCGGCATCGGCGGACAAATGGACTTCATCCGAGGTGCCGCCATTTCCAAAGAAGGCAAGCCGATCATTGCTCTGCCGTCCACAGCGGGCGACGGGAAATACTCACGCATTGTCATGGAACTTCTGCCTGGATCCGGAGTCGTGACAACTCGTGGACATGTGCACTGGGTTGTCACCGAATACGGAGCCGTCAATCTTCATGGGCTTTCGCTGCGGCAGCGCGCGGAACGCCTGATTTCCATCGCGCACCCGGATTTTCGAGCCGATCTTCGTAGGCAACTGGCGGATGTGCGACACTATCTCCTGTGAATGCAGCAAACGATGACGATAGGACCACTGGACCATCGCTTGATTTCGCCGAGCTGACTCAGTGAAGGAGCCATGCTGATGAATCTCGAACAACCGAACTTCCTGAAGCTCCTGTGTGCAACACGGTTTGCTGAAGGGCTTCCCAACAAACATCTGCAGTGTCTTTGCCGTGGTGCTCGTCTCGTGCGACTTGCTGCAGGCCAGGTACTGTTTCGCGAAGGTGAAACGGAACCGGACGTCTTCGTGCTGACCAGTGGCCATGTGCGTCTGTCAATGAACGTGCCAGGGCGAGGTCTGGTCGATTTTCTTTCAGCTGGTCCTGGGGATCTCGTTGGCTGGTCCGGGCTGATCAGCGACGGGCGGATGACGGCCACGGCAACAGCGAAAGACGATTCCGTGCTGATTGCGCTCTCCGGCCAGTGTCTGAAGGAAGCCTGCGAACAGGATCCTCAGCTTGGCTTCGTGTTGATGAAACGAATTGCTCAGGTCCTTTCCAATAGGCTCCTTTCCACTCGGCTTCAACTGCTGGATCTCTTTGCGGAAGGAACCTCCGCATGAATCACACCGAGCACGACGGAGCCGCCAACGTTCGCGAAGGCGGTTTGTTGCGAACGGACGATCTTCAGGCCCTGATCGATGCCCTGATGCAGGCCGGTTATGAAGTCATCGGTCCGCGAATTGACCAGAGTGCCATCGTCTATGACCAGGTGACGTCCGCCACTCAGCTGCCGAAAGGATGGACCGACCTCCAGGAACCCGGTCGCTATCGACTTCAACAGACAGGAGATGAACGATACTTCGGATATGCCGTCGGACCGCATTCATGGAAGAAGTATCTGTTTCCGCCCCAGGCCATCGTTGCGTCGGCTCAGCGAAGTGGAGACACATGGCAGTTTTCCTCGCAGCCAGCTCCGCCTCCACGAACGGCGTTTCTTGGCGTTCGAGCCTGTGAGCTGGCGGCGATCGAAGTCCAGGATCGCGTCTTTCTTCATGGTCCCTGGGTCGATCCGATTTACAAAGCCCGGCGCGAGTCTGTACTGATCGTGGCTGTGAATTGTACGTACGCTGCGGCAACCTGCTTCTGCTCGTCAACGAACACCGGACCTCGGTGCCGTTCCGGATTTGATCTGGCTCTCACGGAAACCGCGTCCGGCTTTCTGATCGAAACCGGATCTGATTCCGGCGCGGCCATCGTGAAAGCACTGCCTCTTCTGACCATCACGGAAGCTCACCGGACTGAAGCAGCCTCCGCGCGGGCTCAGGCCGAGCAGATGATGACTCGGCGGATGGAAACCGCTGATCTCCATGAGCTGTTGCTCGGCAATCTCAAGCATCCTCAGTGGGATGAAATCGCAACACGATGCCTGTCCTGCACGAACTGCACGATGGTGTGTCCAACATGTTTCTGTTCCACAGTCACCGAGGTCTCGGATCTGACCGGTGATCATGTTCAGCGAGAACGCAAGTGGGACAGCTGCTTTAACATCGACTTCAGCTACATGAACGGCACGCCCGTCCGAAACAGCATCGCCAGTCGTTATCGGCAGTGGCTGACTCACAAGCTGGCGTCCTGGCAGGATCAATTCGGAACGCTGGGCTGCGTGGGCTGTGGCCGGTGCATCACGTGGTGTCCTCCTGGGATTGATCTGACGGAGGAAGTATCGAAGCTGCGAGATTCCGTGCAGCATGATTCCGTGAACGCCAAAGCGGAGGATCCTTCATGATCACTCCATTTCCATCCTCGAATCCCCATAACCCATGGCTGGCCCACGCTGTTCGCATTCAACATGTGCGACAGGAAACCCCTGGCGTCGCAACGTACGACCTGGTGTTTGATGACCCGCAGATTGCCGAGTCATTTCAGTTTCTGCCTGGCCAGTTCAATATGGTCTATTTGCCGGGTGTCGGCGAGGTTGCAATTTCTATCTCCGGCGATCCCGGACAGCGCGGTTTCGTGCCGCATACGATCAGAGAAGCGGGCAACGTCACAAAGACACTGGCTCGCCTGCCCCTGAACGCCAGCATCGCACTTCGAGGACCGTTTGGATCGTCATGGCCCGTGGAATCCTGTACCGGGAAGGATGTCGTCATTGTTGCCGGTGGCATCGGCCTGGCTCCACTTCGTCCTGCCATCCTGCATCTTCTCAGGCATCGATCGGAACTGGATGAACTCACGCTGATCGTCGGTGCTCGCGAGCCGTCCATGCTGCTTTATCCGGAACAGTACGACGACTGGCGTGCTCAGGGAATGAACGTGGTCGTGACCGTTGATCGCGCTGACGAATCCTGGCATGGCTGCCTTGGAATGGTGACAGCTGTGCTGGATCGACTGTGGCTGCGGAATCCTGCACAAACCCTGATCATGACATGCGGACCGGAAGTCATGATGTGGTACACGATCCAGACGGCGATTCGGCGAGGAATTCCGTCGTCTCAGTGCTTCCTGTCACTGGAACGCAACATGAACTGCGCGATCGGGCTGTGCGGTCATTGCCAGTTCGGGCCGGAGTTTCTCTGCAAGGACGGTCCGGTCTTTGGCTTCGACCGAGTTTCCTCCCGAATGAAAGTGGAGGACCTTTGATATGTCTGCAAGTGTCTCAAAGAAACGACCACGACTCGCTGTCTTCAAGTTTGCATCGTGCGATGGATGCCAGCTGTCTCTGCTGGATTGCGAAGATGAACTGCTGACGGTTGCGGGTCTTGTCGAAATCGCGATGTTCCCTGAGGCAAGCAGTCGGATGGAACCCGGTCCTTACGACATTGCTCTTGTGGAAGGTTCCATCACGACGCCTCATGACGCAAAACGCATTCAGAATGTTCGAACGCAGGCCACGACCGTCGTCACCATCGGCGCGTGTGCAACCGCGGGGGGAATTCAGAGCCTTCGCAACTGGGCGAGCCACGAAGATTATCTTCGATGCGTGTATGCAAAGCCGGAATACATTTCTTCGCTTGCCACATCAACGGCCATCGCGGATCACATACTAGTGGATTATGAACTGCGAGGATGTCCGGTCAATCGGCATCAGTTGCTGTACGTGCTGACGGAGCTGGTTCATGGCCGGAAGCCTCGACTTCCCACACACTCTGTGTGTCTCGACTGCAAGCGCAAAGGTACCGTGTGTGTGGAAGTGGCTCAGGGCATTCCCTGTCTCGGCCCGGTCACTCATGCCGGCTGCGGAGCGATCTGCCCGGCCTATGATCGAGGATGCTACGGCTGTTTCGGTCCGGCCGCACAATGCAACTGCAACAGCCTGGTCACAACGCTCCAGGCGGCGGGATCAACGAACGATCAGCTTCTTCCTCTGCTAAGAAACATCAACGGCGCCGCCCCCGAGTTTCAGGCGGCCGTGGA
Source organism: uncultured Chitinophaga sp. (assembly GCA_964538835.1). Lineage (GTDB taxonomy): Bacteria > Planctomycetota > Planctomycetia > Planctomycetales > Planctomycetaceae > SXXK01. Next base: position 35,896 of record CAZIGZ010000012.1, on the reverse strand, counting down.
GTTCATGAACTCAAGTGAAAAGTAGCGAAAGGGCGCGAGCCGCGAGTGCCCTCCGGTTCCTGCGTCACCGGACAGCCTGGGCCGTTCGGCTCAATGGATACAGGAATTCCGTGCGATGCCAAGGGGTATGAACGATGAAGCGATATGCCGTCACGAATCATTCAAGCGGGACAACGCATGAACTCTGCGACACGCTCGTAGAAGCTCTCTGTTCAGCCTTTCGGCTTCAGGATTCCGGGGGGCATCCCGTCGTTGTGGATTCGCAGGGAACCGGAAGAATCTCGGTGGAGATTTCTGAGGTGATGGAAGTGGAAAGCCTCCTGAGTCGAAGCCTTGGCAGCGACAAGCTGCGGAAGCCTGCGGAGATCGACCAGCTACTCAAAGCTGCACGCCAGTCGGCCCCAAAGAAAACCACCTATCACTGGGATGTCAGTGACTTTCAGAGCTGATCGCAGACCCCTGAACAACGTCGGTCGCTGCTCGGCCGAACCCGGGGAACGATTGTTCGTCCGCCACCAGGTTTAGCGAGGCGGGGTTGTGATGCTCTTGTTTGCGGCCTGGTCCACCGCTTCACCCCTTCGCACGGAATGAAGCTTCGCAATGCCCGAAGGTGACAACTCAAACGCGCCACCGATTTTCACTCGCGGAATCGTCACGTTATCCGGAAGGAGCGAAGAAGTGCGTCCAACGCCTGTGTTTCTCGACAACCGACTGAGATAGGGAACGGACTGCAGCATCGGGATACCACTTTCCGTCCGACCTTCGACGATCTGAACAACATCTTTCAGAACAATGTTGTCGCCATCAACAGACTCGACCGTGCCAGCGTACAGCGTCATTGTCCGGCTGATCTCCTCAGAACCCCACTTCTTCCTGACATGACGATCGACTGTAATGACCTGCACTTCCTTTCCGGGCCGAAAATCGTCATGTGACATCTGTTGTGCATCAGGATCGAATCGGCAGCTGAAAAGCAAATCGATATCCTGCCCCAGCGAGTCCTGACCTGGGACCATTCCAGCCGGCGTGGACTGCATTCCCGACGGAGCCATCAACGCACATCCGCTCCCGGCGAGCGTGAACAAAAGGCCGATGATCTGTGTACGCAGCATAAAGTCGAACCCGTGACTCAAAAACCACCGACTGCCGAGGGCGCAGCCCAGGGTCACCCAATGATGGTGTATCATGCCGCGTAAACTGCGAACAATGGCCGGTTACGAATCGAGGCACTTCAATTCATCAGACGTCACCCAGGCCAATCTTTGATCGGCCGAAACTGCCTGAGAATGCCGTCACACTCCCGCCTCGGAACATGCCACGGCAACAACTGCCAGTTCCGTCCGCCACCCGGTAAACCCAGGTGGATCCACGGCTTCTGCACGACCCACCGCCGCATAACGAGTGTGGGCGGAGTTTGGACACGAAATGCCACTTAAGCTGTCTGGTTGAATCGAAGTCTTGCTGGATCGACGCATGCTTGTTTGGAAGTGGCGGCCTTCGTAGTGCGAAGACCTGAGTCCACCGGGGTGAACCCGGTGGCGGTATGCCGCTGGAGCAGACATGGAAACGGCTGAGGACAGCCGTTCCACATGGGGCTACGAACGCGTTGCTTCGATGGCGGCGAGGAGGCGTTCGCGAACTTGTTTGGGATCGGCTCCGGCGACCTGTTTCATGATCATTCCGATCAGAGGACCGACGGCCGCCTGTTTGCCGTTCAGGAAATCTCGAACGGCGTCCGGCTTTGAGGCCATCACGTTCTGAATGGCCTGGTCCATGGCTCCGGTATCGCGAACAATCTCCAGTCCTCGATCCTTGATGATGCGATCGATATCGCCGGCCGCCACCGCTTCTCCCGCATCCGCGGCCTGCAGCAGTGCCGCATACACATCGCGAGCACTCTTGGTAGTGATGCGTTCGGATGTGATGGCTTTCAGAAGAGTCCCCAGGACTTCGGCACTGACAGGAAACTCCGTGATGGAAACCGATCGAGCTTTCATGTCGCGAAGTATATCCTGAGTCACCCAGTTGGCGGCGGTCTTGCCTTCGCCACACAGTCGAGCAACCTCTTCGAACCACGCTGTCAGTTCGGGGCCCTGGTCCAGAATCACATCGGCGTCGTATTCGCTGAGACCCAGCTGCGAACAGAAGCGAACCTTTCTGACGGCCGGGGTTTCCGGAAGACCGCGTCGAATCGCTTCGATCTCCTCCGGCGTGACAACGACTGGCTGCAGATCCGGATCTGGGAAATAGCGATAGTCCGAAGACTCTTCTTTTTCTCGCTGAGTAAACGTTTCGCCTCGCTCCGCGTCCCAGCCTCGTGTCTGTTTGGGGACATCACCTTTCTTCTGGCCGGTCTTCATAAACTGCTGCAGCTGACGTCGCACTTCGTAATCGATCGCAAGTTCCACATTGCGAAAGCTGTTCATGTTTTTCAGTTCAACGATCGGAGTCGCAACCGTCGAACCGTCAGCCGCCTTGATATGAAGGTTGACGTTCGCATCGCAGCGAAGACTGCCTTCCTGCATGTTGCAGTCGGAGACTCCCAGGAACAGCAACAGCGAGCGAAGTGATTCCAGATAGCGTCGAGCTTCCGCGGCGGAACGAAGATCCGGCTCACTGACAATTTCCAGAAGCGGTGTTCCCGTTCGATTCAGGTCGACGCCGCTGTCTGCACGGCGCCCGGACTCGTCATGAACGTTCTTGCCGGCGTCTTCTTCCAGGTGAGCACGAGTGATGCGGATACGAGTTGCCTGGCCATCCGGTTTCTCCGGTGGAACATCCAGCCATCCCCTCTGACTGAACGGCTGATCGTACTGACTGATCTGATAAGCCTTCGGAAGGTCCGGGTAATAATACTGCTTGCGGTCCCAGCGAGTCTCCTGAGCAATCTCACAGTTCAGCGCAAGGCCTGTCATCAGAGCCAGCCGAAAGGCTTCTCGATTCATCACCGGCAGTGCTCCTGGCAACCCCAGGCAGACCGGGCACGTCTGTGTGTTCGGCTCATCCGGCTGGAACTCGGTGGAACATCCGCAGAAGAGCTTGGACTGAGTCTTCAGCTGAGTATGAACTTCGAGACCAATGACGATGGAATATTCGGGCTTCGACATGAATTCCGCTTCATGAGGACGTTTGGATTTGCATCAGACTGCAGTATAGTCGCACGCTGGAAAGTCGTGTAGGCTGTAAGGAACTCTACGTCCCTCAAGCCCGTTCGGTCAGTTGATTCGGTCATGGCAAATCCTGGAGGCAACATGCAGACGCACCGATCCGCAGCCAGCGATGCCGATGGCCTGTCGCGCCGCGGGCTGATCCAGCGTATGGGCGGTGGCGCGGGAGCCGTCGGACTTCTGGCGGCGTTGGCTCAGCAGGCGTCCGGGGAATTGCAGTCGCCCCACTTTCCCGCGAAAGCAAAACGCGTCATCCATCTCTTCATGAACGGCGGGCCGTTTCAGGGAGACTACTTCGATCCGAAACCTGCGCTGGTGAAGTATGCCGGCCAGCGCCCGCCGGAAGCAGACCTTCGCACAGAACGCAAGACGGCTGGACTTCTGCCTTCACCGTTTCGTTTTCGACAGTGCGGAGAAAGCGGGCTGCCGGTCAGTGAGCTTCTGCCGCTCACGTCGGAGTGCATAGACGATATCTGCGTACTGCGTTCTACGTACACGGATAATCCCAATCATGGCCCCGCTCTGTTGCTGATGAATAACGGGACCATCCTGCCGACCCGACCAAGCATGGGATCCTGGTTGTCGTATGGGCTGGGAACTGAGAATGCCAATCTTCCGGCCTATGTTGTGCTTTGTCCCGGCAAGCCGGTTCGATTTTCTATCCTGTGGACCAGTGCGTTTCTGCCAGGCTCTCATCAGGGTACGTACATCAATCATGCAGACCCGGTGCCGGATAAGCTGATCCCGTTCCTGAAGAACCCATCCGCCACCGTGGATGCTCAGCGAGCCCAGGTGGATCTGATGGCGCGATTGAATCGACACCAACTGGAACGCACGGGACCCGACAGTCAGTATGAAGGCAGACTGCAGGCCATGGAGACCGCGTTTCGAATGCAGTTCACGGCGACGGATGCGTTCGACCTGAGTCTCGAATCGAAGTCCACGCGAGAACTCTACGGTGAAGGTCATTTTGCAAACGGTTGCCTGCTGGCTCGCCGTCTCAGCGAGCGGGGCGTTCGATTTGTCCAGGTCTATTACGGTGACGGACAACCGTGGGATACTCACAGCGACCACAACAACGCGGCCCGCAACCTGAGCCGGGCGATCGATCGCCCCATTGCCGCGCTGCTGAAGGACTTGAAGCAGCGAGGCATGCTGGAGGATACTCTGATCCTGTGGGGCGGGGAGTTTGGTCGAACGCCGACCTCGGAGAACGGCACAGGCCGCGACCACAATCATTATGGTTTCACAACGTGGCTCGCCGGTGGAGGAGTTCGCGGCGGAATGACGTATGGCGAGACCGATGAATTCGGCTTCCGCGCGATCCACAATCGAGTTCACATCCATGACCTGCATGCCACGATGCTGCACCTGCTGGGAATCGATCACGAACGTCTGACATATCGTTACGCCGGCCGCGATTTTCGCCTGACAGATGTTGCCGGACGAGTCATTCGCGAAATCGTTTAGTCTACCGGCTCCCACCCCGAACGACCTGACCAGGAATGCCCGTGTCAAACTTCCCGCTCATGTGTGATGTACTTCAGCGGTTCGATTCTCCTCGACTGGAGAATATCCCCGAAACCGTGCGGCAGCAGATGGAAACGCTGCAGCTTCAGCACCGCATTCGCCCCGGGCAGACGGTCGCAATCCCGGCAGGCAGCCGAGGTATTGCCAACATCGCAATCATCCTGCGAGAAATCGCGGCTCACTTCACAGCTCTTGGTGCGAAGCCGTTTCTCGTTCCCGCAATGGGCAGTCATGGTGGCGGCACGGTTGAAGGCCAGTTAAAGATGCTGGCCAGTCTTGGCGTCACTGAACAATCTGTCGGCGTTCCCATACGGGCGACGATGGAAACCGTTGTTGTGGCACAAACCAGCAATGGCCTTCCTGTGCACTTTGATCGCTTCGCTGCGGAAGCCGATCATGTATTCGTCGTGAATCGAGTCAAGCCGCATACGCGCTTTGTCGGGCCTGTCGAATCCGGCCTGCACAAGATGATGCTGATCGGACTCGGCAAACACGAAGGCGCGCTCGTGTATCATGCCGGCATTCTGACGATGAGTTTCCCCGAGATCATCGCTGCCGTGGCGGAGCGAGTCCTTGAGGTGTGTCATGTCTGCGGCGGCATGGCCATTCTGGAAAACGCATCGGATGAAACCGCATTGATCGAAGCGGTTGCCCCCGAAGATTTCTCAACGCGTGAGCCGGAGCTGCTAAAGCTGGCGAATGCCTGGCTGCCGCGACTGCCGTTTTCTGATGTCGATCTTCTGATCGTCGATCGGATCGGCAAGAACATCAGCGGCGTCGGAATGGATGCGAATGTCATCGGCCGCAAGTTCAATGATCACTCGGCAACGCCACTGGATAACGTGCGATGCCGAAGAATCTTTGTGCGAGGACTGACGAAGGAAAGTTACGGCAACGGAACAGGGATCGGCCTCGCGGAATTCACAACTCGGCGATGCGTCGAACAGGTTGATCCCGTGATTACTCGAATCAACTGCATCACTGGCAATCATCCGGAAGCAGCCATGATTCCGATTACGTTCGAAACCGACCGGGAAGCGGTCGAAGCGGCACTGACCACCATTGGAATGATCCCCCCGGAGAAAGCCCGCGTCATTCAGATTGCGAACACTCTGCATCTGTCACGAGTGCGAGTTTCTGAAGCTTACTTTGACGATGTCCGCAGGTCGTCATCGCTGGAGTTTGCGAGTGAACCATATCCTATGCCATTTGATTCTGCGGGCTGGTTGTCGGATGTTGCGAGTGGGCATCACTGAAGCGATTGAGACAATCGCTCTACAGTGATCAGGCGATTCGGACAATCGCTCTACAATGAAAGTGATCAACGCGTGAGCCTGCCTGTTGTTCAACCGGATGAAGCTGCCTCGGAGTTTCGTTATGGCGGACGAGTTCTGTCGTTGATCCCGCCGATGACGCAGCTCAACACGCCCTATCCGTCGACGGCGTATCTCACGGGATTCCTGAGATCCCGCGGAATCGATGCCGTCCAGGCCGATCTGGCTCATCGTCTCGTGCTGCGGATTCTGAGTCAGTCGGGGCTGCGGTCCGTTCGGGATGAAGCAAAGAACGCATCTCATCGCAAAGCAGCGAAGTCCGAATCTGTGCGGTACTTCCTGAGCCAGTTTGAGCGTTACGAAGCAACAATTGACCGAGTCATTCGCTTTCTTCAGGGGACGGACCCCACTCTGGCCCACCGTCTTGTGACTCGTACGTTTCTCCCGGAAGGTCCTCGTTTTGAGGCACTCGATCGCTTCGAGGCCGATCCCGAAACCGGCGATGATCCATTGCTGTGGGCATTCGGGGCGCTCGGTGTTCAGGACAAAGCCAGGCATTTCTGCACTCTGTACCTGAGTGATCTGGCTGAAGTGATTCGCGATGCGATCGATGAGCGATTTGAGTTCGTGCGCTACGCCGAATCACTGGCTCAGAGTCAGCCGACGTTTGAGCCACTGGCAGCAGCGCTTGCCGCTCCCCCAACACTGCTCGACAGGACGCTGCAGGAACTGACCAGCGAGGTCATGATTCAGCACAATCCGAACATTGTCCTCATCACCGTCCCGTTTCCCGGCACAGTCTACGGCGCGTTTCGGATCGCCCAGACCATTCGGCAGAATCACCGGAATGTCAAGGTGGTACTCGGCGGCGGGTATGTGAACACCGAACTTCGACAACTGAAAGAGCCTCGTGTCTTTGACTATTTTCATTTCGTCACACTGGACGATGGAGAGCGACCGATTCTTGCGTTGCTGGAGCATCTCTCCGAACGGCGCAGGTCAGAGCAGCTTGTCCGAACTTATCATCGATGTGGTCAGACCGGGCAGGTGATTTATCGTCAGCATCCGGAGCCTGATGTTCCTTTTGCTGAAGTTGGAACACCCAATTGGGACGGACTGGAGACCGGCCAGTATCTGTCGACCCTGGATCTCCTGAATCCCATGCACCGCCTTTGGTCAGACGGGCGATGGAACAAACTGACGGTCGCGCATGGATGCTATTGGAAAAAGTGCAGTTTTTGTGACATCAGCCTCGATTACATCGCGCGTTATGATGCTGCGGCGGCAACACTGCTGGCCGATCGCATTGCCGAGATTGTCGAGCAGACCGGGCAGACCGGATTTCATTTTGTCGACGAAGCGGCACCTCCTAAAGGACTTGAGTCGCTGGCTAAGGAACTGATCCGCCGCAGGCAGCAGATCTCCTGGTGGGGCAATATTCGATTTGAAAAAACGTTTACTCCGGAGCTATGCCAGTTGCTGGCCGAAAGCGGCTGTATTGCCGTTTCCGGAGGACTCGAGGTGGCCTCAGACCGACTCCTGAAGCTGATGAAAAAAGGCGTGTCCGTGGCACAAGTCGCTCGCGTCACCAGAGCATTTTCCGATAGCGGAATTCTTGTCCACGCTTACCTTATGTACGGATTCCCAACTCAGACGCTGCAGGACACTGTGGACGCACTCGAATATGTTCGTCAGCTGTTCGAAAACGGCTGTATTCACAGCGGCTTTTTCCATCGATTCACGTGCACGGTTCATTCCCCGGTCGGCAAGGCGCCACACGAATACGGGGTCACTCTGAAACCGCTTCCGGAAATCACGTTTGCCTGCAATGACGTGGAGTTTACAGACCCGACAGGAGTGGACCACGAGAAGCTCGGAAGAGCATTGAGTAAGGCCATCTATAACTTCATGCACGGTGTTGGGCTGGAAGCCGATGTGAGGGAATGGTTCGACGGAAAAGTGCCGCGAACAACCGTTTCACCACGCTTTATTTCCAACGCACTTAGGTCACGTGATTAATCCCCTTCATTACGACATTGAAGGACACCAGGCACACCCGCTTAAACCTCTCCTAAGGCGATGATGGCGGCATGATTTCCTGTTGTGGTTTCCATCCGACGACTCTCACAGTGCCAGCCCCTCTGCTCCTGCGTGCCACGCAGTGAATCAACCGTGATCAACCTTATGCCCGTCTGTTCCATGCCTCGTTTCTGGAAATAGTGTTGCCGTAAGTGAACAGTAAGATGCGGGGTGGTCCTAATTTGCTCCTTTCAATTGAAGTGCTGGTTGAATTTCCGCATGGAGAATGCTATGACCTCACGTCCGAAGCGATCGAAGAGTCGCCCGATGCAGCTTTCCGATTGAAAGTTCAAACAAAAAATGGCTAAGAGACTGCGATTGCAGAATCGAGCCTGATGTCATGCAGGATGCGATGTCTGTTCAGGAAGAGTTTCTGATGGTTCCGCAGAAAATTGCTCCGGAACCCAACCCAAACGTTAGATGATTGAGGAAACAGCAGATGGCGAAGCGCGCCGCCGCAAGTAAAGACGGAGTCAATGTGTCCGCAGAGATTCGGGCACTGGTTCAAGCCAACAAGGACATCCGTGGCCCGGAAGTGATTGCTGCCCTGAAGGAAAAGTTCCCAGGCGAAAAGTTCAATAACGCCAGTGTTCAGGTCGCCTTCGCCAATGCTCGAAAGAAGCTCGGCCTGACTCGCACCCTGAAGAAAAAGCCTCGTCCAGTCGGTTCAGGTTCTGTGACTGGTCGCCGACCAGGCCGACCAGCAGCAGCGGCACCAGCCGCAGCTGCAGCCCCAGCCACTGTGGGTGGTGTTGACTTCACGCTGCTGCAGGCTGCAAAAGCTCTGCTGCAGCACTGCAAAGGCGACGTCACTGCCGCACAGCAGGCTCTGAAGCAGCTTGCTGCACTTCAGATGGGCTAATAGACTGCCTTCTGAATTCAAACATCCGCGAACAGCCTGAAGTTCAATCTTCAGGCTGTTTTTGTTTCTATAGTCACACCCATGACAAACTTCGCCGCTGTCATTGATCGCATCGCTGCGCAGGATTGAACTGCTCGCGCTTGGCTCCAACGCTCTGATTGTCCGGAACAATCGAGTTGTCTGGGAGCCAAATTACCGCAGACCTTCGCATGCTGTCCTGACGTCCTCGGCTGCAGATCATTCGCGATGGAGATCCGCCGGGACAGCAACACTGTGCTTCGAAGCCGCTTGCTCAAACGAGCGGCTTTTCAGTTCGGTGGTGTCGGATTCACACAATTGGCCACCCAGCGCATGTAATCGGGCAGTCCGGCAACAACGGGCACCGCGAAGATTGCCGGCAACTGGTAGCTATGGAGCGAACAAATCAAGTCACGCAGCGGCTCGAACACTGCCCGGGTCGTCTTGAAGAGCAGACAGAACTCCGGATCCGAATGAACTTTCCCCTGCCATTCGTAAACACTTCTAATCGACTCCATCTGAACACAGGCCGCCAGCTTTCTGTGTACAGCTTCGTGAGCGATCTTGTGCGCCTCCTCTTCGGTGGCCACAGTTGTGTAGACGGCAATTACCTCCGGCATCTCCATAGATCTTTTTCCGCCAGCAGACTCGAAGTAGAACCACCGGAGTTTATCAGCAGCCAGCCCTGTCAGGAACGTGACTGCTGTCAGCCCTTTAGTGGTTCATGGCTTTGGCCTGCTGTCTCCATGCTTTGGCATTTCATTTCACAGCACGTCGCCGAAACCCTGCCCGGAGAGTTCCTCAGCAGGCTGCGGAAGGCAAAGCGGCAGCCAGGCTGCCGCAGTCCAGGATCGGGCCGTCAGGGAGACTTTTTCGGAGAAGCGGGCTCCCCGGATTCCGGTGAGTCTGCACGAGGGGAGCCCGTGCGATGCATGGCGGCGTAAAGACGATGCCAGCGTTTCTGCACACGCCGATGGACCCGGTCGCAGGCCACGCTCAAATGGTCCAGCAGCATCGCCGTTGAGAGTGTCATGGGGATTCGATCGTTGCGCTGATTCTGGTCGGTGTTCATAGTCAGTGACTCCAGAAAAGTGTGACATTGGGAACATCGGTGAGTCCAATTTACGCACGCTCGGAAATTCGTCGAATCGATTCCGCCTCACATCAACATCGAAAAAAGCTCTGGAAAGAACACGGCATTGGAAGGCAGCCTCTGTGATCTGCAGGACGATGGGATTGCCATGCGAAGCCAGCGGAATCCACAGCTGCAGTCTGGTAAGGTCAAACCGGAAGCAGGGCTGGCGCAGTCCAGAGCTGGTGAACTCGCAGTCAATGGCTCATCGTTTCCGGAACGCGATGAGAACGATAATTGCAGCAATGGCAAGAATGCCGGCGACGGAGTATCCAATCCGGAAGAGGTGATGATTCTGTCCGGGTTCACCGGACGCAATAACACCAAATGCGCAAAAGAAGGCAGTCAGCAGGCAAAATACCACAAGAGAGTAACGAACCGCGGAACTCATCATCATCCTCGCGAGGACCGTCAAGCTACTTCGCATCCCCAGGCGGCTTTGCCGGATCTTCAGATTTCACGACCATCAGTTTGTGATTCTGAACGTCGTACTGAAACTCCATCCCCTGCGGAAGCTGTGGCAGGCGAATCTGGTTCTCCTGAATCACGCGTTTCATGAATTCATCTAAGCTGTTGGGATACCGACCTTCTGAAGCATTGAATAGCTCCAGGGCATGCTGAATCGCCAGCTGCGGAATCTCGATCTTCGCGTTTTGCAGCACTGTCAGCGGACCGGTAATGGGATCCGTAATCTGCTGTTTCGGATTGACCTCCACAGCTCCGCTGTTCGGATCGAAATCCGTGACTTTGCCGGGCTCCTGTGGTTTCTTTGGCTGAGCCGTTGGTGTTGAACTGGAGCCAGTGCAGCCGGAAAACAACATGAGGCCGCACAGCAAGAGACTCTGGATTCGTCGCATTTCAGGCTCCCGAAAATCACCACGGATGGACAGATCGCTGACGCTCACTGATCACTTGCGGATGTCGTACTCTTTGATCTTCCGATACAGAGTTCGCTCGCCGATGTTCAACATTCGAGCCGCTTCCTCACGATTTCCATCAGTCAGATCGAGGGCTCGCTGGATGTAGTACTTTTCGACTTCTTCCATCGGCTTGCCAATCAGTGAATCCGCGCCGGATGGCATGTCGAGATCCGGTTCCGGAATCTGATCCTTGACCAGTCCCGCAATTTCGGGAGGAAGACCGTCGATGTCCAGAATGCCGTCCGAATCCAGCACCAGCATTCGCTCGATCACATTCCTTAACTGCCGAATATTCCCTGGCCAGTGGTAGGCCAGCAGAGCCTTGCGAGCCGCTCGAGAAAACCCCTGAACCTCGCGACCGGTCTTGCGTGAGAGGTCGCGCAGGAAGTGCTCCATCAGCAGCGGAATATCGCCCTGTCGTTCACGCAGTGGCGGAAGGTAGATCGAGACCACGTTGAGTCGATAATAAAGGTCCTCGCGGAACTTTCCTTCTTCAACGTTTTTGTGGAGATCCGCATTCGTTGCCGCGACCAGTCGTACATTGATCGGCAGTTCGTCGTTGGCCCCCAGTCGAGTGATCTTGCGGTCCTCAAGAACTCGCAGAAGCTTCACCTGAGTATCCATCGGCATTTCGCCGACTTCGTCCAGAAACAGAGTGCCGCCGTTTGCATGTTCAAACTTGCCAATACGCCGCCCCAGCGCTCCCGTGAATGCCCCGGCTTCGTGTCCGAAGAGTTCACTTTCCAGAATACTGTCAGGAAGAGCCGAAATATTGAGCGGAACAAACGGTTTGTTCTTGCGAGGACTGTTCTGATGCAGAGCTCGAGCGACCAGCTCTTTTCCTGTTCCATTCTCTCCCTGAATCAGCACGGTGCTGTCCGTCGGAGCCACGTTCTTGAGGATCTCCACAATCGCATGCATCTGCGGACTGGATCCGATCACGCCTTCAAAACCAAACCGTTCATCCAGTGATCGGCGAAGTTCGGCATTGCGACGAATCAGACGCAGCCGCGCGGAGGCTTTTTCGACGGCTGAACGCAGTTCGCTGATGTCCAGCGGCTTCGTGAGATACGTGTAAGCTCCATGCTGCATCGCAGTGACAGCGGAATGAATCGATCCATGGCCCGTCAGAACGATAACTTCCGCTTCAGGAAGTTCCTCCTTTGCCAGACGAAGAATCTCGAGACCGTCGACTTCCCCCATGCGAAGGTCCGTCACGATTACGTCCCATGATTCCGCGTGAATCAGCTGAGCACCGCGTTCGCCGGATCCGGCCACTCGGCAGTCACAGTTAATGCGTTCCAGCGCATCAGCAACAGCCTGTGCGTGTCCTTCGTCGTCGTCAACGATCAGGACTCGTACAGGAATTGTTGAAAGGTCGGAAGGATCGTTCTTCGTCTCTGCCATAGTGGTTTCAATACTCTTTGGTAGAACAACTGTCCCCAGCTGCTCCTTGTCCAGTGGAGAGCAACTGTCCTCAGTTGCTCCCATCACCAGTTCGATCTTGCCGCTTGATGGAATTGAATAGCAATCCGCAAGTGAGGACACTCGCACTACATTCGCTACTGGATCAGTTTCTGGATGGACGCAAAGTCGAACTTCAGAGAGCGGTAAAGCTGCTGGTAGACCGGGTAACCAGCGTTGTAGGTCTTTGTTGCGGCAGCTTTGTTGGCGGTCTTCGTCACCACGGAGATGGTGGCTTTGCAGGCTTCGACCACTGACTTGTAGGAACCGGTTCCGGCAGCCGCCAGCAGAGCCACACCATAGGCCGGGCCTTCTGAAGCATTGATCGTCACGACCGGCTGACCGTAAACGTCCGCCTGAAGCTGACGCCAGAATTCGCTTCGAGCCCCGCCGCCGGACAATCGAATTTCCTTCACCGGAATGCTCATCGACTTGATGATCTCGAGTGTATCGCGCATCGCATAGGTGGCACCTTCCATCACAGACCGAGCCAGGTGTGGCTTTCCGTGTCGAAGGCTGAGCCCGATCCAGCAGCCGCGAGCATTCGGGTCGGCATGCGGCGTGCGTTCACCCGTCAGATACGGAAGGAAGAACAACCCTTCGCTGCCGGCCGGAGCATCAGCCGCCTGTGAGGTGATCAGTTCGTAAGGATCGACCTTCTTCTTTCGTGCTTCAGCCACTTCCGCCTGGCACAGCTGGTTGCGATACCACTGAAGGCTACCGCCGGCCGAAAGCACGCATCCCATCACATGCCACTTGCCTCGAACCGCATGACAGAACGTATGCAATCGTCCTTCCGGGTCGACCTGCACTTCATCACTGTGAGCAAACACGACGCCGCTGGTTCCCATGGTCGCTGACACAACGCCTCGACCAACGATCCCGTTGCCGATCGCACTGGCGGCCTGATCACCGCCACCGCCAACAACCGGAATGCCAGCTCGCAGCCCCATGGCCTTTGCTGCAGATTCCGTCAGCACGCCCGTGACGTCTTCACTCTCATAGACTTTGGGAAGAAGCGACGCATCAAGATCCAGCTTGCCCAGCAGCTTACGGGACCAGTCGCGATTCACCACATCAAGCAGCAGCGTTCCGGATGCATCGCTGACTTCCGTCGCAAAATCTCCCGTCAGACGAAATCGAACATAATCCTTGGGCAGAAGAACCTGCACGGTCTTGTCGAAGTTCTTCTTTTCCTTGTTGCGAAGCCACAGAATCTTAGGCGCTGTAAAGCCTGTCAGAGCAGGATTCGCCACCATCTGAATGAGTGCCGATCGGCCGCCGGCGCGTGATTCAATTTCCGCGCACTCGGCTGCGGTTCGCTGATCGTTCCATAGCAGTGCCGGACGAATCACATTGTGAGCCTTGTCCAGAAACACGCTTCCGTGCATCTGACCGCTCAACCCGATTCCACCGATGTCGGCAGGCTTGAGTTTGGCGAGCTTCATGACTTTTCGGACAGAATCGACAGACGCCTTCCACCAGTGATCCGGCTCCTGCTCAGACCAGCCTGGTTTCGGGCTGCTCAGTGGATACTCTTCGGTGGCCGATGCGAGGATCTCACCGGTGTCCTTCATCGCCAGAGTCTTGGTGCCGCTCGTCCCAATATCGATTCCCAGAAATACGGGCATAGGAAACTCACAGTGTGGTGGAAAAGTAAAGTGTTGAGTTCAAAGTGAAACCTGCACGCGGATGATGCTCCTTCCTGAGGATGCGTCATCCGATGCTCCAGCGCACTCCCAGCAGAGTCAGAAACTCGCGGCAGAACGCCGGATGAGCTGGCCACGCGGGAGCTGTCACCAGGTGGCCATCCACAAGAGCGGCATCCAGTGCGATCGGAGTGTAAATGCCGCCAGCCAGAGTGACTTCGGGACTGCAGGCCGGATAGCAGGTTGTCTTTCGGCCAGACAGTACGCCAGCTGCTGCCAGGATCTGGCTGCCATGGCAAATCGCCGCGATCGGTTTCTTCGCCGCATCAAATTCTCTGACCAGACTAAGCACCGCAGGATTCAATCGCAGGTACTCCGGAGATCGTCCTCCTGGAATCAAAAGCCCGTCGTAGTTCGCAGCTTTGGCCGATGCAAAATCGGCGTTGAGAGTGAAACCGTGGCCAGGCTTTTCGGAATAGGTCTGGTCGCCTTCAAAATCATGAATGGCGGTCCGAACCCGATCTCCGGCCTTCTTGTCCGGGCAGACCGCATCAACCTTCACGCCCACAGTCAGCAGGGTCTGGAACGGAACCATGATCTCGTAGTCTTCTACGAAATCACCGGCCAACAACAAGACTCGTTTTGCTGTCATCTCAAAGCCCTTCTTCGCATGGCTGCTTGCCAGAACATGCCTGCCAGATTGTCAGATCCGGTCGGGTTGCCAATGTGACGGTTGTAACAGAAAGTGTTATCGGCCAACACGATAGCGACTTTTTCCTCGGTTGTCGCTCGTCTCAAAAGCGACGAGGGGCGAATCCGGCCGGATTCGAGCGAAAGAAGAGTGTGCGTAAAGTGATTTGAGACTTGAACTTCTGACGAATCTGCGTCAGGATATGCGGCTTGTCGAGTCGTTGACGTGTTTTGCAGAAGGGTGAAAGAAGTACTCAGGATGGCGAAGGAAGAAGCAATTCAGGTAGAGGGCAACGTTATTGAAGCCCTCGCGAATACTCAGTTTCGCGTTGAACTGGAAAATGGTCATCAGGTGATGGCTCATGTGGCTGGCAAGATGCGAAAGCACTTTATTCGTATCGTTCCTGGTGACCGGGTCGTGGTTGAAGTGTCTCCCTATGACCTGAAGCGCGGACGCATTGTGTACCGCGAAAAATAAGGCCGATAGACCAGAGGCTTGCAGCGAAGCGACTCATGACAGTGTGTGACACTGGCAAGTCGCGGCTCGCAACAACGATCTATCGCGCACGCTGGTATCAAGCATTGAAGAAATGTCTGCATGGCTGCTGACGCCTCTACGACATCGTTCGTTCAGATCTTCACGGACGGCGCATGCAGCGGCAATCCGGGGCCCGGTGGCTGGGCCTGCATTCTGCGGCATCCAGCCAGCGGCAAAGAAGCCGAGTTCAGTGGTGGCGCCGCAGAGACGACCAATAATCAGATGGAACTGCAGGCGGTCATCGAAGGCCTGAAGCGATTAACTCGAAGATCACGCGTTGAAGTCGTGACCGACAGTTCGTATGTCGCCAAAGGCTGTGAGGAATGGCTTCCCGGCTGGAAGCGAAACGGCTGGCAGCGCCGTGACGGCAAGAAGCTGGTTCCGATCAAGAACGAAGAATTCTGGCGCGAACTGGATGCTCTGCTGACCAAACACTCCGTCAAGTTTACGCTCGTGAAAGGCCACGCCGGCCATCCCGAAAACGAACGCTGCGATGTGCTCGCCGTTGCAGCGGCAGAACTGTTCAAGTAAGTGGAGAGCAACTGTCTCAGTTGCTCCCAACGCCTCAACTCATCGCTTTGAGATTCACTGCCGAACGCCAGGAAGCAGCGCCTGGAACGGGCGTTCTTCAATCAACGATGTCGATTCCATGCGATGGCCAGCGGAGTTGTGGCGAAAGGAAGGACCACCAGCGCAGCAAAGGACGAAATCAAAGGAAACGCAAAGAACCCCAGTGCCGGTGGGCGAAACAGAATCGCAAAGGCCGTCAAGGCGATCCAGAAGACACCGCAGAGTCCTGCTGAACGCGAAGCGATCAAACAGTTTCGCAGGGCCGCAGAAAATGCCAGCATGGTTCCACCCAGCACCACGACGGACATGATGATCGACAGCAGCACACCGAGAAACCTCCGGGCCTGCGGTGACGCATAATGGTCGATCAGGAGATTCAAAAGGACGGCTCCGAAGATCATCAGAACGAACGCCACCGAGAATCTGGTGAATCGCCCCGTCAGAACTGCCGATGCAACGCACGTCATTCCAATCCACGCAGCCAGAAGTGTTCCGGGCAAATACCAATACGGAGCCAGGTTCGAGATTGCCGGCGGCAGAGGAGTCTCCGTCACGATTCCAGCGACAGCGGCGACCGCTGCCAGCAATGCCCACAGCCCCCAGGACCAGGCAACGCTCCTGATGGCAGTTCGCAGAATCACTTCGGCATATCGAACGTTGGTGATCGGACGCGATGCCAGAAAGCTGCCCATCTGATCAAATGCCGACTGAGTATTCAGGTCACGAATGGTGGCCGAGTGATTCCGGGACTGAATGCCGCTGAATGTGGTTCCAAGCAGCAGCCCTGCGACGCCCGCGACTATGGACAGCAGAAAGCCACCTCCCACCATCACTTCCTGAAGCTCTTTCAGTGGCTCCGTCCAGTTGCCGACGACCAGCACCCGCACCAGGAAGATGAAGCCTCCAAACACAATCACTGCCACAACGATCGTGGGAAGAGCAATTCCTTTGGATCGCCATTCGTACCACAACTGCGCTTCCATCGGCGAACGGAATAGCTTGTCCCTTTCCGATCGGGTCCATGTGAACTGCTCCCAGGTACGCTCCACCCATTTCCAGAAGCTGATTGGCCGAAAATGCTCACCACAACGGTCCCTCGCGATGGCCCTGACGGTAAGGACGCTGAAGACACTGAATGAGATCAAGAGCGTGAAGATCTCCACAAGCGTCACTTCGGCCCAGTAATGAAACGGCGGCCGGAACCACCCGCCATAACGTGAACCAAACCAGCAGAATGACAGCACACTCGGGGCAGATGCCAGAAGCACAGACTTGAGCGTACGGTGAGACATGCCGACAAGCATCTGCGCGCTGGCCCATACCGTTGCGGCAAACAAAGTCGGCCCCACGACGGGTTGATTGAGACCGAAGTATGCATTCTGAGCCACCAGGGCGATCGCAACTTCCACGCTGAGCAGAATGCTGCCGGGGATCAGATGCCACGCCACGACCGTCGCCGTAGAAACCGGAAGCAGGAACATCCGCGAGAGTGCCCCCTGCGCGCCAACAATTCCCAGCCCAAACAGCAGCATCATCAACTGCAGAAGAATGACATGCATCGCCACCAGTGCTGGGTCTTCATAGTCCACGCCCAAATGACCAAAGGCCGTGTAGAGCAGGCCGGGAATCAAGTTTCCGAAGATGAACCAGCCCGGGATTTGCCAGCGACCACGAACCATCAACTCCCACAGCATTGCCCTCGAAACTGAGTTCATGCGATTCTCTCTCTGCTACCTTCGGATCCGCGAAACTCCGCCATGACCGTTCTCATCGGGCTGAACTACTTCAGAACTCGACTGACAAAGATCTCATCCAGCGTCAGCGTGGCCTCTTCGACAACCTGAGCGCCGAGTGCTTCCGCGGCGTGGCGCAGTTGTCCCGATTCGCCACTGCAGATATAGGTCCATTCACTGCCACCGCCTTCGGTCGTGAGTGTTCCAATCAGCGATGGTGCCTTCGACATTGGCTCGCGAAACCGCAATGTCATACGGCGATGAGTTTCCTTGATCTCGTCCATCGTCGCTGCCAGCGAGATCTTTCCGTGGTGAATGATGGCCACTCGATCCGCAACGCGTTCCACTTCGTCCAGCAGATGAGAGGAAAAGAACACCGTACGACCGTCATCCGCAATTGTTCGAATGATCGAACCAAGGATGTCGCGACGGACGACGGGATCCAGCCCGGAGGACGGTTCATCCAGAACCAGCAACTCCGGACGGTGCGCCAATGCAATCAGCAGCCCCGCTCGAGCCCGCTGTCCGCGTGAAAGGGACCTGACGGAAGCTTTGGGATCGAGCTCAAATGCGTCCAGCAGTTCTTTCGCGTAGGCCGAATCCCACGCCGGATAGAACGCCTGCGTGTACCGAATCAACTCAGCCACTCGCATCCAGTTCGGCAGGTCACGATCTTCCGACAGGTAACCAATTCGACCAAGTACGTCCACCGGATTGGTCACCGGATCCACACCGAAGACTCGCACCGAACCCGATTGAGCTCTCAGCATCCCAAGGAGGTGGCGAATCAGAGTCGTTTTTCCCGCCCCGTTTCCCCCAATCAGGCCAAAGACGCCGCCTCGAGGAACCTGGAGCGAGATGTCATCCAGGGCCACTTTGTCGTCAAATCGCCTGGTCAGCCGATCGACAGAAATCAGACTGCCGGACGTCGGAGTTTTATCAGTCATTGGAGGGGTCCTTTAAGCGAGTCGATGTCATGACGGAATGTCGCTGGTTCACCAGTCGCGTGACTTCTTCCAGACTGATTCCCATCTGCTCCGATTCCGCAAGCAGCTGATCGATGCGGTCAGTGAGGATCTTCAGTCGTTCTTTCCGGGCCAGTGGCGAACCCTGATCGGTGACGTACGTGCCGGCCGTTCGGCGCTTTTCCACGATGCCGCCTAACTCCAGCTCACGATACGCCCGAGCAATCGTGTTGGGGTTCACGACAAGCTTTTCCGCCAGAGCCCGAATCGGTGGAAGTTCTTCACCCGCTGTCAGCCGACCGGCAGCAACCAGGTACTTGATCTGGTTGACCACCTGAAGGTAGATCGGCACTCCGTCGCGAGTATTGATGTGAATCTGCACAGCCCGTGTTCTCCCGTTGGCAGAATTGTATTAATCAAATAATACAACAGTACAAGAAGAGTGCAAGAGCAAGCTTGCGGATTTGTTCAATGCCGGCGGCAAGCACACTGTGCGCGCTGCAAAGAGAGGAACGCTCACAGACCGTCGGGAGTTAAGGCGTGTGGAGGGGCGAGTGAGAACAATCGTCCTACACAGATCGCAGCTGGATGCGGAACCAGCATCCATTGTCGGAATTCATCAGAAGCAGATCGCCGCCGTGCTGGCGAGCAAGTTCGCGGGCAATTGTGAGACCAATGCCTGTCCCGGAGGCGGAGCGAACATCATTGTCCAGTCGGGCAAACGGACGAAAGATTTCTTCACGGTATTGTGTCGGAATGCCGGGGCCGCAATCTTTCACATCAACCAGCAGTCGATCTTCTTCTGCTGACACATGGACCTGCAGGATGTGGCCGCTGGCAGCGTATTTTTCCACATTGCTGATCAGGTTACCGAGAATCTGTTCCAGAAAGTCGGTGTCAATCCGGTGTGTCCCCGGGGTCGAACCAGAGACGGTCGCCGAAATCTGGTGCTCTGCGAGCGACGGAGTGAACCGGTCCACGATGTTGCGGACAACGTCGACAGCCCGAACGGGCTGAGGCTGCAACTGCAGAGTTTTTCGCTGCTGTCGGGCAAACGTCAGTACATTTCCGATCAGTCTGCTGAGACGCTGAGCTTCTGACGTGATGACTTCCAGTCGCCTTCGTGGATCATTTGCGACGGGACGGGAATCCGATGCCAGTTCGTCCGGAATCAGAGTCTCAATGTCCTTCTCCAGCAACTCGGCATACATGCGGATGTTGGTGAGAGGCGTCTTCAATTCGTGAGACACCTGATTGACAAAGCTGACCTGCTGTGAAGCTTCCCGCATGTCTCGGGAATAATCCCGATACAGTACCCAGCCCATCGCCGACAGCGTCAGTGTGACGGCTCCAAGTCCGGCAATCAGATTGAACAGCATGCCTCCGCCAGATGTGGGAATCAGTGTTGCCGGAACAAAGCACTGCAAACGCCAGGACGCCAGCGGATTCGCCAGCGGCAGTTCACAGAAAGCGGGTGCAACTCCTGGCCATTCCGGTCCCCACGTGTAGATCGTTTCCGATGCGGAACCTACCACACGGAACGAGACGGCATCGGCCACTTTGCGAGACTGGTCGGTTTCCGGCAGCGCGCAGATAAGGTCGGAGATCCAGCGGGACCGTTCCAGAGCTGCACCGACAATCAGACCCGACGGCCTGCGCTGCCAGTAGATCAGGTTCATTCCTCGATCCCAATACCAGACAAACCAGCCGGACGACTGTGGCCAGGCCACACGCTGCCTTCCGGGAGCATTGGGCATCGCGTTGCTGGTCGATTCACGGTTGTCGCGCTGTGCCGGAGGCCCGTTCAGCTCCTGAGTGCCCGAAAGCTGTGGAATCCCGCCGCCAGCCCGCTGTTCTCCCTCTGCAAGGCCGTTCGCTCCGAATCCGGCTCTGCCAAATCCACTGTTCGGCATCTGAGCACTTCGACTCTGCTGAGGCATCGCCGGTAGCTCCATGCGATTCTCCGGAGATTGCTGCGGACTTGTTCCCGCAACATCATTGCTCTGCGGAATCTGCGGTGGATCGAGCGAAGGAACCTGGGGACTCGCCAGCGACCTCGCATTCGCCTGATTCAAAGGAATCGGCGACGTTTGCGTCTGCCCGACTGATGCCTGCAACGGAGGTTGTTCGGCTGCCGGATCAGTCGCCGGTGAACTCGGAGTAATCCGGGCATCGGATGGCGGCTCACCTGGCTGACTGCCTGCGACATCGTTTTGAGTGACCAAATTGGGTGTCGGTAACTGTGTGATTCCCGGAACCGTTGCCAATGGCTCCTGCATTCCGAAGGGATCCGGTGACGTCACGGACTGCCCAATGACAGGTTCTCTCAACGGCATGCGGCCTGTTTCCATGGGGCTTGCCGGAGCAAACACGGGCGGCACATTCAGCAATTGAGGATTCGTCGGCAGAACGTTGTAGTTATTCTGGGCGATCAAAGGGCCAGTTGAATCTGCAGGTCCGGAATACATCGGCATGTTGCCATTCCAGCCAAGCGCAGCATTAGACCCCTGCTGTCCCCGAAGAAGTTCCGCTTCACGCAAAGCAACTGCGTTCTGCAGATCTTTGCCGGTGAACATTTTGGACGCCTGCTGCAGAAAACTCCGTTCCGTGACATTCAGCGCGGACCCGGGTTGCGGGTACAGCAATTCTCCGTCCGACCGCAATACAAAGATCTGGGATACCTGCGGCTTCGTCCGCACAATCTCGCGGATCTCATCCAGCTGGAATGCGTCAAAGGCGGTGACCTGCTGCAGTGCTCGCTCCGCTTCTTCAAACTGAGCAGCGACCTGGCGATTCACATCCGACAGTCGTTCCTGCATCAGTTGCTGAAATCGCTGCTGAGTCACCACCTTTTCAGTGGCGGCAAATCGAACTCCGAACCAGGTCAGCAAGCCAACCGGCAGGAGAACAATCAGTATAATCAGCCACAAAAAACGCTGTTTCATTGTTCGATACCGACCTGCGTTCAGGCCGTGTGATGACCGAATTTGCGGGTCAGTAAGTACGCCGCGTCGCACATTCGCCCCACAGTAGTATGGCATCAGGACTTCGGAACCGAAGCGGCAGTTTCCCCACGGAACGCCAGTTTACGAAATTCTGACAAACCCGCAGCTTAGTCATTCCACGGCTGAGTGCTGACCGAGCCGCTCGCGGCGAGTATTGTTCAACGTGCAAGAAACTGTTCAACCCACAACATCGCCCAACCAACATCGGCGTCAGATTCGTCATCGCAACATGCCCTGAAGTCAGCTCAAGTCAAAGAATGACTCGACTTCGACTTACACGACGGAATGAGTGGCGGTGTTGTGTTTGATTGCGACAGGCTGCACATCCACGATGGTGCATTTCGGGTTGCTGCCGAAACGATACGTGATTCCTCGCCAGGTCAGCTTACGGATGAAATACGTATTGAGCGTCGAAAGCAGGTTCAGCTGGTTCGGCAGCAAGGTCGCCATAGGAAACAGGATCCACTGTCCCAGGGAGATGCGAGGCACATGCTCACCTCGGGCGGCCAGGACCTTCTTGACGTGCTGATGCCCTATCGGAATGGCCAGCAGCGATGTGCCCATCAGCACAAAGTACATGACCGTGAAATATCGCCACCAGTAAAGTGACGGCATGGCCATGGGCAACAGAGTAAACAGAATGGTCATGTTCAGCGTCAGCATGTGCAGCGCGAGCCAGCGCCAGCGAGAATTATCGATGCGAACCGTGAACAGCTGACGGGTGGCAAATCTGTAATAGTCCCGCAGCGAAATCGATTCTCGATTCAACAGCATTGCAGACGCCACAAACTGCGTTGTGCGTCCTGACGAACGAACCCAGGTGCTGATCGTGGAATCTTCAATAAACGAATGAGCCAGCAGGTGACGAAGACCCGGATCACGAAAATCGGATGCTCGTGCCGCCATGCATCCGCCCCAAAGAAGGCCGAACAGATTCATCGCGGGTACGGCAAATCCGTTCCACAGCATTCGAGTCACACCGGACAAACTTGCATCCGGAGGCAGGTACCAGCGATTACCGGAAACGGCTCCTACGGAAGGATCTCGAAGGCACTGGGCAAGTTCTTTAAATGCAGTTCGGTGCAGCATCGAATCGCCATCAATCCAGGCAACGAGCTCGCAATCTTCCGGCAGATTCTCCGTGGCCATCAGCAGGCCGCTCACCTTGCCGCTGCAGTGTGGCAGACGCTCTTTCAAAATCATCAGCTCGACGATGGAGTTCTGAAGCTCAGAGAGAATCTGCTTCACCTGAGGCAGCGCCGGATCGGTTTCAGAATCAACAACGATCCTGATCCGAAGATCCGGATAGTCGGACGCCAGCAAACGCATCAGGCTTTCGCGCAGAAACGGATCGGCGCCTCGAAGGCACAAGACCGCCAGCATCGGCGGATAATTTCCGTCCATTGGCAGCGGCGCGAATGCTCTGCGCAGAGTTCGCACGTACTTCCAGAGCATTCCGATCTGGACGAGGCAAAGCAACATCATCCAGGCAATGAGGATCAGGCCAGGAATCGGCATGTCTAATCGCCTCCCGGCTGAGTTTCAGTCATGGAGAATCGTCGTCCGGCGACCATGGCCATGGCGCGTTTCAGGGCGTCAACGGACACCCGCAATTCTTTGAGTTTCGATAACCTGCAGGTCATGCTCATGGACATTTGCTGTGCGGACTGGAACATCAGGATCGAAGATTGTTCTCAGCGGTGGTGTGCACACTAGCAAATTCTACCCGAAATTGCGAATTCCCCCCGGTTTGGATTCCCTGCAGGGGAATCACGCCGACTTTCGACTGACGGGAGCACGACCTGAACACACAGTGAACAGCATCTCGACAAGTCCTGGAACGTGCCACACCGCACGTTTTCACAATTTCCCTTCCCAATACCTTTGCCGCGGTATCCTTGGCCAATAAAGCGGCCTAGGCGGTCTTCTCCAGGTAGCAGGATCCAGGCTCAGAACTGCGAGTCACGAACGGACAGGCCTGCTGCAAATGTTCAAAATGATCGTGCTTCAGATAGTTCAGCGCGCCGATGATCTTCCACTGAGGATTGCCGCTCAGCAGCGCTTCCATCAGATACTGTTCATTCCAGAGTCGAACTTTCTCAACAACCCAGGCATGAGGATAATCGCGAGGCGTGAAGATGTCGTGAATATGGACGATCACGCCCTTCTTCAATGCCGGCATGATCTCCAGAAACTCACACAGGACATCGCCCTGTGGACGAATCACGTGTGACGAATCGATAAACAGAATGTCGCCGGCCTCCAGAGACCTGAAGATCGACTGGTCAACGCTCTCGACTCGTTCACGCAGAACCTGCACTCCGGAACGTTCCAGCCATGGCATTTCATAGGGTTCCACGCAGATATGCTGGCACCGATACCCTGCATCTTCCTTCTCGTTGGCACGAACCGCTTCAATGGCCAGCAGAGTGGAATTGCCACTTCCGATTTCGACAATGCGGCGAGGCTTGCGTACTCGAATCAGGTTGTACCAAAACTCTGCATCACCCGCGTCGAAGTAACCGTTGCCAAACGCGTAGGTCAGCTCGTCTGTCTTGTGACTCCCGAACTTTCTGAGTTCATCGCTATAGCGGAATGTCTTCAGCAGGTTCAACTGCTCCGTCGTGTTGAGATCGACTCCCGGCAGCTTGCGAGGTTTCTCCAGGGGTTGCTGCAACTGTCGAAAGTCGGTCAGCGGTTCGTAGTAATGATTCGAGATGGGAAACACGCCAACGGATGAAAGCACCTTCCTGCACAGTGGCATCCGCTCCACGCCTGCTCTGCGCAGAACACGCATCAGCACGGCCGACGGCACCAGAAACGGTGCCATGCAGAGATCAAGAACGGGAAGAATCGCCTTCTTCAGAGGATGCACTTTCAGTCTCCGGTGAAGCAAACTGACCAAAAGCGGGACAATAGTGATTTTCCCGCCTTCCGTCAGCCTCAATTCCCGAAGCTCATCAGCCTCGGAAACAGAGCCTCTGCTTCGCCTGCACCGGCTACTTGCGTTCGTAGTCAAAATCGAGCGTCGACTCTGCGAGAACTTTGCCCTCGACCGCTTTCAGCAGGTCCGCACGCGTCGCCTTCTCTGGCGACAGACTCAATTCTTCAGACAAAGCAAATACCGTGATGTGGTACGTCTTCACACCAGGTCCGCGGGAACACATCGGATCGTACTCTCGCCGCTTCTTGTCGTTCACGCCAAGCGTTCCGGTGTTCTTCGCATTCTGTTTCAGGGATGTCACACTCGCCGGAATGTTGTAAACGACCCAGTAAGACTTATCCATGTCCGGAGCGGTATGCCACAGACTGACGGCGAAGGATTTGGTCCCGGCCGGAGCACCAGTCCACTCGATGGCAGGCGATTCGCTCTTGCCGTCGCATGTGCAGTCGATACTCACAAAACCCTGACCGTTCACTGAAGAACTTTTCAGCTGAAGAGCAGAAACACCCGCTGACTTCTTCTGCGAAGGTCTTTCCTTAGCCGCTGTATTGTCACCCTTCCCGCGAGGCGGCCGCTTGCCGTCATCCGGTGGCGGTGGTTGATCTTCCCGCGGAGCTCGGCCGCCCTGCCTTCCTTCGCCGGGACGCGGTGGTCGCCGATCATCGCCACCGCCTGGTCCTCGTCGTCGAGGCGTGAAGGTCTCGGTTGTGCTTTTGCCAGCCGGATCCGTGAAGGTGAATGTGATCGACTGGTTGTCGTTGATCGTGTACCCAACCGTCCCTTTCTTCCCTCGTACGTCGTAGGTCAGCAGGTAACTTCCCTTCTGCGTTTCCTTGAAGTCCGTGATCTTCGCACCCTGAAGCGGACGCAGATCGGGACGAACGGGTTCTGCTCGCGGCTGAGGATCGACCTGTCCGTCTGCTTCGACAACTTCGCCGTAGAAACCGCCGTTCAAGTAAGGGTACTTTTTGCTCGCGTGATAGTGATAGTTGCCATCTGCGTCCTTGTGACCATTGAATGCATCAAGATTCTTCACCGGCGATCCATCGGGTTCTTCGTAGCCATAGATCGGATAACCATCCAGAGCATATGCTATCGGCTGAGCTTTCCCGACGACCTCCTGAAGATGGACCGGAGCAATGTGATAGTGATAGTCGTCTGCTCGACCACAATGCCCGCCGAATTCATCCAGCTCCCCAAAGAGGAATGCATCGTCGCCTCGGTTGTTGAGTGGATTGAAGATCGGAATCCCGTTGACAGCCACCGCGATCGCTCCTCGCAGGAAGGCGCCCTTCGCCGTGCGAGGCTTTTTCGCAGGAACCGGATTCATCGGAATCTGCCAGGCATTGTTTCCCGTGTAGTTCTGAGGCAACGGAACCTGCTGTTGCCAGCTTGTGATTCCCACCATCATTTGATGCGCGGGCATGCCGTTGGATTCCACATAGAACCATCGATTGTCCGATCGAGTCTTGATGGCGTTTCGCTTTTCAAAGGCGGCAAATGCGTCTGAAATGCTGGTCATCGTGCTGAGCGGCTCCATGGGACCAAAGACAACGGGCTGCCATTGGCTGGCCTGAACGGAAAACGGAACTCCGGAAGTCTGAGCAGACACAGCCTCAGGTTTGGAATCCTGACCCTGCTGTTCACGAATGGTCTGCGATCTTTGAGTGATCCAATCCTGATCACCAGACGACAGTGCTTCAAGCCGCAGAAGGACGAGAACTCCATCCTTTCTTCGAATCTGTACACGGTCGCCACGAACCATCACGAACGATCCTTCCTCCAGCACCGCACCGGAAGGAGTTGTCCAGGTTCGCCCCCCGGAAGAGAGACTGGCTGCAGGACCATTGAAGTTCCCATGCCTATGAGGCGCTTCGCCATCATGTCCCGAATGCGCTAACACGGAAAAAGGCCACGCGAGCATCGCCGCCACAAAGGCAAACGACGAAGGCCAGGAATTGTGTCGTCTCATGGGAAAGACCTTTGTTTGACAGCGGAAAGCCGACGGAAAAAAGCCGAAAGCGGAAAGCCGAAAGCGGAGCCAACAACCAAGAACTAACAACCAAGAACTAACAACCAAGAACTAACAACCAAGAACTAAGAACCAACAACCCGTCCCTACTGCCCTCGTTTGCCTTTCTTGCCTTTGTTCATTCCACCCTGGCCTTTTCCGCCAGCGCGGCCGCTGTTGTTTCCTCCTTCGGAAGCTCCACTGGGGCCACCGCGAGGACGTTCGGCGTTTGGGTCGTAGTTCGGATTGGCGGAGCTTGGAATCGCCGCGCCGGTTTCCTTTTGCCAGCTCTGCAGGATCTTGTAGAGTTCTTGCGCCTTGTCGGGTTCAGAACGCACAAGGTTCCTTTCTTCGCCGGGATCCGTTGCGAGGTTGTAGAGTTCCGTGGTTCCGCCGTCTTCGAAGAACTCAATCAGCTTGTAGTCACCTACACGCACCGCGCTGGATGGTGCAGACTTTCCAACATAACAGGGGAAGTGCCAGAACAGGCGATCGCGCTTCAATTCGTCCGAGCCTTCAAAGATCGACATCAGGCTGACACCATCCTGCACCTGCTTGCCAGGCGATGGAGATCCAGTGAGCTCAACCAGCGTCGGATGCCAATCCACACTGCTGACGGGAATCGAGCAGCTTCGACCGGGGGTTTTCAAACCGGCCCAGTGCACCACCAGCGGAATTCGAATGCCGCCTTCGTACAGCTGTCCTTTGCTGCCCTTTAATGGCGCTGTGTACTGATTCGTTCCGCCGTTGTCGGACGTGAAAATGATCATCGTGTTCTGATCAAGCTTGAGGTCCTTCAGCTTCTGAAGAATTCGGCCCACGTTCTGATCGACAGCTTCCACGGTCGCTGCACATTCCGCGTTGTCGCGACGATCGCTGCTGGACGCCATTTTCTGCTGGTACTTCTTCAGCAGGTCCGGCTTTGGGTTGTACGGAGCATGCACAGCGTGATCCGGATAGTACGCAAAGAATGGTCGATCCTTGTTCTCTTCGACAAACTCCAGCAGCGAATCCGTCAGCCGATCGCTCAGGTAATTTCCGTCGCCATCAAAATACTCATCTTTGCCGAACCCAAGGTTTTCCGGAAAGACAACCTTGTCGAACCCCTGACCTCCCGGAGTCACCGGGCCCGTTCTTCCACGTCCCAGATTCCACATTCCAAAAAAAGCCGTCGAATACCCACCCGACTTCAGTGATTCGGCAACTGTCGTGATGTTCGTGTCGAGTTCCGCGAGACTGTCAGCGGCCTGAAGTTTGTGCCATGGGGAACCCGGCGGCTGTCGAGGGTCCACAACCGTGTAGACACCATGTCGAGGCGTGTACTGGCCTGACATCAGACACGCTCGCGTCGGCGCACAGTTCGGCGCACTGGCATAGGCACTGGTGAAGACGAGACCTTCTTTCGCGAGTCGATCCAGATTCGGAGTCTCAATGAACGTGTTCCCCATGAAGCCAACATCTCGCCATCCCATATCGTCCATCAGAATGAAGATGACATTTGGCTTTTCGGCCGCAGTTAACGTTGGTGTACTGAGCAATCCGGTCAGCACTGCGACCAGCGTCAACAGCCTTCGAAGTATGCTCGGCGCGACATGAAGCCGAAAGCTCATGGTGAGTACTCCCGTGTTCTGTTTCTCTGTGTAAATCAAGACCGAAGCTGTCCTGCAATCATTCGTCTTCAGCAGACTTCGGTTTGTTACCGCCACCTTTTTTGTTGCCACTTTTTTTTTCGCCAGTGCCGGTCTCTGTTGCATTGTCTCCCAGATACTCCTGCTGAGCATCGGAGAGTGATCGTCGGATCGCCTCAAACGAACTGATCGTCGAATATTCTGACTGCACAGTGGTTTGAACCAGCTGAATGGCCTGCTGCTCGATCAATCGTTCATCAAGGGTTCGGCTTCCGTGCAGCTGCTGCAGACTTTGCACGAGAGACTGATAATTGTTCTGAGCCTGCTTACCGGATCTCACGTGAGCTTTCAGAATCTGCAGCAACTCTTGATGCTGAGGTTCCGTTAGCAGAACCAGAAGACTTGTCAGATTGGGATCAAGGTTCTCATTCTTCTTTCGCTGTTCCTTCAATTCCTCATCGGACAACGCGGGCTCCGGAAGCTGACCTCCTGACATCCACAGGCCGCAGCGCCAGGCAAGCTGCTTCATTTCCGATCGAATTTCCGCGGTCGAATTTTCCAGCTCTTCATCAGCCGCACGCAGCTGCGGTTCCGCGTCGGTTGTCACCAAGCCGGTGCGGCAAATCAGCAGGATCCCGTCACGCTGTTCCGCCGTAAGCGATTTTTCAAGCTCGGCAAACAACCGCGATTCTCGGATCAGCGCTTCTCCAAGACGCCGCCCCTGGTCCGCTGCATCCTTCTTCAGAACAGCTTCTGTGCCTCGAGTCTTCTGGAGTGAAGCCATCTCGCGGATGTCACTCAGCTGCTTTGTCAGAGAGGTTTCAAATGTTGCCACGGCAGCCTGATCAGCGAGTGACTGATCGAGCAGTGTGGCCAACTGCTTTCTCTGAGCAAGTTCCAGTCGGGCAAGGATCGCGAGACCCAGCCTTTCCGTATCGAGCGACTGTGTTCCCTGTGCAGTGTTCACTTCCGCAATGGAGGCGAACGCTGCTGTGGTGAGTACTCGTGAACGGCCAGGAATGGTCACCCGCTGCATCCATACTCGACCATCTCGCGCGACAGTCGTAAGTGTCTGAACGTCTTCGTTGTTCAGGCCGCGAAATGACGGCGGAAGATTCTCCGACAGCAGGACGTCCTTTGATCCCTTGCCAACTCGATTCCCTCCCTGCCCCGGCTTCATTCCTTTTGGCTTCCCGCCCTTCTGCGCTTCCGCCGTCGCTGATGCAATGACGCAGATCAGGAGGGCAATCAGACAACGATGGAGGGGCGAGGGAAGCATGGTGGTGGTTTTTGGCTCTTAGTTCTTGGTTCTTGGTTGATGTGGGAAATGGTTAATGATTAATGGAGATTGAGAATTGCAAAATGAAGTGAAGATGTTCGTTACGCGGCAATTTGCATTTTTCAATTTCCAATAACCATTAACCCTTCATTCACTCAAGAAGCGGCCCTCCCCCGAGCTTGCTGGCGCTCGTTCGCCCCCTCCCGAACTTCGTTCAGGAGGGGAGATGAAGGTCTATTCATTGGGCATTTTT
The DNA here is from genome assembly GCA_964538835.1 of uncultured Chitinophaga sp. Lineage (GTDB taxonomy): Bacteria > Planctomycetota > Planctomycetia > Planctomycetales > Planctomycetaceae > SXXK01. The sequence goes on along the minus strand of CAZIGZ010000012.1, from coordinate 6,185 downwards.
CCTTTGCCGCCTTTTTTGTTTTTGCCACCCCCTTGTTTGGGTTTGTCGCTGTTCATGGCACCGCCTCGCCCACCGCCTTTGCGTTCCGGAGCCGGCTGGTTCGGATCGTAGTTCGGGTTTGGGGTCGGCATCTGGGCGTCGATGTCTTTCAGATAGGCCGTCAGCAGATTGTTCATGCGTTTGGCATCATCGGGTCGCTTCGAGGAAAGGTCGTTTCGTTCTGCGAGATCATTCGAAAGGTCGTAGAGTTCGACATGATCGTCCTCCAGAAACCGAATCAGTTTCAGATCGCCAAGATACAAAGCCGACTGGGGTCCATCCGACGCCTGATAGTGTGGAAAGTGAAAGACCATTTCCTGACGTGGTCGCTGAACCTCACCTTTGCCTCCGTTCGCCAGCAAGGACGCAAGGCTGCCTCCTTCAGCAGTCGCTGGAATCTCGCTCGTCGCTACGCCCGCCCATTCGCAGAACGTGGGCAGCAGGTCGTATCCAACCACTCGAGTATGGCACCAGGAATTCGGAGTCACACCCGGGCCGCGGACGATCCATGGCACTCGAATGCCGCCTTCCCAGACTCCTCCTTTGCCGCCTCGCAGAGCATTGTTCTTTCCTCCGCCCGCGCCGTTGTCGGAGATGTAAATCACATACGTCGAGTCACGAAGGCCCAGCTTGTCGATGGAATCCAGAACACGTCCAACTCCCGTATCCAGATCTTCCGTGATGGCCGCAACCGCAACTCGTTTGTCAGTCGCGCCACCAAACGCAGTCTGGTATTTTGCCATCGTCGTCTTGAGCGCATTCTCGGACGCGTGCAGAGCATTCCAGGACAGTTGAATGTAGAACGGCTTCCCTTCCTTCTGACACTTCGCCATGAACTTCTCAGTTCGTTCCGCCATGCCGAAGATGTCAACGGGATTCGGATCCTGAAACTGAAACGCGTTTTCGTTGCCGGTGTCGCCGTCATGTTCATCGTAGCCATTCGCCCCGGGACCATTCCCCGCGATATGCCATTTGCCGTAATGCGCGGTTGCGTAGCCGGCGGATTTCAAAAGCTCACCAATTGTTCTCTCTGAAGAAGCGATCTGTTTGATCAACCGCGGTTCCGTCAGCTTGTGGCCTTCTTCAGGAGGTGCCGCTTTCGTCCAGTGAAGCTGAGCCGGGCTCTTGCCGGTCTGAATGCTGATGCGAGTCGGCGAACAGACAGGAGCCGGAGAATACCCGGCGGTGAATCTCATGCCTTCCGCAGCAAGCCGCTCGAGATTCGGTGTGTGATAGACGCTGCCCTTGGAATCCTTGTAGTCGGGATGCATCTGCACGGACGTCCCGTTCCAGCCCTGATCGTCCGACATCATGAAGATGATATTCGGGCGTTCGGCAGCAACCAGACGAGAGCCTCCGTGATTTCCCTGCACGCAAACCAGGGCAAAAGAAATCACAGCGATCAGCGATGCGATTGAGTGACGACGGGGTGTTGCAGTCATTGAGATGTTCCAGGGCAGTGTTCAGTTTTCAGAAGGCGAGATGACCAGGCTCGCTGATCAGCGGCCTTTGCCTTTGCCGCCCTTTCCGCCACCCTTTTTGGGCTGGCTGTCGGGCACGACGTTGTTCAAGTTAGAAAAGTCCGGTCGCTGATTGCCATCCGGAGGACTCTTCACGACATGGCGAAACAGCACGACGTTGTCGAGTTCAATATCCTCCGACCAGATGAAACTGGCTCCTTCAAAGTCCGTGTCGTAGAAGGGCTGCTTTGGATCCACCTGTTCCGTCGAGTATTCCTTTGCGGCTTTCCACTGACTGTCGTCGAACGATTCCGAGTACCAGTTCTCAGGAATCGGCTGATTGACGACTCGCGGATTCTTTGTGTCATGACCAACCGGCCCCGATGACACAGCCAGCGCCTTCCAGTTGCCGTTCGTGACCGTCCCGTCTGCAAACTTGAGCACAAATCCGGCGTCGCCGATATTTGTGTTGGCATACTCCATTCCGGTCGTCGGATCCGCGTTGTCTTTGGCCATCACGGCGATCGTCATGGGATACTTCGGAAGAATGTCGACGGAGATCACGTTGTGAGGAATAAACGAGATCGAATCGACGGCCACCAGTTCTCCGTTTATGTACATCATGAACCAGTTGTCAGCATACATATTGGCTCGAATCGTATCGGCCATTTCCGGCTTGCGAATTTTTGCCAGACTTTCGTCATTCAATTGTCCCGACAGGCACGCAAACGTCCCCGCTCCGCCGGCGGCAACCGCCAGGACCGTGGCTGCGAATCTTTGCTTCAATGAGAACACCATGGTTTACTCCTCTTCAACTCGTCGATCCGAAAGATGATGCGATTCGTGGCCGAAAAAATCGTCATCAACGGGTTCGTTTTCCGTCAGAGTCAGCCGGAGCGTCAGGCGGTCAGGACCGTACGGCATCCCAATAAACCGCATCTGAAAAATCCGACCGGACTCTGGTTCGTACAGAATCTCCACGCGTGCCGGTCCTCGTTCTCCACGCTTCTTGACCGCGACCATCAGACGGCTCGAAGGTGATTGCTCGCTGGCGGCATCACCTCGCGTCGCTCCGTCGACATCAAATTCCGGCGACTCAACAGGAAGCAACTGTAGTTCATAAGTCCGCTGCAGCTGCTTCAGTGCCTCTCCGAAATGGTTCAGGGGCATGGAACTTTCATGACCGGGCACATCATGATTAAACCGGCTGAGATCCCGGCTGACTCGAACAGGTCCATCGGGATTCACTGCCCAGCTCACATGGCCGTCACAGCCCGTTACAAACGGCCGACCATCCGTCGTGAACCGCTTCAGCACAAACTCCGATGTTCCTCGGACCCACAACGTCGCCCCCTGCATCGGAGGTTTCGGCGGACGATCATCTTCCCGAGTTCTTCGGCGACGATTCTGAGGCACGGCCGTTTCTTCCACAACAATCTGGTAGGTTCGCAGATCACTGGTAGCGTTCGCCGACAACAGGCGACCTAGTTCCTGTGTCGCCGCGTTTGCCGTCGGAGTGGCCACACCATTCCAGAACATCAACAGCGCGGACAAAGCAAGACTCATAACCGTGATGGCAACCAGTGGAGCCTTCCAAGGCGATTTGCGTGATAATCGCGACGGTGAAATATTCGCCTCATCAGCCGGCTTCGGGCTGGCTGTCTCTACAGATCCCTGTGACAAATCAGACGCCGTCGGTGTTGCGGAAATCTCGGATCCCAGCAGCATCGCTCGCGACTGAAACTCAGCCCTCAGTCGATCATGCAGCAATGCCGCAGCGGCAAACCGGCGAGCATTTTCGGGGGACTCCTGAAGCCACTGCAGAAGTTCCGGATGCTGCTCATCACTGAGCTGATCGTCCAGAAAACTATGGATAAGCTGATCACCGCGACTCATGTCAGCCCACCTTTCAGCGCCGAATCTTCCGCTGACGTTCGCTCAAGACATAGTTTCAGCTGTTCACGAATTCTCTGCAGAGCTTTCGCGACGGTGTTGGCTGTCAAACCGACCACATCCGCGATCGCCGCAGGCTTCAGGTCGTGCGTGTAGCGAAGGTCACATAGCTTCTTTGATCGATCATCCAGTTTCTGAACGCACTCATTCAATCGATCGACCGAATGAACAACTTCCTCAGGAAGATCCTGAAACGCCGAGCCAATGACCTCCAGCAGTTCTGGACTGCAAACCAGCCGATCTCGCTGACACCGTCGAAAATACAACTTCACCTGGTTCTGCGCAATCCCCAAAGCCCATGCGACAAACGGCCGTTCCGGAGAATACCGATCAAACGATTCGATCACCGCCACCGCCGTTTCCTGCAGCACATCGTCACGCGCCGAGAAATCCCTTACCACCGACGCCACAAACGCAGAAACCACCGGCTGCGCCACCGTCCAGAGTCTCGTCGCCTGTTTGATTTGCTCGTCCACGATGGACACCCTTTTCACCGTCGAAAATTCATTGCGATGCCAGTACTTAACCGGCCGGGGTGAATCATGACCGGAAATTTGAAAAATTCCTTTGAACACTGAGCCTGAGGCGCTAGCAGAAAACACGCCTGAAACACCCATAAGTCAAATTCACTGGCGAGTGGAAGGTCAGAAGCACCGTTTCGGCTAGCGCCTTGGGCTGTCGAATTCACTTCTTTTCGGGGACGCGATGAAATGGGGTGGCAGATGAGAAGCACAGTTTCGGCTAGCGCCTCAGGCTCATTGGGGAACGCATTCAATCACGAAGCAATGTTCGGCTAGCGCCTCGGGCTCAGGTGGGAACATGCCGGAATCAAATCCATTTCGTTGCTTGTGGTTCGAAGACGCGATGCGTACTTTTACACACTTCGGGTCGGCGGTGATGCTCAGAGGCTTCCGACGGCATGGAAGGAATGACAGGAAAACGCTGAGCGATCAAGCCTGGACCTAATCGCATGAAACGTGTTGGTATCATCGCGCTGCTGCATGAGAGCAACACGTTTCTGGATGAGCCGACGACGCTTGAGCATTTTCGCCTGAATGTGCTGACCGATGGAGACGGTGTCCTGCAGGCGTTTCGAGGGACACCGCATGAAGTCGGTGGCTTCATTGATGTGATTGACAAGGCCAGCGACGTTGAAGCCGTTGGGATCTTCGCGGCTCGAGCGATGCCGTTCGGAACGATCACGAAGGAATGCTGGACGGAGCTGATGACTCGTCTGGAGTCACAGCTCAGGAGTCACCTGCCGCTCGACGGATTGCTCGTGGCACCTCACGGAGCGACCGTGGCGGACGATGCGCCGGATGCGGATGGTGACTGGCTGCAGCGAGTTCGTGCGATCGTCGGTTCGGAGGTACCAATCATCGGGACTCTGGACCTGCACGCCAATGTCTCGGAAAACATGGTATCGGCCTGCGATGCTCTATTTGGTTATCGCACCAACCCGCATCTCGATCAGCTTCAACGAGGCCAGGATGCGGCTCAACTGATGCTGAAAACACTGAACGGGGAAGCTCATCCCAAATGTCGGCTGGTCCAGCTTCCGCTTTGCGTGAACATCGAACGACAGGCCACCGCGGAGCCTCAGGGAGTCAAACTGTGGCAGCACGCGGATCGACTTCAGTCGCAGCCGGGAATGGTGTGCGTGTCCTGTCTGTATGGCTTTCCCTATTCCGACGTTCACGAAATGGGTGCGTCCGTTGTGACGGTGGCCGAACACGATGCCATGCTGGCTCAACAGGCAGCGAACGAGATGGCATCGATCTGGTGGGAATCGCGCGAAGACTTTCGAGGCCAGCTCGTTTCTGTCTCGGAGGGAATTCAGAGGGCGCTGAAGATTCGGCAAACGGATTCTTCTCGGCCAGTGGGTCTCCTGGAGATGGGTGACAATGTTGGCGGCGGGAGTCCAGGCGATGGGACCTGGATTGCTCACGGCTGGATACTTGAAGGTCATGGTCCTCTGTTGACCGTAATTGCAGATGCAGAAGCCGTTCAGCGAGCGGTTGACGCAGGTGTGAGCGGACGATTCACGGCGGCGGTCGGTGGACGTCTGGATCCGGAACGACATGGCCCACCGTTGAATGACACATGGACCGTGATCAATCTTACCGATGGCCGATTCTCCGAAAGCGAAGCGCGGCACGGTGGCTATTCGAAGTTCGACCAGGGACGAACGGCCGTTCTTCGAGGAGAATCTACCGGGATCACGGTGATTGCGACAACACTGCGAGTCGCTCCGCTCAGTTTGCAGCAGGTTGTGTCGCAGGGAGTGGACCCAAATGATTTTGCCGCCATTGTGCTGAAGGGTGTGCACGCACCGTTTGCCGCGTATGCTCCCGTTTGCAGTCAGCTGATTCGTATTAATACCAACGGCGTAACGACTGCCGATGCTGGTGCTCTGGTGTTTCATCATCGTCGCCTCCCCATGGAACCGTTTGAACAGATCGGACACTGGCAACCATGACGAGTTCCAGCGACAGCCATACGTTTTCCACTGACGACACGATTAATGTCAGGATTGCGGCGGATTCGGAGAAGACAGGGAACGGAGCGAATCCCTCGGAACCTGTCCGGGTGACAGGAACCTCGCACGTTCGCCACGTAATGGTGCTGCTTGCGACGCTGGTCGCCGTACTGTTGTATCTGGATCGCGTTTGCCTCAGCACCGCCTCCGACGCGTTCGGCAAGGACCTTGGGATTTCTGGTGCTGAGGTAGAC
>CAZIGZ010000011.1:63219-73342 GCA_964538835.1 uncultured Chitinophaga sp. | reverse complement strand
TCCGTTGTGTCAGGATCCATCAGGCATTGGAAGAACTCGGCCGTGGGTTTCCACTGCCCCATCAGCCGATGAGCAATCACGTCGCCGGCGATTCCGGAAACTTCTGCGAGAGCTCGGATGACCAGCTTTTGGGACACTCCAATTCGAAAGCCGCCCGTCAGCAGTTTGTTGAAGACCAGTCGTTCGGTCTGATTCAAGTCCTGCCAGGCCTGTTGGATCGCGTCGCGTCGTGCAGCATCACTCATCAGCGGCAGAGCCAGCAGCTTCTGCTCAATCCAGCTGGCCAGCGAATCATCGACCTGAGAACCGACGGCGGGAAGCAGCAGGGCGATCGTTTCCGCCAGGTCACCGACAAACTCGCGCGACTCTTCGAACAGCCACTCGGGAATCCCGGCCAGCTCCGCGCACCATTCCTGCAACTGCGACACCTTGATGACTCGCCGCGGTCGCTGCCCGCAGAGAAACCATGTGGCCCATGCGGCATCTGCGGGCTCTGTATCGCGGAAGTACCGCACCAGCGAATCCACGCGATCCGTGGTCTTCGTCGTTTCGTCGAGTTCCTGAAAGAGTCGTGCAAAGCGTCTCATAGAGGCGCATTGTAGGATAGCCGCCCTCGTCCGTCTGCGGTTCAATTCTTGATGCTGTTCAAGTTCGCATGCGTTATGTCAAACGCAATTTGAACGATGAGAGCTCGAGAGAAAACGCAAAAGGAGGAAGACGGCCGAGGGCGGCCATCCTGCCGTGCGGACTAGTCGCTGACTATTCGCCGTCGGGTTCTTCGAGGGAGGTGTAGCCGTCGAGTGCTTCTTCGTAGAACTTGACGAACTGACCAGCCTGAACGTGGTCAATGCGGTTTTCGCGAACAGCAATTTCGACAGCGTTCTGCAGCCGGTTGATCAGGTCCTTGCCGCGGAACTGGACATAATCCAGAACCTCGCTGACCGTTTCACCTTTGATGATCGTATCCAGCATCACTTCGCCGCTCTGAGTCAGGTCGACGTGAACAGCGTTCGTGTCGCCGAACAGATTATGAAGGTCCCCGAGAATTTCCTGGTAGGCTCCAATCAGGAACACACCCAGGTAATACGGTGCCCCATCATACTCATGCAGCATCAGAGTGCGACGCACATCACGGCGGTCGATGAACTGGTCGATCTTGCCGTCTGAGTCACACGTGATGTCGCTCAGAACCGCATGACGCGTCGGGCGATGATCGAGATGATGAATCGGCATGACCGGAAACAGCTGCTTGATCGCCCATGAGTCCGGACAGGACTGGAACAGGGAGAAGTTGCAGAAATAGTTGTCCGACAGCGTCTTATCGAGACGTTCCAGTTCTTCCGGAACATAGTCCATCGATCCGGTGAGCTGCCAGATCTTGTGGCAGATTGCGAAGTAGATATTCTCGGCCAGGCAGCGTAGTTCAAGAGACAGATAACCCGTGTTGAACAGTGTCATCACGGTATCGATCGATGTCTGAGCATCGTGGTAGCTCTCCAGAGCATTGCGAGTCGTCAGTCCTCGAAACGTCTGATACAGATCATGCAGTGCCTGTTCGGTGTCGTCAGGCGGCGCAAGAGCAGCCTCCGAGGCGTTCTCGGTTCCCTGTTGCGAAACGCCCAGAACTCCGAAGACCAGCACGCTATGGAACGCGGAGATGGCTCGCCCGCTTTCCGAGATGATATTCGGATGCTCCACACCGGCTTCGTCACAGACGGTCTGCAGCGTGTAAACGACGTCTCGAGCATACTCTTCCAGCGTGTAGTTCATGCTGGATTCGAAGTTCGTCTGAGAACCGTCGTAGTCGACGCCAAGACCGCCGCCGACGTCCATGTACTTCAGGCCGGCACCGCGTTTGACCAGTTCGGTGTAAACACGAGCTGCTTCGTTCAGAGCCGCTTTGACCTGACGAATATTGGTGATCTGACTGCCGAGATGGAAATGAAGAAGCGTGAAGCAATCTTCCATGCCTCGCTTCTTCAGTTCTTCCAGCGCCTGCAGAATTTCATTCGCGCGAAGACCGAACTTGGAACGATAGCCGCCCGAAGACTGCCATCGGCCCGCACCTCGAGCCGCCAGCTTCACTCGCATACCGATCTGAGGTCGGACGTTGAGCTTTTCCGCGTACTTCAGGATCAGTTCCAGCTCCGTGTACTTTTCCACAACGGGAATCACGTGCCGGCCGATCTTCTGGGCCAGCAGCGCCATCTCGATGAATTCCGCGTCCTTGAAGCCGTTGCAGATGATTGGCGTCTGAGCTTCCGTCATCGCGACCACGGCCAGAAGTTCGGGCTTGCTGCCCGCTTCCAGACCGAAGCCGAATTCCCGACCGTACTCAACAACCTTCTCAACCACTTCGCGCTGCTGATTGACCTTGATCGGATAGACGCAGGCGTACTTTCCGCGGTAGCTGTGTTCCTTGATCGCGTCGGAAAACGCCTTGTGCAGAACATACAGACGGTCGCGTATGATGCCGTTGAACCGGAGCAGCACGGGAACATCCAGTCCTCGCATCTGCAGAGTTTCAACCAGCTGCTTCAGGTCGATCGATCGGGCTGGATTGCGATCAGGATGGACGTGCACATTGCCGCCCGGACCTACGGAAAAATAGCCATTACCCCAGCGTGGAACTTCATACAATTCGGCAGCGTCCACAGTGCTCCAGTGCATTGGCGATTCATCAATCATCCCGAGCGATACTCCTGACGAGGCAAGCCTCAACGAAAGTCGAAAAGACCTTGAATTCCCGACTGGTTTTGTGCGGGAGAATTTCGCCGAGCATCAGATGCACTGACTCAGGCAACCAGCATCATCGTCATTTGCGATCGAACATCCTCGTTCGCTGCAAACATGATACGCGCATTCGCAGGATTGCCTGCATCCCAGGACGAAATCCTCCGTGATTGTCCAGAATTTTGTTCACCTGATCCGTTGATGCCAAACTCAGGTGCCCAGTGAGCGGAACGGTGCTGGCCGTCCGGTGTCGCTAAACCCAGAAGGCTCGCGCCCTTCCGCTCTCTTTCAACGGAGTACCTGGCCGTTGGTCAATCAGGCTCGGCCTGGATCCTTTGCGTCGCCGAGGAACCAAATCAGAACCGGGCTGGCGATGTAGATCGAGCTGTAGGTACCGGCGATACAGCCGATCAGCAGACACCACGCGAAGCCATGGATGCCTGAACCACCAAAGACATACAGGATGAAGACCACGATAAAGACGGTCGTCGCCGTCAGAATCGTACGGCCCAGAGTCTGGTTCAGGGCCAGGTTCACCATGGAAACGGTCACTGCCGGGTTCTTTCCTCGCAGTTCACGAATTCGGTCGAACATCACGATTGTGTCGTTCAGCGAATAACCCACGAGGGTCAGGAACGCAGCAATCATCGACAGGTTGATTCGGAAGTCGTCGATCAGCAGGATGCTGGCAATCGGTGTACCCAGCACGAAGCTGGCGATAGCCAGAGATCCCAGTGCAACCAGAACGTCGTGGACCAGAGCCACGATCGCTGCCAGACCGAAGACGACATTCTGGAATCGGAACCAGATGTAGGCTGAGATCCCAAGAATACTGAAGATGATCGCAATCGTCGCGTTCGTCTTCATTTCATCAGCCACCGCTGATGCGAAGGTGTTCACTTCGTCAAACAGAGGCGATTTGGACAGTGTGTCCTGGATGGAAGCCAGAGCTGTCTTGAGTTCTTCCGGCTTTACGTCGGAAATCGTACGAACGGTAAACTTCGTGTACTTCCGAACGGCTCGAGCAGCGGCCGTCGTGCCGGAGCCTTCCGTGCCTTCCAGACCAAACAGTTCCTCGGTGGAGGTTCCTTCGATCGTCGGACGCGCCTTGCCCAGTGCTTCTGAAAGCAGGTCTGTGGCTGTTCCTGAAGCAACTTCCTGGGAGAACGTCAAATCTGCTTCAGAGCCACCCTTGAACTTCATTCGCATGATGGCATCAGCTGAGTTATCACCTTCTGCGATCGTGACGGGGCGAATGTCAGACGACTGCAGTGAGACCATTCGCAGCTTCATCGACGGGTTCTTTTCGAATGCCTTGAAGACCTTCTCACGAACTCGATCTTCTGCTGATACGTCAGCCGTGGCGGCCTTTTCTCCGTCAGCAGCCTTACTGTGGTCGTCGCTTTCGGTCGTTCGAATTCGGAAGTACGTGCCGACGCCTTCAGTGGTTTCTCCGCCGATCGTCAGGCGCTCAAGTGAAAAGTCCGTTCCGAACTGGTCGGCAAGAGCTTTCTGGACATCATCCGTCTTCTGAGCTTCGGTCATCTGGAACGACACCATCGTGCCGCCGGTGAAGTCAATGTCATAGTTCTTTTCGCCACGTACGAAGAAGGCGAGCAGACCGACAGCGATGACAGCGATGGAAATCCCGTACCAAATGGCTCGCTGACGCAGGAAGTCAAAATTCGTCTGGTCGATGAACTGCATCATCTTCAGCGTTCGCAGAATGCGGAGGCGTTCGAAGATGTCGAACAACAGTCGACCAACAAACAGGGCGGTATACATGCTGATCGCGAGACCAAGGAACAGCGTGACCGCGAACCCGCGAATCTGGTCCGTTCCAAAGTAGAACAGAACGACCGCAGTGAGCAGGGTCGTGATGTTGGCGTCAAAAATTGTGACAAAGGCCTTTTCGAAACCGTTCTGGATCGCCATTCGAACGCTGGAGCCCTTGGAGATTTCTTCACGCATACGTTCGTAAATCAGAACGTTCGCGTCGACCGCCATCCCGATCGTCAACACGATGCCCGCAATACCTGGCAGCGTGAATGTTGCGTTGAAGGCCACCATCGCAGCGATGGTCAGCAACAAGTTCAGGATCAGTGAGATCACCGCCACGAGACCTGAGAAGCGGTAATACACCAGCATGAACACTACAACTGCCAGACCGCTGATCAGCGTCGCGTTCACTCCCTTGTTTCGGACGTCCGCACCCAGAGTCGGGTCGACGGTCGCTTCGCTCAGCGGCTTTGGATCAATCGGCACTTCCAGAGCACCGGCGTTCAGGACCGAGGCCAGTTCATCGGCTTCCTGAGTCGAGAAGCCGCCAGAGATCTGTCCGCGGTTTGTGATCTTGGACAGAATCCCGGGGGCACTGAAAACGGTTCGGTCCAGCACGATCGCCAGATGACGCTGTGGAACACCATCACGTGGTGAATTTCGCTCGGTCAGCTGTCCAAACAGGTAAGCACCCGTTGCGTCGAAGTTAAAGACGACGATCGTCTGGCCGTTCTGAGGATCGATGTCTCGGAAGGCGCTCTTGAGATACTTGCCAGTCACCTGATCTGCGGCCGGCCCGACGAGCATCAGGTATTCTTCGGATTCGTAGTTTTCGAACTTACCGTTGTCCGTTTCCCGCTGCTTCTGAATCTTGCGGCTGATGGCGTTTGCGTCCGTCAGCAGCTTTGGAACGCCATTGCGTTCGTAAGCCGGAACCCAGCGAGCAACAACCTCATCGCCGATGATCACGTCTTTGCGAGACAGATCCAGCTCATTCGCTGCACGAATGATGTCGCCGTCTGTTCGGTCAGCAACGATGAAGAATTCAAGGCTTCCCAGTCGAGTAATCTTGCGCTTGATTTCGTCGACGGTTGAAGGGTCTTCGCCAGGAACGATGACTTCAATTCGGTCCGAACCAACGGCACGCACTGTGACTTCTTCTGTACCCGACTGATTGATTCGCTTGCTGACAGCACCAACCATTCGGTCCATGATTTCGGGCGTGATCTCTTTGCCATCGCCACGCACCTGGAACACCATGTTTGTTCCGCCGGCGAGGTCGATCCCGAGTCGGAAGCGGCCGGCAATCGATTCACCCTTCAGCAGCGGGCTGATAAACGGTGCAAGCCCCAGCACAATCGTGAAGATCACGACACCAATGCGCCCGCTCCATTCCGGACACTTCAGGGCTTTGCCCAGAATTGAACCGAAAACGAAAGGCAGAATGATCATTGCCAGAACAATCACGCCGAACAGAAGCTCGCCGACGCCGGAAGATGCAGCAGCGGCCGTCACATCGGCTGCCTGCTTTACGACTTCTTCCGTCGCCTTGGCATCCTGCTTTGCCATTTCTTCGACAAACGCTTTCGCCGCGTCCTCAGTCTTCTTGGCCGTGTCGGCAGCTTCCGTTGCAGCTCCCGGAGCCTGAAGCAGCAGAATCAAAAGTCCATTGAGCAACAGTGACATCAGTGAATTCCTGGTGGAAATCGCAGGGACACATTCGGGCGCCGCCGGCGCTCCGTTTGAGTGAAGAAAAACGCGTATATGTATCGAAATGGCAGACTTCAGCACAATTCCAGGAGCCTGCCGCGTCCACAAACCGGGAAATTGCCTCAGTTTAGAACCAAGACTCCCTTAAACAGACGGTTTCAGCTGGCCGCCTGTGGTGCCGCTTTGTCTTCCAGCGGACCATGAATGGCAGACCGCAGAAACCGGATGCGAGTCGAATCGTCGACCTTCAGAGTCACGAATCGCCCATCTTCGGACAGGTCGGCGACGGTCCCGATGATCCCGCCCGTTGTGACCACCTTGTCATTCTTTTTCAGAGCATTCAGCAGCTCCTGACGCCGTTTCTGCTCCCGAGCCTGTGGGCGAAGCAGCATGAAGTAGAACAGAATCCCGATAAACAGGATGGGAGCAAATGACATCCATGGTGGCGGCTCCTGAGCATTCGGAGCACCGCCAGCAGGTGCAGTACCGGCCGGAGCCGCTTCACCGCCAGCCGGACCACCCTTGGCTTCCGAACCCGCACTGCCCGAACCTTCAGCGGCTGGAGCTGCCTGGGCAGCCGGTGATTCCTGCGCCGGAGCAGCCGGGGCCGCATCTCCTGAAGCCGCCTGGAACAGCATCAATCCCAATACAACCAATTTCAATGCCATGAAAATCGCGCCTTTTGCCAGCCGTTCGAGGACTGAATGTCTGTGCCGGGTCACCAGAAAAGGGGCGTATTTTAGGGGTGTGCATTCCAGCGAGCAAGCTGATTCAACCGAAACTCGGCCAGTCGTCCAGCGATCACTGCTTCCCGAATTTGCCTCACCAGCGTTTGGTAATACGTGATGTTATGGAGCGAAAGCAGGATCGGGCCCAGCATCTCCTTCGCGACAAACAGGTGTCTCAAATAGGATCGAGTGAACCGTTTGCAGGCGATACAGGGACATTCCGGATCCAGAGGACTCTGATCCTTCTGATGGACCGAATTTCGAATTCGCACAGGCCCCTGACTCGTGAAAGCCATCGCATTCCGGCCGTTTCGAGTCGGCATGACGCAGTCAAACATGTCTATTCCGCGGCAAACTGCTTCCAGAATGTCTTCCGGGCGACCGACTCCCATCAGATACCGAGGTTTCCCGGTCGGCAACAGGGGAACCGTGTGATCCAGAGTGAAGTACATCATCTCCGGGCTTTCACCCACACTCAGCCCGCCAATCGCATATCCGGGAAAATCCAGGGGAAGCAGACCCTCGGCCGATCGTCGCCGCAGGTCTGGATGTACGCCACCCTGAACGATTCCGAACAGAGCCTGGTCGGCCCGCGTTTGTGCGTCACGGCATCGAGCGGCCCAAAGAGTCGTGCGGTCGACAGCTCGACGAATCTTCTCCGGCGTCTCCCCCGAAGGCGGACATTCATCCAGACACATGATGCAGTCCGCCCCCAGCATCTCCTGAATCTGAACGGCCCGCTCCGGCGTCAGTTCCAGCTGACTGCCGTCGATATGAGAACGAAAAACCACCTTGTCGTCGCTCATCTTGCGAAGATCCGCAAGACTGAAGACCTGAAAGCCGCCGCTGTCGGTCAGGATCGGACCATCCCAGTCCATGAAGCCATGCAGGCCGCCATGGTCCGCGACAATCTCCGGACCAGGACGCAACGCCAAGTGATACGTGTTGCCCAGAATCATCTGAGCACCAGCGTCGCGAAGCTGGGAAGGCAATAGCCCCTTCACGGTGCCCAGGGTTCCGACAGGCATGAAGGCAGGAGTATTCACCGGACCGTGCGGCGTAATCCACCGACCAGCTCGCCCGGCCGTCTGAGGATCCGTTGCTTCCAGCTGAAATTCAAAATGTCCCATGCCACCCGCCGAGTTCGCTCGCCTGACTTGAAAGAGTGAAGGGTTCTAACGGGCTGCAACATTCCAAACAAGTGCCCTGCTGTGAGTGTGAGGCGATTGTCTCAATTGCCCGCTTCGTCAGCGTTGAGCGATTGTCGCCTCGCGGCCCCGGCATCCCTCTCTATCCAAAATCTCCCTCAATCGCCACAAGCGCTACGTCAGGATCTCGTGAATCACATGGCCATGAACATCGGTCAGACGGCGATCGACACCGGATGCGCGAAAGGACAGCTTCTGGTGATCAATCCCCATCAAATGCAGAATCGTTGCGTGAAGGTCGTAGCAGTATGTTTTGCCTTCGGCCGTTTCGTAACCCAGGTCATCACTTCGCCCGTGTGTGGCCCCCGACTTGATACCGGCTCCGGCAAGCCATGTGACAAACGTGCCTCGATTGTGGTCGCGTCCGAGACTTCCCTGTGCAAAAGGCGTTCGACCAAACTCCGTGGTCCAGATCAGGAGAGTATCCTCGAAGAGTCCCCGCTGCTTCAGGTCCGTCAGCAATGCCGCGGCCGGCTGATCCACGTTCATCGCAATCGGCGGCAGCTCTGTCTGAATGTTGCCATGGTTATCCCAGTTGTTCGCCGCTCCCTGCGGGCCGCTCCAAACCTGCACAAAGCGAGTCCCTCGTTCGATTAAACGTCGAGCCAGCAGGCAACGCCGGCCAAAGTCCTGAGTCTCCGCTTTGTCCAGGCCGTAGGCTGTCTGGGTCTCCTGCGATTCACGCGACAGATCAAACGCCTCCGGTGCCGACAGCTGCATCTTTGCTGCAAGTTCCGCAGCGGCGAGTCGGGCTTCCAGTCGTGAATCTTCTGAACGCTCTGTGGCGTGACGCTGATTAATAGCTCGCAGCGCAGCAACCGTCTTCTGATCGGATTCGCCCAGAGCAAAGCTGTACCTCGCGTCCGGAAACAAATCAGGGATCGGCGGATTCGCGCCGGCCTCCACAAGTGTTCCCTGGTGCTTTGCAGGCAGAAACGCAGCGCTGAAATTGCCCTTCTGGTTGTACGGCAGCCCGCGAGGGTCCGGGAGCACAACAAACGTCGGAAGATTGTCCGACAAACTTCCCAGGCCATAACTGATCCACGCGCCCAGACACGGAAAGCCCGGCAGCATGAAGCCCGTATTCATCATGTAGCTGGCGGGGCCGTGGACATTTGTCTTCGACGCCATTGCCATCAGAAACGCGGGCTCGTCAATGATCTTTGCCTGGTGAGGAAACACGGAGCTGACCCATCGCCCCGTCTCACCATATTGAGCAAACGTGAAGGGACTCTTCATCACCGCGCCAGCCGGAGCGGTAAATCCTTCCGGTTTCTCTTTGGGCCCCAGCATCTGACCATTCAGCCGTTCCAGCTCCGGCTTATAGTCAAACGTATCCATCGGGCTGGCACCGCCATTCATGAACAGCTGAATGACTCGACGTACCTTCGCTGGATGATGCAGCCCGCCGTTCAGGTTCGAAGACGGTGATTCCTGAGCCCATCCCTCGCTGGATAGAAGATGCTCCGCCGCCAGCGCACCAAATCCCGCTCCCGACACCTGAAGCATCGCTCGGCGCGACCACAAACTCTGGGCAAGCATTGACATAGGAGAGACGACAGCGGGCAGGAAGGCAAAACGGGATCCGAAGGCAGGAGCTCATCATTGTCCCGAGACCAAACCACCGAAGTCAAGCCGCCACTCCTGCGCGCAGTCCTGTTACAAAATGTCAGTATTTTCACAGACAAAACCAGTTCAGGTGCCTGGCACCTTAAATCGGTTTTGCTGGATCGCCAACTTAGGAGTGAATTTGTGAGCACATTAGTGTGATGCCTCTCTGGATTGCGAATCTTCAGGGAAAGTGCCCGTCTATTGGGCAGCGACTGGAATGCGAACTTCGAAATGCACGCGTTTTGCGGAATTTCGCCACGTTTGGCTCGATTTCTGCTGTCTCGTGAGCGGCGCCAATGTAGGCGTTTGCGGTGTGGCTGTTTCTGGAAACGGAACACCGTGAGCGACGAACAG
>CAZIGZ010000011.1:0-63119 GCA_964538835.1 uncultured Chitinophaga sp. | reverse complement strand
TAGGCGTTTGCGGTGTGGCTGTTTCTGGAAACGGAACACCGTGAGCGACGAACAGGCAACAACCCAGCAGGTTTTCGGGGCTGATTGTGGTTAGCCACCATTCAGTACGGTGTAGTGATGTCTTTTCAGAGAGTCCTGATTGTCGAAAGCGATCGAGCAGCAGTTCAGCGGCTGCTCCGTCTGTTCAATCAGCTTCCTGTTCAGATCGTCATTGCCACAAGTCGGGCCGAAGCACTTGAGCTGAGTCTCAGAAGTCCCTTTGCACTGTGCCTGATCTCTCACGGACTTTCAGATGGAAACGGACTTCCATTGTTGAGGGAATCGCTATGTCGACGAGGACCGGTCGTTGGAGTACTGATGTCACGTCATCCGGATCTTCGAGTGGTCCAGCAGGCCCTCGATGCGGGCTATGTGCATGTGATCGAACAGCCTGTCGATCTGCAGCAGGTCGTCCCCGTTCTCTGTCGAGTTTTCGGCGATGCAGCAGCGAGTCTGAGTTTCGAGTCGGATACCTGCCAGCGGTGTACCTGTATGAATACTGATCTTCCCGACCTTCGCTACATCGCTTCTCTGACGATGGCTCAGATTCGTTCGTCGCTGTCGAACTCCGATCTGATTCAGATCATCCGTTCGGTTGATTATCCGTTTGCCGGCAAAGAACGCCTAGAGTACTTCGATCGGGACACTCTGGAACGCGTTGTGTGCCTTGTTCGCCGCTGGAGCCAGCAGCGTCTGGCGTCCGCGCCACAGGCAATGGATCCGGAGACGCGGCTTACCATTGGAACAGTGTCCGAAACTCCTGAGGCCGTTCGAGTCCCGGCTTGAAGACCTCGATGATCCGCCGCGGCGCCTAATCGGTTTTCTTTCGCTTTGACGAAATGATGTCAATATCTCGATAGGTAGGGAAGCACGTCACGCATTCGGCAAAAGACTGTGGAATCTTCATTTCAGATTCAGCTTTGTTGGTCGGACAAAAGCAAATACCTTTAGCGCGAACAGCCGAACAGAAAAAGGCCTGCCTTAGCCTGACGTTCACTGATTCCGTTCGTTCGCGTCGTTCATCTTTGCGAGCGAAACAGATCTCGACACCCATCTCATCTCGCGCCTTCCAGCTTTGATCTCCTCAGACTCACCAACAGTCAGTTCCCTGATCAGGACTCTGCACGCTCTTTGTCATGCGCCACTCGGACAAAGACTGATGGTCCGCGACTGTTCTCCGTCATCCAACCGTCTGATGCCAGCGATTCTCCGATGCATGATTCATTGAAACGAGCCGTGAGACAGTATATTCGCAAGACGCGTGACGAACTAACACGACTGGAAACCCTGATTGGTGACAGCTCAGACGAGTTTCCAGCGCTCGCTGAGACGGCTCCATTTTCACACTTCCGAATTGCACTGGATGAATTTCTAAGAAGTCGCACGGGGCGAGGGATTGGAGAAGTCACGCTCGCAGACTGTTACTTCATCGGCCGGCAGGCATTCCTTCAGACTCGGGGCATCGGCGAAGGTTACATCGCAGAGCTCGACGGTCGCATGAAAGAGATAGGAATTCCAGGCTGGTTTTGAGCGACAAATCGGCCTATCCGATTGAGGCAACTCTGGTCACCGGTCACACTACTTCGGTCGACAACCATGGACGGTCTGAACGGTCTGCACGCAGCTGACTGTTGGAGAAAATGATTCGGGAGGGCAAAGGCCCTCCTGGCTGTGACCAGCCCAGGGCTTTCGACACTCCAGCGGCTCGGCAGGAGCCCCGCCCGCCTCGCCCTTCGTTTTTCAACAGGCTGACAGGATCTGCTCTGTATGTTTCTGCATTCCACCCTGCGATCTCTGATCGTTGCTTTCTTTGCCTTCGTCACACCTCAAGTCCACGGCTGGCAATCTCCTGTTCGCGAACCACCCGTTCAGGAGGCAGCAGATCAGTCGGCACCGGCACCGGCGATACAAGATCCCGCGGCTTCGGCACCAACAACCCTTCCAGTCGCCGCCATTCGTGTGGCGATCTACGATCATTCCGACGGAAGCGCCAAAGGACCGAAGGCGCTGCGAAGAATTCTGACGGCGGAGCAAGGCTTTGAATGCATCAAGGTGACTCCGGAAGATGTTCAAAACGAGGGCCTGAAGGACTGTCATGTATTGATCATGCCGGGAGGCTCCGGCAGTCTTCAGGCGAAGAAGCTTGGCGAAACCGGACGCAAGAACATCCAGCAGTTTGTTACGAACGGGGGTGGCTACGTCGGAATCTGCGCGGGTTCGTATCTGGCAAGCTCGGACTATGAGTGGTCCCTTCATCTTCTGAATGCCAAAGTCTTCGACCGAGCTCACTGGGCTCGTGGAACCGGCGATGTGACGATGAAGATGACGGACGAAGGCAAACTTCTGCTGCGGGAAGACAGCAACGAACTGCATGTCTATTACGGACAGGGGCCGTTGCTGGTTCCGGATACGAAGCCCGACCTTCCCGCCTATGAACCGCTCGCTGAATACTCTTCGGAGATCGCCAAGAAGGGCGCTCCGTCGGGTGTCATGATCGGAACAACGGCGATTGCGAAGGCTCCCTATGGCAAGGGACGAGTGATCTGTTACAGCCCGCATCCGGAAGTTTCCGGCGGCCCCAATCATCTGATTTCCATCGGCGTTCGCTGGGCGTCGGGAATCACAAGGGACTCACCATGAATCGATTTCTCCTGACGACCATTCTGTTTGCAGGCCAAGTGCCTGCGGGATCGCTTCTGGCCGAGACCGAAGTGCTGGTGCAATCATCCGAAGACGCAGCACACTTTCAGTTCGAAGTCATTGCACCTCCGGCGATCAACGATGCGGGCGCAAAAGCGAAGTGGAAGGTGATCGCGGGCAAGGTTGATGGGAACTCCGGGCTGATCGATCGACTGCATGACGGCCGCATTCCGGTGAGTGCTGACGATCCAGCGAGCAACTTCTTTTTCGCCGCAGGAACGTCAGAGGGCCTGATCGCGGTCGACCTTGAACAGGCCATTGATGTGTCGCAGATCGTGACGTATTCGTGGCATACGGACAGTCGAGCACCTCAGGTTTATTCCGTCTTCGGAGCGACGGGTGATGAAGAGGACTTTGCATTCCCGGAGTCACCATCTGCCGCAGAAGAGTCGCCTTGCTGGACGAAGCTTGCCGACGTGGATACTCGCGGTCGAAAACACGAGGGCGGTCAGCATGCGGTGAGACTGACGAACCCCGACGCCAGTCTCGGAAAGTTCCGACATCTGCTGTTCGCCGTGAAGGCGACCGAACCCGGCAATCGTTTCAGCCACACGTTTTTCAGCGAGATTGACGTGATCAGCGGCGATGGGAAAGCGCTTCAGCGAGTTTCCGCGCCGGAGGCTCGCGAGCTGAAGTTTGCGACGACAGATCAGGCTTACCGCTTCACCATTGATACGACTCAGGCCCAGGAGCTGGAAGAATGGACGTCCGCAGAATTGCAGCCTGTGATCGTCGAATGGTACCCGAAGATCGTGGCCATGCTTCCGAGTGAGAACTTTGAAGCTCCGACAGATGTTCGTTTTCGCTATCTGCGAGACTCCGAGATGAAAGGGATCCCGGCTTTTGCCTCCGGAAACACGGTGTCACTCAATGCGGAATGGTTCCGAGGTCAGCTGCAGGGTGAAGCTCGCGGTGCGGTTGTGCACGAGATGGTCCACATCGTGCAGAAGTATCCTGGTCGCGGTCGGCGAAACCGAGACATCAGTATTCCGCCTGGCTGGATCGTTGAAGGAATTCCCGACTACATTCGCTGGTTCCTGTACGAACCGGAAACCGGTGGAGCAAAGCTGTCACCAGAGCGGCTGAAGAACGCGAAGCACGACGCCAGTTACCGCACGTCGGCAAACTTCATCGACTGGGTCATTCGCAGCCATCCCTCCGAGGGCAGAATCCTGGAACGCCTCAACGCCGCCGCTCGCAATGGTGAATACTCTGTGGACACCTGGAAACAGCTGACAGGCAAAACTGAACAGGAATTGGCCGAAGAGTGGCGAAAGCGCTGAGGAGTCGAGGCACAAAAAATACGCTAACGATTCCGGGGGCTCATCTCGATTTCGCTGCGACCAGCCAGTTATTCCTTGCTGCGAAGAACGCGATGCTCCATCTCTTCGAGGTACGCGAGGAGTCGATCGCGTTCGCTGGCCAGATGGCGGACTCGCAGGAGAGAGCGAACACGCGTTCTTAGTTCAAGGCGATTCACGGGCTTGGTCAGGAAGTCATCGCAACCGGCGTTCACGGCTTTCTCGATGTCGCCGGCTTCGTTCAGTGCAGTCACCATCAGCACTGGGATCATGCGTTTGGCCGGGTCCGCCTTGATCTGCGAACAGACTTCGTAGCCGCTCATGCGTGGCATCATGATATCGAGCAGAATCAGGTCCGGCTGATGCTGGTCGACCATCTGCATTGTCTGCTGTCCGTCGGCCGCCATGAGTATCTCATAGCCTTCATCCGCCAGATAGGCTTCCAGAAGTTCGCGGTTCTGCTGAATGTCATCCGCAATCAGGACGCGCGAGGACGAGATGTCGATATCGGAAGAGTGCATCCGCGGTTCCAGTATTCTTTGGCCGAGCCTGTCTGAGCATTCTTTGCAGATCCCGAAGGATTGGTGGCAGAGAAGACTCAGAGTCGAACTCGTGTGCTGAAGCGTTCAATCAGCAGGGAGAATACTGTGGTCCAAAAAAAGCGGCAACTGCGCTCCGGACCGTGGACAATGCGAGAAACCACGCTATTTTTCGTTCCGCGCAAAAAGAAAGGGGAAAGGTACTAGACCTTTCCCCTTTCCACCGTGAAGTTTGCCGAAACAAACTCCTCGGCAGGAGCTTCCCGCTCGGGCCACGCACCCATATGAGCGGGAACAGGCGAGTTTCCTGACCTTCCCCTCCTTTAACCCCTGCGGAGTTAACGCGGTCACCGGGTCCCACCACTCCGATGACTGCCTCCGAACAGGGGAAAAGCAACCGCCGTGCCAAATTCCTGCCGAGGATTTTTTGGGCCTGCAAATTGTGCGTTTTGACTGCATTTTTGCAGAGAACTGGCGTTTTGCTGATTTTCGCCGCTCAAGGAAACGTTCATCGCATCTGCCAGTTTTCGGCGCTGCTTTGCATGCAGCATTGCCCGACGAATACGCAGTCACCGTGGTGCTGACTCACGGTGACTCAGTGGGAGTCGAATAGACGAGATCAAGCGTACGCCCTGATCCCCGCGATCGTTCCAAACACAACGACCGCGATACCAAAGACGATCAGCAATTGGACGAGCCAAACCAGGGCAGCTCTCCCCAATGTCGTCTTCAGCATCGATTGGTGAATAATGACCGAAATGACCGGCTGGAACGCCAGAAGCAGCAGTTGAACAATGGCCCCGTCGCCTCCGGCAGCCAGAACCAGAGAACTCGAAATGAACTGAATTCCGAACAAAACGATCGCGTTGACGAAGACAATCAGACAGGCTCGGCCAAACGTTGGTTCCAGAATCCCGTCTTCGGCTGACGCGTCAATCGCAATCGTCCCGGTCAGTGGAGCAGCAAACGGATTGGGGTCGTTTGCGGCTCCACTGGAATTCACAGTGCCAGAAGCATCAGGATCACGAAACTCCACGGGTTGGGGAACGTGCCGCCGTGAGACCATAAACAAATTGACAAATGCAACAGCCGCACGAAGCAGCACTGCGCCGATCAGGATGGACAGCCCAAGAACAAACGGTGCAAATAGCAGAAACCTGCCCATCCCGTTATTCATCAGCCAGTCCCCATCTCCACCTGATCAATCTGACGGAACGACCATGCTCGCAGCGGGGATCATCGTCACCATAATCCTGGATCGTCGACCGCGGGAAGCATACAGGCGCTGCGTTCACCAGGGATGATCAGTTCAGTGCGAACCCTGTAGCAAAGACCACCGCCACAATCACCAAAACAACGGCAAACACGATCAAGAGCTGAAACAGCCAGACCAGAGCCGCTCGGCCGATCGTCGTCGGCAGCATCGCCTGATACACGACAATCGCAACCACAATCCCCAGGATCTGGGACAGAAGCCGAATCTCTCCTTGCCCCACCCCGGCGGCGACTCCCAGGAAGCCCAGAATGATTCCGATCCCAAACGCGACCAGCCCGTTGACGAAGACAATCAGACAGGCCCGCCCGAATGTCGGTTCAGGGATCCCGTAGCCAGCGGACGGATCCACTGCAATCGTTCGTGTCATTGGTGTTGCGAACGGATTGGATTCATCGAATGAACTCGCACCGGAGCCAAACGAATCGTTCGAGTACCCAAATTGAGAGTTCGTGGGCCCACTGCTGCGGCCACCAACGACCTTATTGGCCAGATGCACTGCGGCCCTGAAAATCACGGCGCCAACCAGCACCCCGATTCCCAGGACGACAGGAAACATACAAATCAGAAGCCCTATTCCGGCGCCCATAACGCTCCCCTGCTGACAACTACCTACGAAATTCTGACGGCACACCCACAAGAAGGTTAAGTGGTGACCACGCTCATTGCGAGTCTGGCCGTGAGTTGGCCAGCGCCCATGTTGTCACGTCTGCGATACTTCATGGGTCCCTGGCTCCATGGAAGTCCTGCAGAATGCCAGCGTGCCTCTCTTGTCGACCCCTATAGTGGCCGTCTTCGACCGGACGATCCGAGCGTTTCCTGCGAAGGAACGAGAACGGCACTCGAAGTGGTGGCGAAGCGAGGGAAAACACGTTATTTGTTTCCCGCAGAACGACAATCCGGTTCCCTGTGGCATCAGTCCCACGTTCAATGGCTGATGTCAAATTTGTTCATCATCCTGCCTCCGTTGCCCCTCTGTGAAATGGTGACTTTGTGAGAAGCTACCTGCTGTACCTTGCGGTCTGCGTGACCGTTCTGGCCGCGTCCCCCAATCTGTCGGCTCAGCCTTCCCGTGAGCTTGCCCAGAAACTGCTGGCAAAGCCGGAACGTCCTAAGCGTCCCGAACTGCCGCCCAGCAGTGTTCCGCTGAAGTTTCTGAAGGGCGAACGCATTGCCTTCCTCGGCAACTCTATGGCCGAACGTATGAATTTGTTCGGACACTTCGAAACCCTGCTTCATACTCGATTCCCGGAGCAGGAACTGATCGTTCGCAACTTTGCTCGCCCGGCAGAAGAAGTCGGTATCCAGCAGCGATCCGCAGACTACACGGCTCTTGATGATCCGCAGCTGGCCTACGGTGCGGACACGTATCTGTGCTTCTTCGGATTCAATGAATCGTACGCGGGCCCGGAAGGCATCGAGAAATTCAAGCAGCAGTACAACAGCTATCTCGACATGATCGCGAAGAAGTATCCTCGCGACGACACCGGCGCTGCTCCTCGCTTCGTCCTGATTTCTCCCTGTGCGTTTGAAAACACCGGAGATCCGCTGCTGCCGGACAGCACAAAGATTAACGAGAACCTCAAGCTGTATTCGGCGGCTGTTGCGGATGTCGCAAAGCAGCGAGGACTCGCGTTCGTGGACACCTTTGCCGCGTCAGAAACTCTGTTCGGCCAGAAGTCCGGACTGCAGTTCACAATCAATGGCTGTCACCTGAATGATGAAGGCGATCGTGAAGTCGCTCGATTGATTGACGAATCGCTCTTTGGTTCAGCCAGCCCGGCAAGCTTTGGCAGCCCTGGCTACGAAAAGCTGCGAGCCGCTGTCAACGACAAGTCATGGGTTCATCTCCAGGACTACCGTATGCTGAACGGCTGGTATGTCTATGGTGGCCGTCGAACCTGGGACACAGAAACGTTCCCGCGTGAATACGCCAAGATCCGCGCCATGGCGGCTGTTCGCGACCGCTATGTGTGGGATATCGCTCAGGGCAAGAAGGTGGCAGATGCTCCGGACGATTCGCAGACCGGAGATCTGTATACTCCACAGACTCGCTTCGGTGAACCGCGGCAGAAATATTCTGAAGCTCCCGAGCTTCGCTACCTGACTCCTCAGCAGCTGATTGAACAGACCAAGGTTCCGAAGGGCTTTGAAATTCGTCTGTTTGCCGATGAGACGATGTTCCCGGAACTCGCCAAGCCTGTGCAGCTGAACTTCGACAACAAGGGACGCCTGTGGGTTTCCTGCATGCCCACGTATCCTCAGTGGAAGCCCGGTGATCACAAGCCGGATGACCGTCTGATCATTCTGGAAGACACCAACGAAGACGGCAAAGCAGACGCGTGCAAGGTCTTCTACGACAAGCTTCACTGTCCGACCGGATTTGAATTCTGGAACGGCGGCGTCATCGTCGTCGACCAGCCGCGGTTGCTTTTCCTGAAAGATACCGACGGCGATGACAAAGCGGACCTCGTCGTTCATCTGATGGACGGCTGGGCTTCCGACGATACTCACCATACCTGCGGTGCGTTCGAGTGGAATCATGGCGGCAAGCTGCACATGCTGGAAGGCATCGCGACCAGCACGACTCTGGAAACACCATGGGGCCCGCATCGAAGCTACGGTGCCGGTGGTGCCTATGTGATGGATCCTCGCACACAGAAGATCCGTCAGTTTTCGCTGCCAGGCCAGTACAACATGTGGTGCTATGTCTTCAATGGCTGGGGACAGGGCATTGTGGGTGACGGGACGACGGCTAACCAGGCCTGGGACACTCCACTTTCGGGTGCTCAGTTTGGCGGGCGCACGGGCCTGAACTTTGTGTTCAATAACGAAGGCATGCGACCGGCTCTGGGAAGTGAATTCCTGATGAGTCGTCATTTCCCCGATGATGTTCAGGGCCAGTTCACCTATGCCTGCGTGATCAACATGAACGGCCTCCCACGATTCAGCCTGGGTGACAATGGTGGAGGATTCTCCGGTGCTCGCCTGAAGAACGCTGATGGCTCACCGGACGACCTGATTCGTTCCGACGACAAGCACTTCCGTCCTGCGGATCCGCAGATCGGCCCCGACGGTGCTCTGT
Organism: uncultured Chitinophaga sp.; assembly: GCA_964538835.1. Taxonomy (GTDB): domain Bacteria; phylum Planctomycetota; class Planctomycetia; order Planctomycetales; family Planctomycetaceae; genus SXXK01. The sequence goes on along the minus strand of CAZIGZ010000011.1, from coordinate 54,182 downwards.
GGTTCGGCGACTGGGCGAATGCTCTGATCGGCCACATGCAGTACAGCCAGCGAGACCCGAACCGCGACCATACTCGCGGACGTATCTACCGCCTTGTGTATCCTGAACGTCCAGCCGTCAAGGCGGTGACTCAATTCGGTAAACCGGTGGCAGAGATCCTGGAACAGCTGCGAGAATACGAATGGCGAACCCGCTACCGTGCTCGCCGCGAACTGCATGGCCGTCCGACTGAAGAAGTCATTCCGGCTTTGGCTTCATGGGTTGCCGGACTGAAGAAGGATGATCCGGAATACGATCGCCTCCGAACGGAAGCTCTCTGGATCCAGCAGTCTCATCATCGCATCGATCCGGCTCTGCTGGCCGATGTGCTCGCATGCCCAACCCCGGAAGCTCGAGCAGCGGCCGTTCACATCGTCGCCGACGAACGGGAATCGATTGCCGATGCAGCGACGATGCTGATGGTCGCGGCAAAGGACCAGCATTCTCGCGTTCGCACGGAAGCGGCTCGCGGTCTGAGCTTCTATCCGACTCTTGAGGCAGCGGAAACGCTTCTTCGCATGGCTGACTTCCCGGAAGATTACTGGGTGGATTACACCGTCCAGCATGCGTTGGGTGCGAATGAATCTGTCTGGCGAGCGGCCTTCCTTGGCGAACGCATTGCCGGCCTGAATCCTCGTGCGAATGCGATTGTACAGAAGCTGTTCGCTGCATCGGCTTCCGGTGCGGCCGCACTGCCTCATCTTCAGACCCTGCTGGCTCAGCAGCCGAAACCTGAAGAAGAACGCAACAAGGCGATGACAGCTCTGGCGGATCTGAAGGGCGATGTGAATCGAGGCCGCGAGGTGTTCGTTCGCAACTGCACGGCGTGCCACAAGGTCGGCAACGGAGATGGTCGCGAGTTTGGGCCAAACCTGGCTGGCGTCGCCAAGCGAATGAACAAGTTCAAGATCGTCCAGTCGGTCATCGACCCGAACGCGGAAGTCGCGGAGAAGTATCGCTCCACGCTGATCGTCACGACCGATGGGATGCCAACCGCAGGACTTGTCGTCGCGGAGAATGATCAGGAAGTGGAACTGTTCGACGGCAAAGCCATTCGCAAGATTGCGAAGGCTGATATCGAAGAACGAGTCATCCAGAAGCAGAGCAGCATGCCGGAAGGCGTCGCTGGAACTGTGGCTCCGTCAGAGTTCGTGGACCTGATGGAATACCTGGGTGCTCAGAACCAGGACGTCCCGCCGCAGAAGTAGTGTAGAACGACTGTCCTCAGTCGTTTCCCACATCGTTCCTAAATCGTTCTCCCTCTCCCAAACAGCGTTTGGGAGAGGTCGAGCGAGCGCCAGCAAGCTCGGGAGAGGGCCGCGACGTTCCTGCGGAGGAACAGCCGTCACAGTATTACCTGCAAGGCACTCCAGTACTTCAGTTGGTAACAGGAGCGATTGAGGACAATCGCTCTACACTGAGGCCGCAGGTCGGGCTGTTGGCAGACGGCTGATCCCTGCTAGAATCCTCGCCTCTCGTCAAAGACGTACGTATCAACGGCCGTTAGAAGGCCGAACAGCACAGGCAGAGTTTCCATGGGCAGAAGTTTCGAAAACCGCAAAGCCTCCATCTTCAAGACCGCAGCACAGAAGTCCAAACTGTATTCCAAGTATGGCAAGCAGCTGTACGTGGTGGCGAAGAATGGTGTTCCGGATCCTGAAAACAACCCTGCTCTTCGCAACTTGATTGAACGAGCCAAGAAGGAGCAGGTTCCGGCTCACGTGATCGACAAGGCCATCGAAAAGGCCAAGGGGCTTGGCGGCGAAGAATTTGCTTCGTTGCGTTACGAAGGTTTTGGACCTGGCGGCTGCATGCTGCTGGTCGATTGCCTGACCGACAATAACAACCGCACGATCACGGATGTGCGCAGTGCCTTTACGCGCTGCGGAGCCAAAATGGATCCATCCGGTTCAGTCGCCCGCATGTTCGATCACGTCGCGGTCCTGTCCTTCAAAGGTGACAACGGCGACGCGGTTCTGGAAGCTATGCTGAACGCGGATGTGGACGTGGAAGACGTGGAAGTGAAAGACGGCCACGTGAACCTGTTTGCTCCGGCCAGCGAGTTCTACAAGGCCAAGACGGCGCTGCTGGAAGCGTTTCCAAAGATCGAACTGGAAACCTCAGAAATCACGTTCATTCCTCAGATGCAGAAAGAACTCAACGCCGAAGACGCCGCGCTCTTCGAGAAGTTCCTGAACCTGCTGAATGACTGTGACGACGTCCAGGAAATCTACCACAACGCCGTCCTGCCCAGCTGATTGTAAAGCGACTCACTGTAGTACGACTGTTCTCAGTCGTTCCCCACAATCTGTCGTGAACTCAGCAGAGTTCCACGACTTTCTGGATGCGTGGTGGTGAATTCCAGCGCGGCGTTTCGGCTGGCGATTGAGGATCTGAGCGATTGAGGACAATCGCTCTACACTCGTCTATCGAATCGGCTTCGGCGGACTGCCGATGCGGAACTGGCACAGGTAGATACCCAGCACGTACAGCAGCAGCAGCGGGAACATCATCAGCAGCATGCTCCATGGGTCCGGTGACGTGGTCAGAACCATGGACGCGATGGAGATCACCAGCACTGCGATACGCCAGTTGTCCTTGTACGTGTCCACCGTGCAGATGCCAATACGTTCGAGGAAGACCATTACCAGAGGCAGCTGGAAGCTGACGCCGAACAGAATCGGCATCAGCATCGCCATGCTGATGTATTCTGAAAGGCGAGGCTGCATGGTGATTCCCAGCCAGGCGTTGAAGCCGATCAGGAAGTCCAGCATCAGAGGAAATGCGTAGAAGTATCCAGCCGCCGCCCCGGTCAGAAACAGCACGACGCTCATCGGCAGATACACGTGCACGTACTTGCGTTCATGAGGATAAAGGCCGGCGGACACAAACAGCCACAGCTGATAGAAGATCCACGGCGACGAAAGCAGCAGGCCCGCGAAGAAGCACACCTTCATGTAAGCCATGAAGCCTTCTTCAATCTTGAACGTCGTAATGCGCGAAGTATCTTCGATGACGCGCTGCAACTGAGCAAACTCGGGGGCGGTCAGCACGATCTGAACATACTCCGGCTGGTCGGCTTCGCCGGAATCTGCAGCGGCCGCTGCCGGAGGAGTTGCAGGCGGATCGGCCGTGGCTGATGGCGTGGGTGCCTTCGACGGAGGATATCCCAGAGCTTTCTCCAGTTCGGCTCGGCTGATTCGTACTTTCAGCTGATCATTCTTGAGCTTCTCCTCTGCCTGCTTCTTTTCTTCTTCTGTCGGCTGTGGTGTGCCTTTCGACGTAAAGAAGCCGGCCGCCCATTCGTAGAAGCTCTGCTTGGGAGCATCCATCGTCACATTTTCGATGCCTCGATCCCGGAGTGCTTTTTCAACAGGGTGACGCAGCCAGTAGAAAATGCGATCCCCGAAAAACAGGCAGACCGACACCGCCAGGATCACTCCCAGCAGCGCGCGAAACACGTGCACTCGAAGAACTTCCAGATGTTCCCCGAAAGTCATGGTCGTGTCGTCAAAGAGGTCTCGAGACTTTCGCATGAGTCCAGCCGAAGAGTTTCAGTAGGAAGGAGAGAGCAGGCAGGCATTCAGGAAGAGAAAAGCGGACGCGATCACACGTCCGCTTTTCAGCAGTCATTATTCCCCGCGAGTCAGCTTGCGGAACAGATCCAGCAGCTTCTCGGTAATCGGGCCCGGTTTGCCGGTTCCGATCTGACGGCCATCCAGGCTCGTGACGGCAATGACTTCTGCTGCCGTTCCCGTCAGGAAACACTCGTCCGCAGTGAAAATGTCATGGCGAGTCATCACGCATTCTTCGACAGGAATGCCAGCACCTCGAGCCAGTCGAATGACGGCGTTGCGAGTAATCCCTTCGAGGATTCCTGCGTCCGGCGGAGGAGTCTTCAGGACGCCTCGCTTGATGATGAAGATATTGTCGCCCGTGCATTCGGCGACTTCACCGTTGTGGTTCAGCATCAGAGCCTCGACCGTGCCCGCATCGGTGCCTTCGATCTTGGCCATGATATTGTTCAGATAGTTCAGCGACTTCACACGAGGACTCAGCGCGCCCGGATGATTTCGAATGGTCGCCGCGGTCACCAGCTTCATTCCCGTGCGATACATTTCGTCCGGATACATCGTGATGGTGTCGGCGATCACGATCACCTGAGGATTGGAGGTCTTTCGAATATCCAGCCCCAGAGCACCTGCACCGCGAGTCACGACCAGGCGAACATAGCCATCGGTGATGTTGTTGGCCTTCACCGTATCTTCCACCGCCTTCACCATCTCCGGATTGGAGATAGGAATGACCAGGCGAATGGCGAGCGCGCTTTCGTATAGCCGATCAATATGTTCCTGCAGCAGGAAGACTCGACCGCCATACACACGAATACCTTCGAAGACTCCGTCACCGTAAAGCAGACCGTGGTCGAAAACGCTGACGGAAGCCTGTTCGGCAGGAACGAGTTTTCCGGCGACATAGACAAGACGTGACATGGGACTCACTTCAACGAGCACAGTGGAGAAAGGAACAGCCAACGCGCACACTGGCAGGCAGCGAACCGCCGGCCGACTGATGTCGTCCCCGTGTGAAACTGAGTGACTTGTTACTCAGGGAACGCCTCGATCGTCGCCGATGTGCACGGCAAAGCCAGCGACACAGCAGAATTTCCTGCGTTCGCCTGGAACCTCGGGGATCTTACCGGCTTCAGCAATCGGGCTCCACCAAACTCTCCGGAAGGCAGGGAAGCGAGAACGAACGAGTCCCGAAGCCTCGGAAAACTCGGCAGAACTCCCCTCCGGCTGTAGCGATCAACGCTTCAAAAAGGGATCACCAAACCTCGAAATCGCGTGTCAACAACTTGCGAAGGCCCCTTTGGGCTGTATGCTTCTGACCCTCGACGGCACCGCCGTCAGAGCCACCACAAGCCGGAGTGGCGAAATGGCAGACGCGTCGGATTCAAAATCCGATAAGGGTAAAACCTTGTGTGGGTTCGAGTCCCACCTCCGGTAGTCTTCTCAGGTCCGTGATTTCCTGCTGCGAAATCGCATGCATGACCAGAATGCCACTTGGCCGCTGTGACCTTTCGTTTCCCCACGGCAGGCCCAGTGTTTTCCAAACCGCCTCCCGGGTTCTTGCGAGCTTTTTGGCTGAAATTGCCTGAAATCCTGCCCGAAGGCGACGAAAACAGATGGGCCGATTGAATTGGCTGGGACACCCGCGATCGCGTGGAATTGGAAAAACGCCCCCGGTTTGGCGCTGAAAAGCCGTACAAGGTTGAACACCATACGCTGAGTCCGGGAGCGGGCTGCGAATTGACGGTGTTCCCGGCGCAGTGTTCGACGAAAAATACTCGAAATTTGTGTGAGGTCTTCTGTGATTCGCGGGTCGCTGAATCGAGCTAAACTGGTCGCTGTCGTGTTCCCGGTCGTCAGTCTGCTGGCCGGCTGTACGTCACAGAAGGAAAAACCCGCAGAGAAAACTGCGGCAGAAGCGACGGCCGCCGCAGAAGATGAGTGCCAGTCCAGACTGGCAACAGCTGTGAAGCGAGTTTCCCCGGAGTCTCTGGCGACTCAGACCCGGCGTGAACCTGTCGTGAACGCCATGAATGCATGGATGGCGGCGTGTGGCGAAACGGATGTGCGCGCTCTCAAGATCAGCGATGCGAACCTCGCCTTTCTTTCTGAAGCGACCAAACGCACGGCGTCCACCATTCGATTCTCCGAGAACGATATTCTTTACGTCCGGGATGCGATGATCCTGAAGGGGCTCACGGAGTCTGTCTGGAAGCAGGCGGATGCCGCGGCCGGTGGTAATGCTTCCGACAAGATGCGGGTGATCGGACTGTTCCAGCATCTTGTTCGAAACATCTCGCTGGTGCCGGCCACAGAGACTCGAGTCCCCATGGGGATTTACGAAGTCATGATGACCGGTCGAGGCACGGTCGATGACCGAATCTGGATCTTCGCGGAAGCTCTTCGTCAGCGTCAGCTGGATATGGTGCTGCTGAAGGCTGCTTCGCCCGCGACCGCAGCGGGTTCCATTCCGGATTCCGCGGAGATGCTTGTCGGTGTGCTGGTCGACAACACATGTCTGCTGTTCGATCCGCTGCGAGGAACACCGGTGCCGAAGGCAGACGATACATCAGCCATCGTGGCCGACCCTGCGACTCATGAACTTCTTGCCGGCAGCGATCGCTGGAAGAATGGTGAACTCCTGGCAGTTTGTCATCCGTCAGCCGCTGCTCCTCGAATGCTGGTTCTTCAGAATCGCATGGATGCGGCTGATACCGTCGTGCTCTACGAAGAGTTGGCCGGCGGCACCAGTGAGATTCGTCCTCTGCGAGATCGCATCGCGGCAGTCATCGGAAGTGTCTGGCCTGCGGAGAAACTCAAGCTGTGGGATGTTCCGGAGCAGCGAGTGTCCACGGCTGCGACATTGACAGAACAGCAGAAGCAGGATTACACGCAGCTGATGCGTCCGTTCGACAGTCCGTTTGAACGTGAGTCTGTTGAGATCGAAAAGCTGATCACCGATCCCAACGTCGACGAATCCAAAATGTCTGACGAAGAAAAGATGGCCCTGCGGTCACAGGCCCTCGAAAAAGTCCTCGAACGAGCTGACGCATTGTTCGGGCGACCGTCACGCCGACTGCTGAAAGCCCGAGTTACACAGATTTCCGGCAACTTCGAACTGGGAATGATTCAGGACCTGCAACAGATACGTATCGCCTGTCTGCAGGAAAAGGTGGAACTGGACATCCCGCTGGACGAAAAGCGTTCGGCAGTTGTCCCGTTCGCTCTGCCCAAGAGCATCCTGGATGTCCAGAAAAGCGCTGTCAGCGATACTCTGTACTGGACGGCCCTGAGCCAGATTTCTCGCCGAGACACGGGCACGGCCATCGCCACACTGCGAAACTATCGACGTCAGTATCCTAACGAAAAGATGATGTATGCTTCGCTCCTGAATGAATGTGAAGCCCTCATCGAACTGGGTGACAAAGCCACCGCCGCCAAAGTCGTTCAGGAAGCTCTCAACGATGCCAACCCGGAACGTGCCCGAGCCGAATGGCTCTCCGCCCGACTCGGTGCGGCGCAGTAGAATCATCGTTTGTGGTTCTTCGTTCGGGGGTTCTGTGTTACTGCTGTTCGGGCGGGGTGTCGTTTGGGGGCTTTTGGATGGCATGCCAGAGCTTTTTCCCAATCCGTTCGTACTGATTGGAAATATCAAACTGAATCAGGAAACAGTCATCGATCGCCTGTTCCATGACGCGCAGGCGACAGGGCCTCTGGTGATCGATGTCAGCTCCAAAACGGGAATAAAGTCTGCCTCGCGCGGCATCGACGGCCCCGATGGCCAGTCGAACGTTCTCTTTGTTCAGTTCAGAGAGCACTGCCTTTAGCAGGCGGGCCGTCAGGTCACCGCCCCGAAATTCTTTCCTGATCATCAGACGAGTGATCTCAACCACTGAATGATCGTTCGCCTGAATGATCTTTCGGATGTCATTATTCCACTCATCCGACTGTCGCAGTAATTCCATGTCGCCGAGTCGGCAATCCGTTGTTCGGGCTGTGCCGACGAGTTCGTTGTCCATCCACATCAGGAACAAAGTGCTGTGATCATCGAGGTCATCAGACAGCATTTGCCTGGCATGCGGCAGGGGCAGCTGCATCTCCTGAATGTAGATGTCGTGACGAAGTCGAAAGACCCGTTCTTTTTGTGTTGAGTTGCTCCCTGGAGACAGGATCGAAAACGTGGGTTCGTTCGGTGAAGACTGGCTCATCATCGATATCCTCCGGAACTGGATCCGTAGACCCCGTCAATCCATGTTCGTATCGACTTTGCGCCAGCCACCGTTCGCATGTTTGGCGACGGCTGATCGTTTGATGATCAACGGAAACTCACAGAGAGAGCTGCCTTTACAGGAGACGCTTCGTCATCTGTCCCGTCAAGCTCTATCCCTCGATCGAAGTGACAGAAAAAGCAAAAGCGGATTTGTGTCGTTCAATGCGATCCAACCGCTTGCTGAAATGGGAGCCCGATCAAGAGTGTCAGACGTCTGTACCCGTTCAGACATGCCATGAGGGCGCACGGAGATGGATGTGATTGCTGGAATGCCCTGTCCAAAACTATCGACGTGCTTCGTCGGCTTTGGGGTCCGCAAAGGTTTCGGCTTCGCCAAAGACTCGTTCGACTGGCAGGAAGAATCGCACCACGACGGGGGATTGTTCTGACGTGAGAGGCTGGCCGTTGAGCACAAGGTCGGCGGAAGGAGTGTCAATGACTCCGATCAGCATCGCACAATTCAGGTCGACCGTATCAGAAACTTCATCATGACGCAGTGTATGGTTCTGCAATCGAACATACTGGTCACCGCCAACGGCCTCATAGAGCGACACCATCAGCAGAATATCGAACGGGTCGCGGCCAAGGATGTCATAGGGAACCTGTCCCTGCGAGCCGGAGTTATTCTGGCTGCCGTCCTGCCCATTCGGTCTTTCCAGCAATCGGGCTCCTCGCAGAAACTCACGAATGTCACTGACACGTACATTGCCGGCATGACGTGACCATTCTTCACCAGGCTCCAGAACTCGCTCTTCGTCGGTTGCTTTGGCGGAGGACGTATAGAGCCGGTTGTGGCAAACCACGATCCAGTTTCGCAGGGCCGATGGAAGCTGATGCACGACCGTGCCTTCCAGAAGACCGCTGGCAGGCAGCGTCAGACGTGATTGAAACAGGCGATGGGCGTTGGTGGAACTGTTTTGTTCGGCCAGCACGGATGTTGAGCCACCGGCGATCAGGGGAATCGCAGTAAATTCGGCAGGAGAAACATCGGACCGGCGACTTGTCTGACGGCCCAGTCCTGCTCCGCCTGGACGATACATGCCTCCATAAATATCTTCGGCTCGACCACTCCAGCTGAGCTGTTCGGTTGTTGCAGACGAATCCGATCCCTTGTTCAGCCAGTCGGCATGCTTTGCAGACAGTGTCGCGTATTGTGTTTCAGGAGTACTGACGCTGCCCCATGTCCGTGATCGAACATGCTCCACATCGCCGTCATGGCTGAGATCCACCAGTGCAGCGGCTCGCGACACAGCGCCCGACGCACTTCCCTTTGACGCCATGACCGACAACAGACACGCTACACCGACGATGACAGGGAACGTCAGCCACGTCAGTCTCGGTCGCTGCAGAAGTCGAACAACCACAAAGTAATCCAGTGGGCCGACAACCGCCAGAAACGCCAGCATCAGCAGCATCGCATGCCACGTGGACCAGCGGGCCTCCTGAGGAACCGCATCAACGGCGGCGGCCAGCTGAGTCGACAAGTCGGAAACGCCGGTGGACGAAATGCGAGAACCTCCCTGGACCTGCCCTGTCCTGGCAACGACCAGTGTGTCGAACAGCAGAAGCTCACAGCATTGTGACAGGGAGATCCATGAACTGAGTGGTGGCCGGTTGAGATCGACGCCGACCAGCGTGACCATCCCGGCCCCTGCAGCGTTGCGAAGAACCAGTGGCCCGGTCAGTGAACCGACAACGATGGCCGGCTGTGTCGATGTCATCCGCATCACAGTCACAGGATTGCGGTTCGTCTGCAGCGCAGTGGCGCCAATGACGTAATTCTGAAGCGATGTCAGATCCAGTGTTTGCTGGAGATAGTCGGTCGCCGGAATTCCAAACTGCGGCTGAAGCCATTTTCCAAGTGGTGATGCCAGCAGCCTGTCTGTCGTTTCACCGCAGCTGACAATCAAATGTCCGCCGGACAGTATCCATTTGCGAATCGCCAGTGCTACAGACTCCGACATGTCGAATTCGGTTGTCAGGAAAATCGCATCCACAGATTCGTAGGCACGGAAGTCCGACGGCAGATCATTCCAGGACTTCACCGACAACCACGTCAGCACATCGATTGTCTCAGGGTTCTTTTGAAGTCGTTCGCTCAGGTCCGCAATGCCCCTGGGGCTTCCGACCGTCAGAACGGTCGTCGGTGACTGCCGCAGCACTCCCAGTGCGGAACAAATCTCGGGTTGCTCGTCAGACTTCTTTTGCTGAATGGCCACATCATGAGTCATGAGGACGCTGTTGTTCTCATCCAGAAGCTGGACTGACAATACGCCGTCCATTCGACCGATGCTGAAGACACCATCCAGAGAGATTCGGCCATCGTTCGAGGCCGCTCCCGCAGCAACAATGCTCTCACACTGATCGCCTCGCGCGTCGCTGGCAATTATCTGGAGTCTGACAGACTGTCCGGCCTTGAGCCCTTCGGCCACCATGCGCACCGGAAGATTCTGACCAACACGACCAGTGCTCTGAAATCCCAGCGCCAGTCGAGTCATTCTGGCGGAGACTGCCGGCGTCGCTTCATCGGGCGATGACGCCGAACTGACTGGTCCGGCGGCAAACAGCGGCGCGGAATGAATATTTGGGAAGCACAGCACGAGCAACATCGCAAACAGGGCCGGAACCCTCCTTGCCCCAACGAGGCCCGCACTCTGCGCGCGTGAATTCGAACAGGACATTAAAAAGGGATGTCGACGACCTGGAAATTTCATTGGAGCATTCAACCGTTTCACGAATTCGTCACCGCGAAGTTCAATCAACAACGGTGATACCTGGACCGATGGTCGGGAGGCATTTCACTGGTCAGACAAAGGGTTCGCAACCGCCGAGTCTTCAGGGGACAGCAGAATTGGACAACCCCAGAGGCATGGTCATTCCAACCCGCCAAACCCGACAAAACCCTGGTGCCGAGAGTGACATTTCGGATCAGCGGTGGCCAATCCCCGTCCAGGAGAACGGAAACATCCGTCCATTAACTGGCTTGTCAGTACGGCGGGAAAGCCAAAAAGTGCGGAAAAAAGCCGATCAAAATTCGATGACGGCGGATTTCTGGTCTGAATCCTGAGTGCCTTTGGAAGGTCGTTGCAAAAACACTGGCAATTTTGGGCGTAATTTGGCAAAAATCCGGTACAGGAAGACGTGAACCACGCCAGCTGAACCGGACTCTTGCACGAAGTGTCTGGTTGAGGTTGTTCGTGTCATGGTCTTTTTTGGCATTCGGCAACAATCTTGAAGTGGAATCTGTCACTGGAACGAAACAGCTTTCGGTCTGCCTGATCACCGGAACTGTCGGACCAACACCATCTCTAACGGAGGCAACCATTAAACGAACTCGTCCGACACCCGCTCCTCAGAGTAACCTTCCGCGCATGAATGAGCGGATTCGAATTTCTCCGATTCGCGTTGTCAGCGCAACGGGAGAAATGCTGGGGGAAATGGAAACCGCGGTCGCTCTGCGTATGGCTCAGGATGAAGGACTGGACCTGGTAGAAGTGAGTCCGGACGCGCGCCCGCCCGTCTGCCGCATTATGAACTACGGCAAGGTGCTGTATGAGCGACAGAAGAAGTCGGGTGGTCCACGTCAGCACAAGACTCAGCTAAAGCAACTGCGACTTCGCGCCAAGACTGGTCAGCACGATATCGACACCAAGGTCCGTCAGGCGCGGGATTTCCTGTCACGTCGCGACAAGGTCAAGATCAACGTTATGTTCAAGGGTCGCGAAAACGCGCATCATGAACGTGGCATGGAGATGCTGGTGGAAATCGTGAAGATGCTGGAAGACGTTGCCACCGTGGAACAGCCTCCTAAAATGGAAAGTGGCAAGATTGCTTCGGTGCTTTTGACTCCACTGAAGCACTGATCTCTTCCGGTTTAGTACCGGCAGTTCGATTTGCAGATCATCATTCAGGCACCGGCTGGACTGTTCCGCCCGGTGCCTTCCGTTTCAATGGTTCACACCTGATTCCATTCTGCTGAACACACGGGTGGCCTCCAACACCAAGGGGATCATGGACATGCTTCGAACAAAGATCCTGCTGCTTTCACTGGTTGTGGTTTGCGGATGCGAGGACAGCATGGACTCACCTCCCGTTCAGACCGCTCAGGCACCTGCCGTCCCGGCCACCGAACCGTCCACCGAAGCCACTCCTGAATCTTCGTCTGAAACAAAGGAACCTGTCGTGGCTGAACAGCCTGCCCCCACCGAATACAACAAGCTGACCGACTTTGAATCTTTCGTTCTTCTGGAGAAGGGAACGGAACGAGCATTCACGGGGGAATACACGGACCTTGAAGACGCCGGCACGTATATCTGTCGCCGCTGCAATGCGCCTTTGTACAAGTCGAATGACAAGTTCCACAGCGGGTGCGGCTGGCCAGCCTTTGATGATGCCGTTGAAGGTGCCGTTCATCAGTCCACAGACGCCGACGGATATCGCACCGAAATCACCTGCAACAACTGTGGCGGACATCTGGGGCATGTGTTCTTTGGTGAACGGATGACAAAGAAGGATACTCGGCACTGTGTGAATTCCGTGTCGATGAAATTCGTTCCCGAAGGTCAGGCACTGCCGCCGGTCGTGAAGAAACCCGGCGATGGTACAAAGTCTGAAGCACCCAAGGGCTGAAGCCGCTGGTCTGCAATGACTGATGACACGGATGAGCTGACCGCCTATCACGAGGCTGGCCATGCATGGGCGGCCCTCTACGTCGGAGCGCGTGTCCAGAGTCTTTCCATCAGCCCGGACAATGATGATGGTCCGGAGCGATTTGGAGATACAACCATTCTCTGGAGTCGCAAGCGATTCGGACGCAAAGACCTTGCAGAAAAACTGGCATGGGTCGCTCTCGCCGGACCTGTGGCCGAGATGATCTACACGGGCAAACCTTTTCATCCGGGGACTGTCGCTGAGTGGCAGCAGGACTGGAAAGATGCCTTTGACTCGCTCGAACACGTTCCTGACATCCAGCGCCGTCTGGCGTCGCTTGAGAAGACGACGATCCAGCTGTACCAGGCTTTTCAGGATGACTATCACTGGACTGCCATCAGTGCGCTCGCCGATCACCTGCTGGCCCACGAGATCATGGATGAAGAAATGATCCGTGAAGCCATCGAACCATGGCTCGATGAAGCCTAAGTCCGCAGGCTTCTGCTGATGTTTATGCTGTCGACGCTCAACAAGCCGATAACAGGCGAATTCCGATGACCCCGACTTTACTGACCGACCGAACGGCCGACACGTGCGTCCGAATTCAGGTGCTTGCGACATTGTACATGACCGGCGTCATCTGGTTCGTTCAGATCGTGCACTATCCGATGTTTGCGTGGGTCGGTGACGATCACTTCGCAGCATGGGAGCAGCGCAATGTCGTGCTCACGACATGGGTCGTCGGACCGGGGATGCTGGCAGAAGCGATCACCACCGCAGGACTATTCTTCGTTCCTTCGACCATGGTCGCTCGCCGAACGGCTGTCATTGGTGCAAGCCTTCTGGCGGCAATCTGGCTGTCGACACACTTCCTGCAGGTTCCGTGTCACGACAAACTGGCCAGAGGATTCGATCCGGAGGTTCATGCGACGCTGGTAAGTACCAACTGGATTCGAACGATTGCCTGGAGTCTTCGCGGTGTGCTTGTGGCGGCTTTGTTCTCAGCTGGAAAACGGTCGAGTCAGCCGTCCGCCTGAGCCGCTTCCAGTGCCTGGCGGAATTCTCTGCAGACACCGCTCAGTCGAATGTGTGTTGCGGTGATTTCTTCGACTTTCAGTTTTGTGGTCAGCCCAGGCATCCAGCGGTTGGCCAGAAGCGCGCTGGGGAGGATGAGTCCGAAACCGCCAACGGCAATGGCGGGAATCAGGAAGTCGTTCAGCCGCTTTTTCTGAGGCCCTTTCGGCATCGCGTCGATCCACTGCTGGCCGAACAGCAATCCCAGACAGGTCGCGATGGTCGCCAGTACAGCGATGCCGATCAGCACAATCGCCCGGTTCTTTCGACGATACACAGCCTCACAGACGGGAACCTGCAGAACGGCTTTGGGCACATCCTGAACGTAGAACCGGAGTCCCTCGACCAGCGCTTCGATCGGGCCGACACCCGCATGAAACGGGGTTGTCTTCCAGTGAAACAGACATCGAATGCGCTTCGATGTCTGTTCACCGGTCAGAACACAAATGTCCGGCAGTGGCAGACTGCGATCAATCGTCACAGTCTCGCCGACCGCTGCAGCATCAGTCGATGGAGCCGACATTACTTCTTTTCCGGAGTCGGCCGGAATGGCCAGCTCGGGCTTCCCGGAGGATCTTCGCGATGAGGCGCTTTGCCGAGTCCGAAGTCTTCGGGCTTCAGATTGAGCTTCTTGTAGTATTCCTTGTCGTTGATAAACCCGTAGAACGTCGGATAAAACGGATCGACGTAGTCAACATCCGCCTTCGCTGGCACTGTTCCGCCGGTCAGGCTGATGGACGCGTTGATGATCAGCCGCCGCAGGTCTTCATCCACAAAGTCAACCGCCGCACCGGCCGTTGTGCAGAACGACTGCCCTTTTGTGCCATTGGGAGCCGTGTACTTGTGAATCCAGGCCAGAGGCTGCATCGGCTTGTTGCGAGCATCGTCTTTCAGGATCTCGGAGGACGGGTCGAGGGTCTTTGTAATGGCTCCTCGCAGAAGAATCGTGTCGGCATCGGTCAGATGCGTGACACCATAAACGTCACTGGGAGCGAAGATATCGCTGACACCGTTCAGGATCGGGTGCTTCTCGGCCCCCGGTTCAACAACACTGCGAGCCCCTTCGGACTTGTGGTTGCCGTGATGAGAAACCCATTCTTCACCAAGAATCTTGCGCCCGAACTGATCGAACGTCAGATTGTCGCCAAACTTCTCACCACCTCGGAACGCATGAGTTGCGGTGCGAAGTCCGATCACCGGCTTGCCGGCATTGATAAAGTTGGCAATGTGTTTTGCTCCTTCGGCATCTGGATGGCGGAACCGAGTTGCAATGATCATGAGGTCCGCGGAGTCCAGAGCCTCAAGGCCTCGCAGGCCCTGCTGGTTGTTCGAATCGATGTAGTCCGCTCCGTCCGGTCCGAAGGCGAACAGCACCGTACACTTGAATCCGTGTTTCTGACTAAGGATCTTGCCCAGCATCGGCATGACTTCTTCCGACCGATACTCTTCGTCACCGGAAATCAGCACGATATGCTTTGTTGCCTTCTGCGGCGGTTCAAAGACCAGAGTATCTCCGGCCTCAGCCACAGAGGCGGCCAGCATCGTCACGACAGACAATGCGGTGATCAGACTCGTACGAATGGACAACATCGGCAACCTTTCTCTGGGTCTCCATCTGCAGGTCCGGAAGGACAATTCTGCGGACGAACGTTTAGGGGTGAATTCGACATTTGTGGATGGCGGTGAGTAAAGACGACTGATTCCGAACCAGCGTCTGTCATCGCCCTGCAGGCACAGTCACCAGAACATCGTCTGGGTTTTCCGACAACAGGATTGTCCGGAAATGGTACTCCTGAGGTTTGTCGTTGCTGTGAAGCTGCAGGCCAATCGGGCACGATTTCAGCATCTCCGGTTTGTCTGTAAAGTCAAAGACTTCCCGGCCGTTGGCTGCAAATCGGAGACGCTCGCCGCGAACAAGAATCTCAATCTGATTCCATTCGCCTTTGCGTTCCAGTTTGGGACCGTCGCCGACAGGGACAACACGATTTCGTCGGTGAGCATCCCAGATGCCCCAGTCATGACAGAACATCAGCAGAGGTCCGCGGAAACCGAAGGCATTGTCTCCCTGATCGGTAAACTGCTCACCCAGTGCGGCGACGGCGGAATGCATGGTGGAATGCCGATCGCTCATCGTCTGGCGAACTTCCATCAGCAGACGAAAATTGCGATACGGCTTTTCCGTGAAAAGGTACGTGCTGCTGGGCACCCGATCTTCATTCGCGCCGCGAATCATTCCGTGTGAAACTGACCAGCGAGCCGCGTCGCCTTTCCATCCGGTCAGGTCTTTTCCGTTGAACAGTGTCTGCAGCGTTTCCGTTTTTGGAACGCGTGAAGCAATGGCCGGGGGTTCGCTGAAGTCGGTGTCAGGACTTTCCAGATTCAGCTTTCGAATCCAGATGTTTCGATAGCGAACGTCGTGACCTTCGCACTGCAGTTTGATACCGCCCGGAGTATCCGTGATGCCTTTGCCGCCATCGTTGCCACCATCGATCCCGGAATTTGGGCCGCCCCAGACCTGATTGATTTCAAAATTGGTCTGAACCTTCTGGCTGTTGAAGTACATTGTGACGCGAGCTTTCTCCGTTCGCTTGCCGTCCTTGAAGCGCGCGGCACGGAAGACAACATCGTAAGCATTCCACACGCCTCGACCGTTATACGCGTAGTACGGTGATTCGCCTTCGTTGATGATGGCGGCCATTCCGTGCGGTGTGGAATCTCCGTCAAGCACCTGAATCTCGTGGCGGTTCTGAAGATAGACGCCGCTGTTCCCGCCGGGATTCATGATGAGCAGCTCAACGTGAAGCCGGAAGTCGCGATACTGTTCCTTCGTGACGATATCTGCCGCCCCAAATCGACCGCCAGCCGCTGCCGGATCATCTGTCTGAATGGCCGTGCCGCCATCGACCGGATCATCCACAACTTTCCATTTGATCGGCAGTGATGACCGGAATCCAGGCCCTTCCCAATACGTCCATTTGGCATCCAGCATCTCTCTGGAGCCATCCAGCAACATCTCCGCCCCATCAATCGGTTTCGCACCGACACCAACGTCGGCAAACGCATCAGAAGAAACAAGAAGGACCAGGGCCGCAAGCAACGGACGGGCGATGAGCATCGAAGATCCTCAGCAGGAAGGACAAATCGGGGAGGCAGGAGCCAGCGATTGTCACGACTTGCCGAAGCGACTGCAAACGAAACTCGGCTGGCATGCCCAGCGATGGTCCTCAATTGCCTGCATCGAAGTTTTCGTGGCCGAACACAGGTCGCTGTTCTAGAGAATGAGTGATGCCCACTTCGTGATCAGCACCAGACCGCCGACAATCAGCCATGCGATCGTGAAACCGAACAGACCACCGCGAGTCGGTCCGGGAAGCTGGAAACCCCAGAACGCCACACAGGGCAGAAGCTCCTTGTCATCTGGTGGCTGGTAGTCTTCGCCGTAAGTCGCTTCGTCCGGAGAAACGGGTGTTCGAATGACGCGATAGAAGTACTCCAGCTGGCTGTCCTGCATCAGGTCGCTGACGAACGTCGCGAGAATTCCGGCTGCCATGCCACTGGCCAGAATGCATATGATTTTCCACGCGTCCAGCATGATGAGGCCATCAGGCGTACCGACAAACATCAGGTGCGATAGTCCGGGAAAAGTCCGCTGAACTTCTTCCGGGAAGTACCCGCAAAGAATTCCCATGCCTGCAGAAACGACAGTGGCCGCCCAGACGGAGGCTGTGTTCCATCGAGTCCACACAAGTCCCATCCACATACTCATTCCGATGACCGCAGGCGTCTTGATGGCAAGTCGCATCACGTCGGAGATGTTTGTGAAGCTCATTTGAAGAACCAGGGCCGCCAGTACCAGAATCGGGCCACACAGCCGTCCGATCGTCAGATAATGCCCGGGCTCCATGCCGGGCCGAATCTGCTGCTTGTAGAAATGCTCCGCGAACAAGCCGCTGGCAACGACCATTTGGGTTCCGCAATGGCTGACGGCGGCAGCGATCACGATTGCCGCAAACAGGCCTCGCAGACCTGCCGGAAGACTGTCCGTCAGATCCCTGATCATGCTTCCAAACAGTCGATCGGCAAAGCGTGCGTCCAGGAGTCGTGCCTTCGATTGTTCTTCCGGCGGTCTGGCTTTGATGCTGCCATCTGCCACTTCACGAAGCTGAGTCAGCAATTCCTGATCAGCCGCAGTGCTGGATGGCCCGGCGAGCGGTGTCGAAGGTCCCAGATACCAGGCGACGCACGCAAGCCCCAGGAAGGCCCACAGAACTGACATGCATCGCTTCAGCAAATTGCCAAACGTGAAACCAATTCGAGCGTCAAGTTCACCCCGCCCTGCCCCGCACATGGTCATGATGTGAGGCTGAGCGATAATGCCCGCCAGTCCGGCGACACCCAGCATACACAAATAAAACGGAGTGAATGGGTCCTGCTGACCCTCCAGTCTCGACTCCGCGCTGGCCACAAAGTCGAACATGCCCGGCTTCAGCGAGTCAAACGTATGGAGCAGGCCGAAACCACCAATTCGATGGAAGATCATTGGCAGCAAGACGAGTGTCAGGACGATTCTGACGCATCCCTGGATGACATCGGTGACGATGGCGGCATTGAGTCCGCCAATGCTGCCGCAGATAATAAGCAGCACTCCGAGCAAGGCTGCTGCCAGACCTTCACTACCCAAAGATCGCCATGACAGGAAAGGCGGCCGGTCCACTGCGGGCGGCAGAAACAAGGCTTTCACTTCAACCGTCGGAATCTGAACCTGCAGCTTCGCCGCCGCATCGCTGAAGAAGGGATCGGTCAGCACATTCAGGAGTCTCGCCGAGGCGAAAAGAATGCCGGCCATCATCACGACACAGATGATCATGCCATAGATCGAGTACAGCAGTGAGGTGCTGCGACCGAACCGCATTGCAAAAAAGTCAGCCGTGGTCACAGCTCGCATTCGACGAAGCAAAGGAGCCAGAATCCAGTAGAACGGCGTAATCGGCAGCCAGAGAAACTGCCACCACAATCCCGACAAACCGGCTCGCCAGGAACCCGACATCACCGATGCCTGAGAATCCGTGCTGGTCCCGGATCCGAATGCAAACATGATCAGCTGAAACAGCCCCGTGCGTCGCCCGCCGGTGAAATACTCCACCGGGGCCTTAAGCCTGCGCGCGCAGACAACCGCGATTGCCGGTAACAGCAGAAGCAGAAGAATGACGACGATCCAGTCAGCAGACTTCATACGGACACTTCTTCAGCGAGCGCTCGCGGACTCGCAGTTACTGCAGCATGTGAAATTCGTCATCTAACGAAATCTGGCTGCCCATTCCCTTTGGTCAAACGCGTCCGGCCCGTCTCCACAATCCATAGTCTACTGTCACTCAGGACGGAAGAAAGGAACCGCTTGCGAAGATTCTCCTTCAGAGAATTCTCTCTCATGCCTCCATGGACGATTCGAGCCAAAGGGACTCACAGATTTTCACACGTGACCCTCTTTGATACGCAAAGCCCCCGGGGTTTGTGATCGCGAAAACAGGTCATTACACTAGCTTTCGCTGAAATTTGTCTCCGAACTCGAAAGGTCCCGCTTATGAAAGCTCCTGTTTCCCGTCGCTCGTTCCTCGCCTCTTCTGCCGTCGCTGCGGCCGGACTGATGACGACATCCGCATCCGCAGCGTCAGGTTCTGCGGCAAAGTTCGAAATCTCTCTGGCCGAATGGTCGCTGCATCGAACCATCTTCGGCGGCAAGCTGGATAACCTCGATTTTGCAATGACGGCTAAGAAAGAATTCGGGATCGAGGCCGTTGAATATGTGAACCAGTTCTTCAAGGACAAAGCGAAGGACACGAAGTACCTCGCTGAACTCAAGAAACGAGCCGAAGACAACGGCGTGAAAAGCGTGCTGATCATGATCGACGGCGAAGGTAACCTCGGTGACCCAAGCCTGAAGAAGCGACTGCAGGCCGTTGAGAATCATTACAAGTGGGTCGAAGCCGCCAAGTTCCTCGGCTGCCATTCCATTCGAGTCAATGCGGGCAGCGCTGGAACGTATGAAGAGCAGTTGCATCGTGCCGCCGATGGTCTGCGGGCTCTGTCAGAATTTGGTGCGGAGCATGGCCTGAATGTGATCGTCGAAAATCACGGTGGCCTGTCTTCCAGCGGAGAGTGGCTCGCGTCCGTGATGAAACTCGTCAATCTGAAGAACTGCGGAACTTTGCCAGACTTCGGCAACTTCCGTATCAAGGACGAAGAGTGGTACGACCGCTACAAGGGCGTGACCGAACTGATGCCGTTCGCCAAGGCCGTCAGCGCGAAGTCGCATGATTTCGATGCTGCTGGAAACGAAACGAAGACGGATTATCTCCGCATGATGAAGATCGTTCTGGAAGCGGGCTACAGCGGATACGTCGGAATCGAATACGAAGGCGGAACGCTGGACGAGTTCGCAGGCATCCGAGCCACCAAGGCGTTGCTGGAAAAAGTTCGAACGGAACTTGGCTAGTCAGGCTGCGGATCCGACAACAGTGCTCCGGGAAAACTCTTCCGGAGCACTGTTGCGTTACCACCTTCTCGAACGACCATAAGGCTCGTGCCATGCAACTCGGTTTTGTCAGTGCCATTCTTCCGGATCTCAGTTTCGATCAGGTTTTCGAAACGGCAAAAGAAATCGGATTCGACTGCGTGGAAGTCTGCTGCTGGCCAACAGGAAAAGCAGAACGACGCTATGCGGGGGTGAGCCATATTGATGTGGCGAATCTGACGGAACACCTGGTAACCGAGATTCGAAAGAAGGTCGACAAGACCGGCGTGCAGATCAGTGGCCTTGGCTACTATCCAAATCCGCTCAGCCCCAATTCATCTGAAGCAGACGCCGCAGTGGCTCATCTTCACCTGGTCATTGAAGGGGCTTTTCGCCTGGGGCTTGACCGAGTCAACACATTCGTCGGACGCGACTGGACGAAATCCGTCGACGACAACTGGCCTCGATTCCTCAGCACATGGCAGCCGCTGATTAAGCTTGCGGAACATCGGGGAGTCAGGATTGGCATCGAAAACTGTCCGATGCTGTTCACCGCCGATGAATGGCCTGGCGGCAAAAACCTGGCGACAACTCCGGACATCTGGACTCGAATGTTCCACGACATTCCATCGCCAAACTTCGGCCTGAACTACGATCCGTCACACATGATCTGGCAGCACATGGACTATCTGGCCCCAATGAGGGAATTCCGCGATCGTCTGTTTCACATTCATGCCAAGGACGTGCGACTGGACCAGCACAGGCTGGATCGAGTCGGCATCATGGCGCATCCGAACCGCTACCACACTCCAAAGCTGCCAGGCATGGGCGACGTCAACTGGGGCAGATTTTTCTCCACACTGACCGACTGCGGTTACCGCGGCCCAGTCTGTGTTGAAGTGGAAGATCGAGCCTACGAAGGATCGCTCGAAGATCGCATCGCATCACTTCAGCAAAGCTACAACTACCTTCGCAACTTCGTGCCTCAGCGAAGAACGGACGACTGAGTTGGCGGTGGATGGGACGGGAACGGACACGACGACGACCATGGGATAAAGACCTCATGAGCACCCACGAATTCTCACAGCTTCTCCAGCAGAGTTTTGCTGATCAGAAAGTTGCTCGGTCAGAGAAGGATGAACTCAAGCAGTGGCTTGAACGGCTCGCTCCGGATGCACAGAAGACAGCTCAGCTGCGCAATCAGGCGTTTGCGTTTGTAAAGGAACAGCTGGGTGAATCGGCAACGATGGTCAACTGGCTGGAAGACATCGTTCGGCTGCTGCATCCCATCGATGCTCAGTCTGCACCGATCTCCGTTCGAGCCAGCTTCAGCCCTCAGGATAACTGTCCGGCTGACATCTGTGAGATGTTTGCTGATGCGAAAAGAACTGCAGATGTCTGTGTCTTCACGATTACCGATGACCGAATCACGTCTGCCATCCTGCGTGCTTTTGAGCGTGGTGTGAAAATCCGAATCATCACCGACAACGACAAGGCCGCCGATGAAGGATCCGATGCGGACCGACTGGCAGCCGCCGGAGTTCCCGTTCGAGTCGATCGGACGGCCTATCATATGCACCACAAGTTTGCGATCTTCGACCAGAAGTCATTGCTGAACGGAAGCTACAACTGGACTCGCGGCGCCGCGGAAAACAATGAGGAGAACTTCGTCATCCTCGACCTCCCTCCTCTGGTCTCGCGCTTTCAAAAACAGTTCGACCAGCTGTGGGATTCGCTGGGCTGATCAGGCAGATTGTTGCTTTTCGAGTGTTAAAGCCGATGTCCCGATTGGAGCAACAGCTGACGGAACTCGATTGCTTCCGGTTCGTTCATTCGAAGTACGACGATCCATAAGGGCTCTGGAAGTTCGCTCCCCCGCTTTTGAACAGGCATTCAGCGGACTCGATTTGTGCCGAGATTCATCAGCCGGTTTCCCCCGGAAGACTCAACGGAGTCCGTCCAGGCGGCGTTTTTGGCACAGATTTCTGCTGAGAATGTGCAGTTCGGGAGATCCCCTGGTATCGAGCCCCGTTCAGATTGGATATCTTCTCTGCCCCGTCTGGACCCGGGAATTATGGGTGCTCACAAGTGCACTCACGTCCGCAGGCCTGTCATCCGGTGTTTGAAGCACGCATCTGTGCTAAGGTTTGATAAGAGCGTATGGAAAATCGCCGACTGTTTACATTCTTGCTGTCCAGCATGCTCATTCTGTGGATCTGGTCAGCCTACTTTTCTCCGCCACCAAAGCCAAAGAAGCCAGTACCACCTGCTGCGGCTGCCGAAAAGGCGAAGGCCGCTGAAGTTGTGAAGGCTGCCGGCAATGGCGATGCAGCTCCCGCCAGCATTCAGATTGCCAATAACGAAGCTTCTTCGGTGACGCTTGGTTCACTGGATCCGGAAAGCGGCTACGCCCTCGAAGTGGTCCTGACGTCCGTCGGTGGCTCTGTGGAAAAAGTTTCTCTGACTTCGCCGCAGTTTCGTGACCTGAAGGATCAGACAAAAGCAGCTCAGATTGTCGGCAACAACGACACCGCTGATCGAACGTTTTCCATCGCGGCCGCTGGCATTGACGCGATTCTCGAACAGCACGGACAGTCTCTTCAGTCGGCTCACTGGAAACTGGCAGAATCAAAGACGACCGAAGATGCTGCTACGGCGGTCTACGAGTATGACGCACCGGACGGTTCACTCCGGCTGCGCAAGACGTACTCTGTTCCGAAGTCCAAACTGACCGGTGATGAACTGGCCACCGCATGGAAGGACAATCCAAAGCTCTACACGGTCAACGTCACACTGGATGTGATTAACCTGACGGATGCTCCCACGGTGTTCGAATACGAACTGCAGGGACCAGTGGGTCTGCTGCTGGAAAACCGAGAGCACACGTTCAAGTATCGTGATATCCACGTGGAGTTTGCGGGCGGCAACAAAGCAGCTACGCTCAACGTGGCCTCTTTGCAGGGCTACTGCAACACGATCGAATCCGAAATGGGTCGCAAGGCCAGCCTGGATGAACTGCGGGCAGAGCTTCGTGAAGATCATGAATGGACGACCGCTCCGCGCTATGCCGGCATCGACGTTCAGTTCTTCTCGGCAATGATTGCTCCTGTTCCGGAGGCTCCTGCTGCGGAAGGCGAAGAAGCGGCCGCGACGTGGATTGATCGAACCTATCCGATGCTGATTGGTCCGGACCTTAGGGAAACGTCCGACGCATTCTTTGTCACGCGGGTTCTTCGAGGCATCTGGACGGCGTTTTTTGGCCGCCCCGTGGATCCTCGAACTGCCGACATCAGTTTTCGATTTGCATCGACTCCTCTGAAAGTCGGCGCAAAAGAAACCGTTAGCCATTCCTACGAGTTCTTCGTCGGACCCAAGCGACGCGAACTGCTGGACCCGCCGCCGTTTTCGGCCGGACAGGTTCTGAATTACGGCTGGTTCGGGCCGGTTGCGCGAGTCATGCACTTCCTGCTCGACTTCTTCTACGGGCTCGGCATGCCGTATGTTCTGGCAATCGTCAGCCTGACGGTGCTGGTGCGAGGCTGTCTGTTTCCGCTCTCTCGCAAGCAGGCCATCATGGCGGCTCGCCAGAAGGAACTGCAGCCTCAGCTGAAAGCCCTGAAGGAAAAGTACGCTGACGATCAGCAGAAATTCGCGAGAGCACAGATGGAACTGTGGCGCAAGAATAACATCAACCCGCTGTCCGGGTGCCTGCCGCTGTTCCTGCAGTTTCCGATCTTCGTCGGTCTTTACACGGCATTGAATTCGGCGATCGACCTTCGACTGCAGAAGTTCCTTTGGATCGATAACCTCGCAGCACCCGATGCTCTGTTCCGACTTCCGTTTGCAATGCCGCTTGGCCTTGGACACGACTTCAGCATTCTGCCGCTCTGCACTGTCGGACTCTTTCTGATTCAGCAGAAAATGTTCATGCCGCCTGCTCAGGATGAACAGCAGGAGCTGCAGTACAAAATGATGAACTTCATGACGGCCATCATGGGCATCTTCTTCTGGCATCAGCCCTCCGGACTCTGCGTTTACTTCATCGCCTCCAGCCTCTGGAGCATTGCGGAACGAAAACTTCTGGGCACGGGCAAAGTGACGCCGACCACTGCGACTGTGCAGGTGATCGAACCGGATGCCGAACCTGCTCAGCCTGTTGCCCGAAAGACTCAGGAGGCACCTGCCGAAAAACCAAAGGTCATGGGCTTCTGGGATCGGCTGCTCGAAAAGGCTGCGGAAGCTCAGAAAGAAGCTGAGCGTCAGCGCGAAAAAGAACGCAAGGGAAAGAAGAAGTAGGCGGACAACAATGCCACCACTGACTGCCATTCTGATCGTCGACCACGGCTCGCGACGTGCCGAAAGCAACAGTCAGCTGGTGGAGGCCGCCAAACGCTTTGCCGCACTGTCGAATTACTCCATCGTCGAACCGGCTCACATGGAACTGGCAGAACCGACCATTCGCCAGGCCTTCGATCGGTGTGTGGAACGCGGGGCAAAGCGAATTGTCGTGTTCCCCTGGTTTCTCGCTCCCGGACGCCACTGGACCGAAGACATTCCGGCCCTCGTCCGCGAAGCCGCTGAAGCGCATCCCAGCATCCCGTGGCATCTCACGCCACCGTTCGGTCTGCATCCAGGCATGTTCGAAATCGTCAGAGACCGCATCGACGTCACGTTAAGAGCCGAAGCGACGGATGCAACATAAAGTCGCGGAAGGGCGCGAGCTCTCCGGTGCTATAAGCACCTAGCTTCGACGAAACCGTCCCGTCTGCAGAAAGCAATTCACCGCTTCGATCACGGCAGGATCATTCATCAGGAACGAATGAATCCGCGGGACGACCATGAAATCGGATGCGCCGTCAAGGCGAGTACTGTCAACGGTCACGGTGCCGTCGTTGTCGCCTTTCAGAATCTTGTTGTAGCCCGCTCCGTCACCTTTGCCCCCGGCAATAATGCCGAATGGAAAATCCGGAGTCGGCAAGGATGCAATCGTTCCATCGTCTTTGGAAACCAACTCCTGTCCGGCTGGACCATACACGGCCTTGAACAGGAAGTTCCTGTGAAGCATGTCGGCCAGGTCCGCTCCCCGGTTCGGAGTTCCCAGCATGACGAAGCGATGGTGTCGAAGATCTTTGTGGTCCTGGAGATATCTTCGAACGACAAGACCACCCATGCTGTGCACGACAAAACTGATCTTGTCCGCATGGTCCAGACTGGCAATCACTTTGGCCAGGTATTTGGCACAGTCAGAAAGAGAAACTCGTGTGCTCGGATATTCAAATGGAACAGCCGTCTGAGTCTTGTCTGCCAGTGCCGTCATGATGGGGCTCATTGACTTCGAAGACCGACCCAGGCCATGCAAAAAGATGACAACGTGGCCGGCATCCGGCTGCAGCCCCTTCGCCTCACGAATCTCCTTCAGCGTCGCATGGCATTGTTCCAGTGTTCCCGAGGCATAGCGGCGATCACTGGCATCCAGCAGTCGATGGTGTCCGGTGAACACGTTCTGCTGGATCCGATATCCTCGCAGAAAGAACACATCACCCCAGAACTGACGTCCGCCAAGTGTCATCATTCCTGGTTGAGGCCCAGCTGCCGGATCCGCCATTGTGTCCTCATCTGTGATGCCGTCTGTCTGTTCGGAACTTCGCTGCTCATCGCCGTTCACCCGCGACATCGCCGCGGCAAATGCCGAGAACACCGTGAGGAAAGCCATTCTGCGCTGCATGGTCTGATCTCTGGAATTCCATCGCTGCCGAGTTTTCCTGTTTCCGTGCACATCTTACTTCACACGGAAAAACAGTCCTATATCGACTCGGCGAGGCTACCGCGGTCATTCCCGATAGTTCGCAACCCGCCAGACATTATTGGCCCAAAACGCCCCCGCCCGTGTAGCAACGGCAATAGGATGGACGCCCTCGTCCGTCTGCGTTTCACTTTGCATTGCTCTTCAAACTCGTTCGACTCACCTCAAACCGTATTTTAAGCGATCGAATTGTGGGCGTAAGTAGGACAAAGACGGCCGAGGGCGGCCATTCTACGGCTTGAGCGGGGCTGCGAGCTGGTTTTCCATCCAGTCGCTGCCGCTGCGCCAGACCCAGTGGCCGAGTGACATCGATGGCAGGCCCAGTGAGGCTGTTCCTCGTTCGCCGCAGAAGAGCATCGCAGCTTCCTCCGTTGGGATTTCCACAACAGCCGTGAAGCGATGCTCGGTCAGCCGAAGCGGGCTTTCGCCGTCCGTCTTCTGTTCGTCCTGCACAACAGGAAGCTCGCCGCCATTCACAGCAGCAAGAGCCGCATGAGGAATCGTGCGACTCGCGCGAGGATTCACGCGTTTCAGAGTTCCCGTGATACTGCTGCGAGTTCCAATGCGCACCCGAACCGGCTGGCCGACTCGCGTCAGGGCTTCCGGAAGTTCTCGCTGGCCAATCGACAGTCGAAGTTCCTTGTCGTTTGGCAGACCAATCGACATCAGATCTTTGCCCGCCGGAGCAAACGTGCCCACGAGTTCCTTGAGCCGACTTCCCACGACAACGCCGTCGCGGGTTGCTCGCAGTTCCAGTCCGGCCAGTTCCTTCTGAGTCTCCACAAGCTGTCGATGAAGCGATTCCAGATTGCCCTCCGAAATACTCAGCGCGCCGGAATCATGTTCATTGGATGCGGTCTGACGGCGCAGCTCTTCCTGAGCAATGCTGTGCACCAGATCGACATGCCTGGCCGTGACATCGTCGTTGCGGAGTTTCAGCAACAGGTCTCCTTTGGAAATGCGCTGCCCGTTTTCGACAAACGTCTGTTCCACAAAGCCCGCGGTTTCAGCACGCACGGTTTCGCCGTCGGTAAAGTCGACAACTCCCGGAGCCGACATCATCACAGGAGCCGGAAGACAGGTGACGGCCACCAGAACGCTTGCCGCAGCGATTCCGCCCAGCAACGATCCTCGCACCAGTCGTTCCGGACGCTGACGCCAGAGTTCCCCGCACTGCTTCAGGATCTGATACAGCGGACGAGCAAACCAGAGGAACAGCCCAAAGCCCGCCAGCAGTAATCCTGCTCCGTGAAACAAAACGGATGCGGCCAGCAGCATGGACAGGGAAACGAACAGCTTCCAGATCGCAGACGCAACTCCGTAACTCAGCAGAATCCACCAGCGGTGCCCAACGGCCTGAGGTCGGCTGGAGCTTTCTCCCAGCAGAATCTTTCGCACGCCGGACTGAAGTACTTCCATCGACTGACTGCTGAGATTTGGAATCTGCAACAGATCCGAACAGATGAAGTAACCATCGAACTTCATCAGAGGATTCAGGTTGAATAGCAGCGTCGACAGACTGGCCATCAGGATCACATTCTGCAGCCAGAACTGAAGCTCCGGTGAATCCGTCTGAGTCCATGCAATCATGCAGACGGACGCGATGATCAGTTCCGCAAACATCCCGGCCATCGCAACGTGAATTCGCTGCCATCGAGACGCAAACGACCAGCTGGAACTGGCGTCGACGTAGGCCATCGGCGTGAAGAACGCAAAGATGATTCCTGTGTCACGCACGGCACCACTGTAGCGCTGGCAGACAAGGCCGTGTGCCGTTTCGTGAATGAACTTCAAGCCCACCCAGGCAATCAGCAGCCAGAACCAGTTGTCTCGCGAGATCACTGTCGCAGAGGCCGACTGAAACAGCGACCAGTGGGATCGAAGAAGACCTCCAGCGATCAGAAACAGCACCAGCGAACACAACATCACGGCCGGCGAAAACACCCAGCCGACAAGAGGCTGCAGCGTTCTCAGAAACGCTTCGGGCCGCCCAAACGGAATGCGAATCCAAAACGGGTTCAGGCGATGCCAGATCGACGCGGCGCTGGCTTTTCGACGAGCAGACGTGGAGGCACCGGAGGACGCTGTTTCTTCGTCAACCAGCGACGCCAGTCCATGTTCCAGCAACCAGGAGTACAATGACATGGCCTGCTGCTGGTTCAAAGCGCTTGATGCCAGCTTTTGTGCAGAAACGGCCAGTGCTTCCGCAAAGCTGGTTTTGCCATCCAGCAATGACAGAAACGTGTATTCCGCAAAACCGACTCGATAGAACTCGGCGGTTGTACTGACTTCCAGGTGATACCACGTCTCGCCGGCGTAACACTGTGGAAGAAATCGCAGGTCGTCACGAAGCCTCAGCTTCGTTTGGCTCAGTTCGACCGTGGAGATGTCAGGCAAACCCTGCATGTCACCACCCCAGCCAGCCGACGATCCAGGCCACAGGCTTGTGGAACAGATTCCATCCCAGCGGACGTCGGCGAGTCATCACTTTGGCGGTTCCTCGCATGCCAGGCCGCAGTCCTGCTGGCTGTTCTTCCAGTTCTGCTTCCGCGACAAAGACGTTTTCGCTGTCTCGAATCTCCGCGCGAGGATGAATGCGACGAATGCGGGCTGACAGGACCACGTCCGGCGCTGCGTCCATCTGTATGCGAACGGACATACCTTCAGCAACATGACGAATGTCCTCTTCCGGAATACCAACCTCCACGGTCATGGCATCCAGGGGAGCAATTTCAAACAGAGTCTGACCCATCTCCAGCGGCACGCCTTCCGCTTCACGATGATCGCCAGTGACGACGACGCCTTCGACCGGGCTGCGAATCTCCAGACTGGTGTCGCGATGTTTCAGCAGCGATTCACGCTGTTCCAGTCGCTGGATCTCATGTCCTGAAATCGCCGCACTTCCGAATTCGCGGCTGCTCAGCTGAGTATTTCGTTCCTTGGTGGCTTTGTTCAGTGTCGCCTGAACTTCCGCAAGTTCCCATCGAATCTCACGCCCGTCCATGCGAGCAAGAAACTGATCTTTTTCGACCACATCACCAGGTTCGACGAGACACTCTGCCAATGGTCCGTCGAACGGAGCAGCGACGAAGTGTCGTTCCACCGGCTGAAGTTCCGCGTCGCCTTTGACGGTGTACGTCACCGGAAGCAGCAACACGGCCACACCACATCCGATGACCCACGCTGCGACGTGCAGTCGGGAGACCGTGATGGCGCGACGAAGCTGACGAAGGTTCTGAAGCCACTGACTGTCGGCCAGCTTTTGAAGAACATGCAGACAGCTTCCCAGTGCCCCCGAGCCCGCTCGAAGGAATCGCTCAGCAAGGGCGACTCGGCCATCCGCTTCCGAAAACACCAGCAGCAGACATCCGGCCGGCTGACCTTCCTCGGAAAGCAGCGGCATGGAAACGAGTGTACTTCCGCCAAGACTCTCGGAATACTGTTCATGCGACATCAGCGCGTGTCGATTCTGGCGGTCAGCAACCGGCCACACCGCGCTGAAGCCACGAACGACGGATTCCTGAAGCACGGCTTCGATCTGCCGAGTTTCATCGCTGAGGCGATCGATAATCTGGCCCCCGGAAATGGCCGCGATGCGACACTCCGATAATCCTCGACGACACAAGCCAACAACGGCTGTCGTAGCTCCCAGATGCGTCTGAAGGCTGTCGGCCAGACGCTGGCTTGCGGAATGGACGTCGCTCGCTGACTGAACCCGACTGACAAGTTCAATCAGTGCGGCCACCGTTGCGGCTTCTCCGGCGGACTGTCGGCTTGAATTCTTCAGCCCCCATTCGCTCAGAGCAGGCATCAGACTCACAAGAGCACTGGCAGTCGATGGGCTGATGGAACCACTGGCATCTCTGTCATCAACGGTGTGTGACGTCGCAGAAGGATAGCGATCTTCGGTCACCAAAAGACAATGCCCTGGAATCGCGGGGATTGGAAGCGCCGTCATCAACAGCCGAGACTGCGGTTCCATCGCTGCGGTCTGCAGCGTCGATGACGCGACGGCCTGTCCTGCTATGCGTCCGAGTTGTTCTGTGAATGAGGCGGCAAGCCCTTCAGATGGACACAGTAATCCGTCCAGTCGCGATGGTTGTCCTGCGGTTGCGGGGGGACTCCACCAGAAGGCCATGGCCGAAGGAACCATCGTCTTGATCGCGCGAGCTGTAGCGGACTGAACCTGACTGAGATTGCTGGCGGACAAAATCGCCGCCCGAATCTCATCAGTCAGCTGACACGGCGCAGCCGGACTGTGCTTCACTGCATCAGGCTCGGCGATTGTTGAGGGAGAGTCAGTTGGCATCACGCCGCTCCGTGGCTGAATGGGCCTCGGTCTTGTTTGGCTGGATCGTTCAAAGTAGAGCAGCTGTCCTCAGCTGCTCCCTTCCCTTGATCTCGACGAAACCGGAGGGCTTGCGCCCTTCCGCTAATCGTTCGTTCCCGATGTTATCAGACGATGTGAAACGATTGAGGACAATCGTTTTACACTTAGCCTTTGCGAGCAACCGGAGTCGATTCCTGAGCAGCCTTTGGCTGTTGTTCGGCGAGAGAATCGAGAATCAATTCCGCAGGTTCACCGCTCTGGAACTGACGACCTTCGTTGGCAACTCGTACCTTTACTCGGACCGACGAATTGGACGTGTCCGATGTTGGAGCAACGAATTCCACGATGCCGGTGGCCTTTTGTTTTTCGGTTCCGATCAGGAGGTTGACGGTTTCCTGTTCCGCCACTTCGTTTCGATGCATCAGCGGCACTGAGAACACGATCAGCAGCTGATCGAGCTGAACGATGCGAGCAATCGTCGGGTCTGATGGCGAGACAAACTCACCAGGATCGCGTGCCAGTTCGGTGACGATTCCGTTCATCGGAGCTCGAACGACACGCTGTTCCAGTTGAGATTCAATGCGGCGAGCTTCCAGCTGCTTGATTTCAAGATCTTCGCGAACCGACTGAACGCGAGCATCAGCGACCTTCAGTTCCGTTTCAATTCGATCCACTTCCTGCTGACTCGCATGGTCCCGGCCACGAAGTTCCTTCAGCTTTTCGAGTTCTCGCTGCTTCATCACGACGTCCGCTTCAGCAGACTTCAGCATCCCTTCAACACTCATGCTGCGCTTGGCCACCTGAAGTGACGCCTGGAGCACTTCGTCGTCGAGGATCGCAAGAATGTCGCCCTGATGAACGACCTGGCCTTCGTGAACCTTCAATTCAGAGAGTGTTCCCATTTCGGCCGCAGCGACAGAGATGTCTCGATACGGTTCTGTGAAGGCCTGAATGGCGCCCTTGCTTCGTGAAGATCTGGATGGTGCAGAGACATGAGTCGAATCGCTGACGCGAACTCGTGGCTCAGCAGGACGAGCTTCTGCGGCACGTGGCTCCGGTGATTTGGGAGCCGGCACAGAGTCTGCAGAACGATCCAGAAACGCTGTCTCAATCCGAGGCTCAACGGGAGTTTCGGACGACGCTTCTTCTTCTGTCGTTGTTTCCTGATTCTCGGCGTTCTTTGGACTCGTTGGCTGAGCCACCAGGTTCTGGCTTGGGTCCGTCATGTAATAATACGATGCGAACGCCGCAAGGACGGGAACGACAGCGAGGATAGCAGAAATCTTCCGAGACAGCATGAGGCACCTTTGAGTCAATCGAGGTCTGTCGGAGCAGGTTGACAAAATGCAACAAGTCCTCAGGGACCGTAGGTCAGGAACGCAACAATCGCGGCGGGAATCCCGTCATGGGACGTGTCTCCAAAGGCTGGTTGGAGATTTGTGAGGGTTGGATCGGTTGTAGCGGAATGGCGCAAGCCATCCGGTGCGGCTGCATCATGAATTCGCAGGTGCGCGTGCTGTTCTGCGTCATATCGTTGACGGATGCAACGACGATTCGCGATACTCCCTGTGCCGTGGCCCTGGCGATTCGATGGCTGCGAGAAAACGTCTGTCGCACGATCGATTGGTCTTCCGTCGATGCCACCATTTCCGAGGATTCGTCCGCATGAAGTTCACCCGACTCAGCTGGTTGCTGCTTGCCACATTCGCAGTCGGATGTCAGGACGCGCCTCCGTCTGGTTCCCCGCAGCAAACTCCCGCAGCCGCGAAGGATACGGCCGAGCCGAAGTTTGATCTGAGCGAACCCCCGGTACCTGCCGACGCAGAAAAGTCCACGGAGAAGACCGGAGAGAAGACCGACGACAAAGCCGCGGCCAAACCGACAGCCGCGGAAGGTGATTCTGCTGAAACCACGCCAGCCAGCGCTACGCCAAAGTAATGGTACGACTTCGAGTCATGCTGGCGATCGGCGGAATGCACGGCGGCGGATCGGAACGTCAGCTGGTGCTTCTGTTGCAGCATCTGGATCGCAGCCGCTTTGAACCACATCTGTACCTGGTCTACAGAACCGGTCCGCTGCTGGCACAGATCCCGAGCGATGTGCGAGTCCATTCGTTTGATCAGCGAGTCACTCCTTCGCGGCTTTATCTTCCCGGCCTGATGCACTCGCGCCGAGTCCGCGATTATGCTCGCTGCCTGCAGGAGAACCAGGTCGATGTCAGCTACGATCGAACGTTTCTGATGACGCTGATCACCGCCGCGGGTGCTCAGAAGGTCGGTGTGCCCAATGTTTCCACGGTCGTGACAAATCCGGAAATCGGTTTCGCCCCGGTCGCAGGTCGGTTTCAGTGGTTCAAACGCCGCATGCTGCACCGGCTTTACAATCGGTCCTTCCGAGTACTCGCGGTGTCAAACGGTGCGCGAGAGTCGGCGATTCGGTTTTACGGCATTCAGCCGAAGCGGATTGTGACGCATTACAACGGTGTGGACTTCCATGCGATCGACCAGGCAGCCCGGGTTCCGGTGAATGACCAGTGGTGGAATCAGTCGCACGATCAAACGGGACGCCCCGTGTTTCGAATCGTATCCGCCGGACGATTGAATCATGAAAAAGGCTTTCATGTGCTCATTCAGGCGGTCCGCGATCTTTGCCAGAGTATGCCGCAGGTGGCCATTCGTCTCGCGCTTCTGGGTGACGGGCCTCATCGCGATTCGCTGCAGTTCATGATCAATCAAATGGGCTTTCAGAATCACATGGGGCAGCAGGATGTCGTGCGACTGGTGGGCTTTCAATCCAACGCGCCGGCCTGGTACCGTTCTGCGAACGTCTTCGTTCTCGCCTCACTGATGGAAGGAATGCCCAACGTTCTTCTGGAAGCGATGGCCTGCGGAACGCCCGTGGTCTCCACCGACTGTCAGTCAGGCCCGTCGGAGATTCTGCACGGTGGAGAATACGGGACTCTGGTTCCAGTGAACGATGCAATGGCGATCCGTTGTGCCGTTGAGGCCCTCGTGCTTCAGCCCGAAGCGGCTCAAAGCGTGGCCATCGCGGCTCAGGATTTCGCACGAACACGCTGGTCGATTCAGTCGGCCGCGAGAAATCTGGAACAGCATCTGGAAGAAGCCGCGGCTTCCCGCAAGCGTCAGTAGCAAAATCGCCGTCCTCGGCCGTCTTGCGTTCCTACTGCGATTATCCTTCGACCTCCATTCGATCCAAACCTGTTTGGGGTGACGTAAACGAATTTGGAAAACTGTGAGAAGTCAAACGCAGACGGCCGAGGGCGGCCATCCTACTCGCATTTGCACCAGAAATTCCCCCCTCCAACGCGAAGCGAAGGGAGGGGTCGAGCGAGCGCCAGCAAGCTCGGGGAGGGCCAAATGCTAGCGACCACTTTGCTGGCAAAACTTTTCCATTAGTCCCAGAGTTTCGTCGCTGACGTGATGCTCGATCCCTTCACTGTCGATCGAGGCCGTTCGTTCGCTGACGCCCAGGGTTCGAAGAAACAAAAAGACAATCTCGTGCCGTCGCTGTGAAAACTGAGCCAGGCTGCGGCCCTTGTCGGTCAGTGTGACCGGAGCGTACGGTTGAGCATCCACGTAGCCGTCCCGCTTCATCCGAGCCACCGCGCGGTTGACGGTGACATGACTGACGGCAAATCGCTTCGCCAGATCTCGAACGCGACAGACCCCGAGCTTTGCTTCCAGTTCGGCAATGGCTTCGACGTAATCCTGCGTCAGCTCAGTCGCGTGATCGCGGCGAGTTCGCTGGTGGCCTTTGGTCTGAGTCTTCTGTTCTTTCACGATGGTCCTCATGTGGGATGAGCCCGATTTGGCCGCACAGCTTCTGCTCGACCAGCCGTGTGGCCGGGTTTTACAAAATGCCGCCTGTTTTTCCACCTGAGGACTTTCACGCACCGATGCACGTTTTTCCCTGGACGGAATCCGGGACCATGGATGCTGGTCTCTGAATCTCGCCAGGAAAGTCGCTCAGAGATGCTCAAGTCGTTCGATCTTCGAAAACAGACCGAGTGTCGTTCAGTCGTAGAACCCGTGAGTAGAAATCATGGCATGGATTTTTGTGGGTGGCAGCCAGCGCAGCGGAACCTCTGTCATGCAGCAGCTGCTCTGTCAGTCCGCGCTGACGAATCCTTACGTGTTTGAAGCCAGTTATCTGAGACTTCAGGTCAGCCTGTACAAAGACACCAAGACTAATTTCTCCGGAAATCACGCGAGCTACTTTGGGGACGAAGCCGGTTTGAGGCAGTTCAGTTCGCTGGTCGTGCGAGCCTTCCTGGAACAAAGCCGGAAGAACCTTGGCAACCCGGCCCATCTGGTCCTGAAGGAACCTCATCTGACCCGAGTCTGGCCGGAGCTGTACGAACTGGTGCCGGAATCGATCTTCCTTCTGATGGTTCGCGATCCGCGCGATGTGATTGCATCGATGGTCGAAGTCGGACAGAAGCAGGCTCAGATCGGCCAGCGTTACCTGTTCACTCAGCGCAACATCCCGGAACTCTGCCAGCACTTTCTGGCCTTCTACGCGCCTGTGCTGAATATCTCCGATCCGGAGTTTCGGGAACGCCTGGCCATCGTGCTTTATGAGAACCTTGCGAGGAATCCTCGACAGACATTGAAGGAAGTCTCGGGCTTCACCGGGATTGATTTTGAATCGATCGATGTGACAGACACACCGGACACAGGACACGTGACTCAGGAAGTTCTCAGCCGCAGCGCGCACTACGCTCCCTGGGCGACAGAACTGAGCGGCCGGAAAGTCTCCGAATCGAAAATCGGCAACTACCGGACCGTGCTGACCTCTTCAGAGATTGCTGAAGTCGAAGACCACTGCGCCCCATTCTTCGAATGGTTCCAGTACGAACGCCGCGCCGCGTAGACAAGTGTAGAACGGTTGTCCCAACCGTTTACCACACGCCTTGCCCACGTCACCCTAAGTAGCATGGACGCCATCGGCCTCCCTTGGCCGTCTCGTTCCTGTCTTCGATCATCCTTCGTGTTTCATTTTGGAAATCAACGAGAAGTGAAACGCAGACGGCCGAGGGCGGCCATTCTACGGCTCGATTTTCGTCGGGGCTTCCTCATGGCACAATGTGGCCATGAGTCTCTGGCAGACAATCCGGCATATACGCAGCGCATGGCACGCGATCGTTTGCGTTGCCATGGCGATGCTGCTTCTCTGCGCCGGGTGTCGGTGGCCGGAAGTGAAGGGGGATGAGACTTCGAAGGCTCGACAAATCGCGCAGTATCAGTCGGCGAACTTTCTGATTCACACGGATCTGGCCGAGGAGGATGCTCAGGAACTGCTGGAGCGTCTTGAGACCATGCTGACTCTGATCTCCCGCTACTGGGGAGCGCCGGTGCGGAAGAAGATCGTGTGCTACATCGTGGATGATACGTCGAACTGGCCGGAGGGAAGCCTGTCGCCGGAAGCTCTGGCAACCGTTCGCAACGGTGGCATCACGAACGCTGCCGGAGTGAAGCGGGGCCGAGTGACCGACATGACGGCCGTTGTGTACGCGTCCACAAAGTTCGGAACGCCTCAGCATGAAGCGGTTCATGCCTATTGCTTCCAGACCTTTGGAACGACAGGTCCGACATGGTATGCCGAAGGAATGGCCGAGCTGGGGAACTACTGGGTCGAAGGTGATAACTCGGTGAACTGCCCGGAGTACGTGGTCGAGTTTCTCAAGTCCTCGCCGCGACCAACTCTGCAACAAATCACCGATCCGGATCATCGGACAGGTGATGGCTGGAAGAACTATGCCTGGCGCTGGGCCCTGTGCCACTTCCTCGCACACAACCCGAACTATGCCGAACGATTTCGAACGCTTGGCGTCAGCCTGCTGAGCAATCGTGGCGGGACGATTGAGCGAGCATGGCCGTCTCAGATGGATGAGCTCGAATTTGAATTTGACTTCTTCCTCGACCATCTTCAGGTCGGATTCGATGTCTCGCGCTGCCGCTGGGACTGGAAGGCTCGCTTCCGTGATGCCTCGTCGAAAGTGACTCGTTGCACTGTCAAAGCTGATCGAGGATGGCAGGCGTCTCTGGTCAGAGCGAAGTCAGCGCAGAGTCTGCGGCTGACGGCAGAAGGCCAATGGGCGACCGATGTAAATGAATCACCGCATTCCGGTCGCGGCAGTCCGGTGACCGGCAAAGGCAGAATCCTTGGCTGTGTGAAAACGGATAAGGGACTGACGGAAGAGTTTGTCATCGTTCCGGACAGAGGTTTTCAGCTTCCTGCGGACGGCCAGTTGTATCTTCGCTGCGAGGACGAATGGACCAGCCTGAGCGACAACGATGGCCAACTGGAGATTTCCCTTTCGGCAGAAATTGCCGAATGACGCGTCAGTGGTGGCGAGCATTCAGTCGTTTGTTCAGCTGAGTTCGGCAGGATTTGCGTCTCCTTGTCGAGGAAAAACACTCAACAGTTTTTTGAGCCTCGATTCAGCTCAAAAAGGCTCAAAGGCCCCTTCACGGACGAAATCCCGCCTGGGTACTCTGCTGGTCCCATTTCACCGGCGGTGTCGTTATGGACATTGCAGTCGCAGCCTGACAGCCGCCGGCGTGACATGATTCTGAGCAATGGCTCTCAAGGATGAGCAGGCCTATGAGCAGTAATAACTCGATTCCCTGCAATCAGACTCGGCGTAACATCGTCAGTCCGCGAATTTCGGGACTGATGCTGACCGCGGTGCTGTCGATCACAGGTTGTTGCGGCAGCAAAGGTGGTGATGATCTCACCAGCGCTCAGCTTCACGCGAGAGACCTGTATGCGGAGAATGCTCGACTTCAGGCGGCCCTGAACGAAGCAAACGCCGCTGCTCAGGGGCTCGGCTGTGAAAACCAGGCCCTTATGGCACAGCTTGCGGATTCTCAGGGACAGATGTCCGCGATGAATGATCGACTGAAGAACCTGGCCGATGAACGAGCCGGGCTGGCCGATCGTTACGCCAAGGCTCTGAACGACACAATGACTGATCCTTCGGGCACCAACCCTGCACTCGCTGGCGAAGGATTTGATTACGATCCGGCGACCGGACTGCATCGATTCCGAAGCGACATTCTGTTCGATCTGGGAAGCGACGCCATTCGTCCTGAAGCCGGACCAACGATCAAGGAATTCGCATCAAGCGTGACAGCAGGTTCTGCAAAAGGTCTTCGCATTCTGATCGTTGGACACACGGACGATCAGAACATCGTTCGACCGGAAACGGCGTTGAAGCATCCGACCAACTGGCATCTGTCGACTGACCGTGCGGATGCGGTAATTCTAGAGCTGCTGAAGCTGGGCGTGGAGCCTGAGCGAATCGCGGCGATGGGCTACAGCGAATTCCATCCGCTGGAGAAGTCCACGACCGAGCCGGCACGTCAGCGAAATCGTCGAGTCGAATTGTTTGTTGTGCCGAGCGACCCGAATGTAGCTCGCTGGGATCCCGCGAACGCGATTCGTTAGTTCGTCGCGAATGAATCTGATCGGGAAGTCAAAGTGGCAGCAAACGAAACGCTTCCGGAACCTTTGGATGTGATTGCCGTCGGCGCACATCCGGACGATGTGGAAATTGGCTGTGGTGGCACGCTGGCTCGTATGGTCCAGCTGGGATATCGAGTCGGCATTGTCGATCTGACGGACGGCGAACCAACACCGCTGAGTCCCGGACCGGAAGTGCGTCTGAAGGAAGCTCAGGCCGCGGCAAAAGTCCTTGGCGTGCAAGTGCGTGAGACGCTGACTCTGCCCAACCGTCGCCTGTTCGACAGTTTTGAGTGTCGAGTCGAGCTGGCCAAAGTGTTTCGCCGATATCGCCCGAAAATCGTCATGGGCATTGCCGACAAAACGCCGATGGCTTCGCCGGATCACTGGCAGGCGATGCAGATTACGGATGCCGCCGTGTTTTATTCTCGTCTGTCCAAATGGGACGAGCACTTTGATGGCTTGCCCGTGCATCGAATTCAGAAACAGATATGGTACCCGCTTGGACTGCAGACACTGAATCATCCTGCGGGCGGCGGAGCATTCGTTTCTGATATCTCCGCGACGCTGGCGATCAAGATTCAGTCGATCCGAGCGTATGAGACACAGTTTCCGCCAGGCAAGGATCGAGTCTTTCGGCTGGTCGAAGGTCAGGGGCGGATGCTGGGAGCCTCAGCCGGACTGGAAGCGGGTGAGCTCCTGATTTCCGCAACGACGCTGGGACTCACCAATGTCGTTGCCACCCTGTGTGAAACTCAGGGGCATTGATTTCCGCAGTCGCCCAGTGCCGCTGTGGTCTGGAACAACGCGAAGCAAACGGTGATGCAAACGACCCCGATCAGCCTGACAGCACGCCCAAAGACGGTCATCGTGATTCACCCGCGTGAGCGACGCAGTAAGTGTTCGGTCGAACCGTTCCGCAAGAACCCGGACTACCTCTTCACCACGTTCCCGCATCCCGTTCCGATCGAACTCTCCAATTATGTTCGCATCGGCATCGGCGGTCCCGTGCTGTCCGAAGCCGACGATCAGAAGGGCCTGCTGTTGCTGGACGGAACATGGAAGCGAGCCGCCAGCATGGAACCGTTTTACTCCCACGTGGAGCTGCGATCGCTGCCTCCGGTTCGGACGGCTTATCCTCGCAAATCAGAGATCTTCGAAGATCCCGAAGGCGGCCTCGCCACCGTCGAAGCCCTCTACACCGCCCTGCGAATCCTTGGCCGCGACACGACCGGCGTGCTGGACCAGTACTACTGGAAACAGAGCTTCCTCGAACTCAACGGCTGGGCCACCGTGTAAAGCGGTTGTCGTCAATCGCCCACCAATGCGCCTAACACGCAAAGCTGTGAAGGACTCTGTAGTGGATCTCGCCAGAGATCCCAGAGCTTTCGTTGATTTTGCGATTTTTCACTGGCACAACTGCCTCAGAAAGTCGTAAAGTTCTGACTCTTCGTTCCAATTCTCGGGAACTTCCGTCGGAAAATCGCCGAAGTATGGGAACAGGCAGCTGTTTTTTCAGTGTTTTGAAGACTTTGGTATGCGATTCACCCAGAACAACCTGACTCCGGATTCAGGTCGATGCTGTGCGTCGATTCGCCGGTTCGTGGTGTGTCTGGCCGTTTTGCTCGGTTCTTCAGCATTTGGCCTTCAGAGTGTTCAGGCAGAAACCTGCGGTCACTATCTGTACCGGAACGGTCAGCCGGTGGCTCAGCACCATGGGCAGATGTTGCCCGAACAGTCAGAAGACACTTTGGCGGTCAACCTGGATGTTCGAAAGAACCCATTTGCTCCGTGCAATGGACCGCATTGTCGAAGCAATTCCAATCCGCTGTTGCCAGCCCAGGCGCCGGCCAGCATGACTCAGTCGACAGATCCAGCTGTTCTGCTGGACGCTTTATTGTCGCTCATGTCCAGCAGTGACATGATCAGCCTGCCCGCTTCTGAACGCGGGGCGCACTATCAGGCAATGTCCATCTTTCGACCACCTTGTGCCTAGGCCGGGGCAACGCCCCGTGTCCTGAGGAGCCTGCCGGCTCGTGGCCAGTTCTTTGCTCGTGTTGTTTGCCTGCTAAGGCTGGCATAACACATTGACGGGCTTTTGGGCCTTTCGCTGGCACGGACCTTTGCGCCTGGTTCGGCAGAGCCTACCGCGAATTTGGTGCAATCGCTTCTTCAAAGCGTCCCGGGCCTCCTCATCGTAGCGCTGTTGTTTCAGCGCCAATCAACGAGTCTCTGGCATTGCTGCCACTTGCAAACTTGATGTTCAAGGTTGGTTCACCGGTACTTATTGGGCCATTCTTTTTTCGCGCCCGATTCCCGTTCCAGATGGTCATTTTGCCGCACAATTTGTGCAGGACATAAAGCTATGAAAAAGTCATCCTCACGCCGAAACGCGTTTACTCTGATCGAACTGCTGGTGGTCATTGCCATCATTGCAATTCTGGTTGCTCTGCTGCTGCCAGCTGTCCAGCAGGCTCGCGAAGCTGCTCGCCGAACCCAGTGCAAGAACAATCTGCATCAGCTGGGCATCGCGATTCACAACTACCACGACACCTACAACTGCATTCCGATCGCTGACGTCGATGGAACTTCGACGCCGGTGTCTGCTCATGCTCGACTGCTGCCTTATATCGAGCAGGACAACCTCTACAAGCTGGTTGACTTCAACGTTCCTCATAACCATGTGAATAACACGGTTGCTCGCAACACGGAACTGCCAGCATTTCGCTGCCCTTCAGACCCGACTCGTCTTCCAGCGGCTGTCGGTGGCCGAAACAACTACTACTGGAACGCCGGAAGCGGCATTGTGATGTACTCTTCAGGAGCTGCTGGACAGCCAAGCCCCAACGGGATCGTGTTTCACAACAGTCGCATTCGTTTCAATGACATCACGGATGGTCTGAGCAACACAGCGGCCATGTCGGAGAAGCTGACTGGTGACGGCAACAACGGTATCTCGACACCGATCGTCGACACATACCGTCCCGGCACCTATCCAAATACTCCGGACGAAGCGCTGCAGCAGTGCAACGCCACGAATGTGTCCGACCTGTCAATGCAGGGATATTCCAACGTCGGTGGTCCATGGCTTCAGCAGTATCACTCGACGAATCAGTACAACCATGTGCTGCCACCGAATGGACGCTCCTGCATGTTTCCTCCAGGACGCATCGCAACAACCGCCAACAGCCAGCATACCGGTGGTGTTCAGTTGCTGCTGTGTGACGGATCCGTCCGCTTCCTCGCAGAAAATCTGGATCTGAGAATCTGGCGAGGACTCGGCAGCCGTGATGGCGCCGAAATCATGGGCGACTTCTAACAAAGGCGGAATGCCGCTTAAGAGCCATTCCCCGGAACATGCTGAGCCTGCTGGCTCGTCATGTTACTTCTCACGTTGTTGACTCGCCTGAGGTTCATGCCCCACCGGGTTTATCCCGGTGGAGGCCGCCTGTGAACGACCGACGTCCAGTTGGCAGGGAACGAGTTTCTACGTGCAGACTTTGACACTTGTCTTTTCACCTTCGCTGATTGAATGCTCCTATGAAGACTCGTACCACCATGATTCGAAGCACATTCTGCGCGCTGATCCTGGGCCTCCTGGCAGGGTGTGGATCAGAAGCTCAGACCTATGCCCTGGACAAAGATCTTGCTCGCAGTTCCGTCAAAACGGCCATGCAGGCCTGGGTTGATGGCAAACAACCGAAAGACCTGAAGCCCGACATCATTGTGGGCGATGCTGCATGGGAACAGGGCAAGAAGCTGGTCTCCTTTGAGATACTGCCGGAGGAGTTCTCCGATGGATCGAACCTGCACGTGACGGTTTCGCGTAAGTTCGACGGAGGACCTAAGTCGGAATCCAAAGTGACCTACATCGTGGGAACGAGTCCTGTCGTCACGATTTTTCCACAGTAGGTGCCGCTTGCCGAGCGGCACTTCGCGGCTTGCCGCGACCAGCGACCAGACGAGTGTCCACGTGAATCCAGGTGACCGTGGAAACGCAGTACCGCCCAGTGTGTTCTTTTGTTGCGAACGGCTTTGGCATCAAGCGCATGCAAGCGTTTCAGTCGTGCAGAACGCATTTGGAACCGCGAATGAACGCGAATTCACGCGAATAAGGCAACGGAACGGTCGCACATCTTCTTGCTCGCACGTGAACTCTGATCATCGTGGCGGATGTCGGACAAAAAATGTGTGACAGAAAATTGTCGCAGGCAGTGGCGACGACGGACTTTCCGCTTTTCGCCTTCTTCCGTTTCTTTCGGCCCCCAAACGAACTCATTCGGCGAGCGGAGTGTGTCAACGCTCCGGTCTACGATGAAAGCTCACGATGTGGTGCAGGGCAGAAGAATGGTGGCAAGAGAATAGTCGCAGGCGCATTCTGGAGTCTTGCTTTTCTGCGTTTATTCTTCTGCCCCAATTCTTTTGCCACCCCCTCTCGAGCAACAACTGGGTAGCACAGGTGCAGCCTGTGCCGCGAAGCGGTCGGAAGCCGACGGGACAGCGTCGTCGTCCTGGGCACCGTGTCTTGGCAATACCGCATGCACTCATCAGCTTCCGGCGCCTGCGGCACACGCCCTTCAGGCGTGCTACCCGACTTACTGAACACCGAACACTGAACACTGAAAACTCCCTTTCGGCGAGCGGGATGCGTCAGCTTCCCGGTATGCGTTTCAGACGCGAGAATCGCATTTGCAACCGCGAATGAACGCGAATCGACGCGAATCAAGCACAGGACATTCCTTCATCTTTTTGCCCCGCCATTTTTTTGCCCGCACCTGAATTCTGATCGTTGTGTGACGGATGTCGGACAAAAATGGGTGACAGAAAATGATCGCAGAGTAGAACGACTGTCCTCAGTCGTTGCCCGCAAGGCCAACATGGATCACTTCGCCATGTTCGACGGAGCGAACCGCGACACCGGGTAGCACAAGTGAAGCCCGTGCCACGAAGCGGTCGGAAGCGGAAGAAGCAGCGTGGCTATTCCAGCGCACCGGCACACCATCAAATCACTGAACACTGAAAACTGAAAACTTTTGCCCCGCAGTATCTGAGCCGTCGCGATCGTCGCCGTGGATTTCTGACAAAAAATGGGTGACGGAAAATAGTCGCAGTGTAGAACGACTGTCCTCAGTCGTTGCCCGCCTCGTCGAGCCGCCGTGGAGAACTTCGCCTGGTTCGCGGAGCGAACCGCGTCGATGGGTCGTTTGCAACGAATCCCGGTTCAAGGGAAACTGCTCGGAAACAAACTCCGGAGCATTTCCATGAATCCACTGAATGACTGGTCCCTGAATCAGACTCGCCGCACGTTTTTTGGGAGCGGCGGGATTCGATTTGGGGGAATCGCTGCTGGAATCCTCGCTGCGCAGGAAGCTCGCGCGGAGCAGACCGTTCAGGTTCATCCGCCGTTGATGGGATTTCCGCACTTTGCGCCGAAAGCGAAGGCGATCATCTATCTGCACATGAATGGTGGTCCGTCCCAGATTGATCTCTGGGACCACAAGCCGGTTCTGGAAGGTCATTTCGACAAAGACCTTCCTGATACCATTCGTATGGGGCAGCGAATCACGACCATGACCAGCGGCCAGGCTCGCCTGCCGGTTGCTCCGTCAATGTTCAAGTTTGCTCGCCATGGACAATGTGGAACCTGGGTCAGTGAGCTTCTCAATCACACAGCGGAGTGCGTTGATGACATCGCCGTCATCCGCAGCGTGCACACAAATGCGATCAATCACGACCCGGCCTGCACCTTTGTCACGACCGGAAGTGAGGTTCCCGGCAAGCCGAGCCTTGGCTCATGGCTTGCCTATGGGCTGGGAAGTGACAGCAACAACCTTCCGGCGTTCGTTGTGCTAACACCGCGATGGACTTCCAAACAGGCGGCTCAGGCGCTGTTCTCACGCATGTGGAGCAGTGGCTTCCTGCCCTCAAGATACACGGGCGTCGCCCTTCGAAGTGTCGGTGATCCGGTCTTGTACATCGAAAATCCGTCGGGCGTGGATTCCACAAGCCGTCGCTTGATGCTGGATTCCCTGGCGAAGCTGAATCAACGATCGCTCGATCGGTTCGGCGATCCGGAAACGCTGACGCGCATTGCTCAGTACGAAATGGCGTACCGGATGCAGTCGAGCGTGCCAGAACTGGTCGATCTTTCCGGAGAGACTCAGCAGACTCTGGAGATGTACGGGCCCGAAGTTCAGAAGCCTGGCACGTTCGCCGCCAGTGCCTTGCTGGCTCGCCGAATGGTTGAACGTGGTGTTCGAGTCGTGCAGATTCTTCACCGAGGCTGGGACCAGCATGGTTCACTGCCCAGTGAGATTCGCCATCAATGCTACGACACCGACCAGCCCTGCGCGGCGTTGTTGAAGGACTTGAAGCAGCGAGGACTCCTGGAGAGTACTCTGGTTGTCT
Source organism: uncultured Chitinophaga sp. (assembly GCA_964538835.1). Classification (GTDB taxonomy): domain Bacteria; phylum Planctomycetota; class Planctomycetia; order Planctomycetales; family Planctomycetaceae; genus SXXK01. The sequence continues at coordinate 10,037 of CAZIGZ010000011.1, read as the reverse complement.
GGGGCGGAGAATTTGGACGCACTGTGTATTCGCAGGGTGCTCTCAGCCACACAAACTACGGCCGTGACCATCATCCTCGAAACTTCTGCATGTGGCTTGCCGGAGGCGGAGTCAAAGGAGGCACGGTCTACGGGGCCACCGACGACTTCAGCTACAACATTGTCGAAAACCCCTGCCACGTGAACGACCTGAACGCGACGATCCTGCACTGCATGGGAATTGATCACGAACGATTTACGTACCGATTCCAGGGCCTGGATCAGCGACTGACCGGTGTGGAGCCTCAGAAAGTCGTTCAGGAAATTCTGGCCTGAGTCTGGCTCACCTCAGGCAGTTACCTGGAAATCACGCTGCAGGCTCCACGGGCTGATCTCACCGGTCGTGCTGATCGCGCGGACCCAGATTCGATACGTACCGATCGGAAGGGATGTGACCGGTATGTAGCGAGCACTTGTCAGGTTCCTGACGTTGATGACTCCGGCGACGGGAACATCAATGCGGCTGACAAACAAATCGTACGTGGCCGCATCATCGACCGCCGTCCAGGTGAAGTCCGGGGTTGCGTCATTGGTTGAGGCGAGTGGTGTCAGGGCGGATGGGCGTCCGCCGATCATCAGTGAAGTTGCGATGGCCTGCTGACTCTTGAATCCCAGGCTGTTGACTGCGAAGACGGACCAGCGATATGTCCCCGCTGAAAGATCCTGCACCGGTGTGAATGAAGCGGCTGTCAAACCATTCTGACTCAAAATCGTTGTACCATTGTTGGCATCCGTCAGACGAAATTCATAACTGGCCGCACCGAGCACCGGTTGCCAGGAAAACGCGGGAGTGCGATCAAACGTTGCTGGCCCCGGAGTCAGTGGAGTCACCGTGGGCAAGACCAGAAAGTCAACGGCGACCGACCACGAGGCTGGTTCACCTTTGGCGTCAATGCCACGAACCCACGCTCGGTATTCTCCCATGGGAAGGTCAGCAGCCGCCGTCCACGATGTGCCAAGAATCGATGTCGCTCGAACATACTGGCTCATTTGACCGGTACGGTAGTCCAGCCAGAAATCATAGGTTGCCGCACCGGGCAGGAACTTCCAGTTGATCGTTGGCCTTGCGCTGGTCTGATACCGTGCCACAGACTGAAATTCCGCAGCCGTCGTGATTCGAAAGTTGTACTGAGACGAGAAGAGTGACGCTTCCGGTCCGGCCCCTAAAGATTTGATCCACAGATTGTACCGGCCGATGCCCAGCGGCGTCTGGGGGGTCAGTTCCAGGGTGGTGACGGTTTGCCGAATCACCTGTGCGACACCTGTCGTCTGGTTGTTCAGCCAGACATCATATGTCAGAGCATTCGGCACGGCCGCCCATGAGACCTTTGGCATTAACGAGGTCGTGACTGCTCCAGGTGTGAGGATAACCGGAGCTGAGAGTGCCGTCAGATAAGCAGTCACTCGTTGAGTTCCGGATTCCACAGCATTCGATGCCGATAGGATGTCAACAATGATCGTCTCGTTGCCTTCCTGAAGTGCGTCCGGCAGCCCGGTAATCTGGGCGGAACCACTCTTCTGTCCCGCCGGAATTGTGATCTGGCGAGAAGAGATGCTGTAGTCACTGCCAGCGGCTGCCGTTCCAGTGAATCCGAGTTGAACAGTGACCGGGTACGTCATCACCGCCGGGATGGTCGCTGTAAAGCTCATTGTTCCGCCGCTTTCCCTGATCGAAATCGCTGACGCGGACAGTGAAATCATGGGAACAGCCGCAGCCTCCGGAATCTGAAGCTGCAGGTCACCATAGACATAAAGCGCAAAGGACTCGCCATTGAACGTTGTAGAGCCTGAGCGAACCCAGTTCGCCCCGATCTGAATGACTTCGCCAGCGTCACAGAGAACTCGCAGTTGATTGGATCGACCCGCCTGAGACGAAACATTCCACGGATTCAGGATGAGGGTCGAAATACCGTTTCCTCGCAGGTCGATGACTTCAATTTCTGACAACCGACTGGCGGACATCTGAGTCAAATCGATGACCGCATTTGCGATATCAAGACGCAGCGTGTCGAAACCCGTGCCACCATCGACTCGCTGAAATGACAAAGAGTTGACGGAAATGGTGTCGTCACCCGGACCTCCCAGGATGACGTCGTTGCCTTCAAATCCGAAGAGGTTGTCGTTGCCCGCAAGCCCGCGAATCAGGTCGTCTCCCGCAGTGCCAGAGATCTGATTGCCGTTGCTGGTTGGACTGCCCACACCGGTCCCAAAGAAGTTGTGCCCAAAGAGAACATGTGTTTCGCCGGCGTCAGCAATCAGGTTTGTGATACCGTTGCCGTGTCTTGCTCCGATCAGAAAGTCGTCGTAACCATCGTTATTGAAATCTCCCCCCGAGTTGACCATGAATCCAGTTTCATCACCCGCCTGAGCACTGAAGACACGGAAGCCATTTGTGCCATCAAGATTCGCAAGACCAAGGGTGGTCGTTGAAGACCAGTCGGCTTTGCCAAAGACGACGTAGGATTCCCCCGCTGACGTCGTCAAATTATCCGCGCCATCTGCCACATAGGCACCGATCAGCAAGTCATCGAACCCATCTCCGTCAACATCACCGGCGGATGAGACGGCAGTCCCCGCTTCATCAAGGCTGTCAGCGCCCCAGAGCGTGAAGCCATTCTGGCCATTCAGGCTGTCTGCCTGCAGTGACGGCGTTGCGGTCCATATTGCCTTTCCAAAGACAACGTACACTTCGCCGCTGCTTTCCACAGCGTTGCCCGGTCCATCTCCGTAAGAAGCACCGATGATCAAATCAAAGTAGCCGTCTCCATTGACGTCACCGGCTCCACCTACCGCAATCCCTGTATTGTCGAACGTGTCCTGGCCATAGAACACAAAACCGTTGGAGCCATTCAGTTCGCTGCCGACCATGACCGGTGTGGATGACCAGTCCGCGCGGCCAAAGAAGACATAGGCTGCGCCCGCAGATGATCTGGCGTTTAGGGGACCATCGTCACCAACCGCGCCAATGACGACATCATCAAATCCATCACCATTGAAGTCCTGAAGTCCTCCGATGGACGATCCGAAAACATCGAAGCCATCTGTTCCGTAGAATGTGACTCCGTTCTGCCCATTCAGGCTCGACGCATTCAGAACGGGTGTCGAGCTCCACGACGGTGAGCCGAACACGAGATAGCATTCACCCGCGCTTTGAGTAATCGTATCGTTAATCGGACCATTGCCGCTCTTTGCAGAAATGAGCAGATCGGCATACCCATCGCCATTGAAGTCACCGGCACTGGCAACTCTGCCGCCCATTTCGTCGTATCGATCTCTACCCGCAATCGTAATTCCGTTTGTGCCATTCAACGATGTCAGGTTCAGAGCCGGTGTCGAACTCCAGTTCTGTTTACCAAAGACGACGTAAGAATCTCCGTGTCCAAAAGCATTGAAGGCGCCAATCGCGACATCATCAAAGCCGTCACCATTGAAGTCGCCGATTCCCGCAACGGACTGTCCGCTGTAATCATTCCGAGCGGCACCATAAAGGACAAATCCGTTGGTCCCATCAAGGTCGGAGAGTTTCAACGCTGGCGACGTATCCCAGTTCGTCCGGCCAAAGACGACATAACTCTCACCCGAGTCCAGTGTCGAATTCTGCAGACCGTCAGCATCTCTCGCGCCGATGATGATGTCGCTGATTCCGTCTCCATTCAAATCACCGATTTCGGAGACTCCGTAGGCGCTGTCGTCAAAGGCATCAATCCCAAAGATCGAAACGCCTGCGTTCCCATTGCCGCCATTAGCAGGAAGCAAGCTGGCCACGTTAATGTCTGGAGCCGTCAGCAACTGACGACATTCCAGAAGTTCTGTGACATGCTGCCATCGTCTTCGACGCAAAAAAGGCTTCGGAACACTCAAGTGCTTCAGGACGACTTTCAGCCACGTTGTCTTCATTGCAATGATTCCAAACACTATTCCGCCAGCCTGATCACCCTCTGCACCGTCTGAGGCGAAAACCAGTACTTTGTCGAGACGCCGAGAATACCCTGTTCACCCTGGCGGAGCCATTCTGCTCAGGAGCGCAGGCGATAATTGTATCAAATCGAATTCCGGAGTAATCCCAGGGCAACGAACCCGGCGTTCGCACAAGTTCGCCGAGCACGTTGCTTCGCTTCAATGGACCGTCTTAGTCGCTTCCCGCGTCCGGCTCGTTCGGTCTGAACGACTCGGAAAAGAACTCGGCTTCATCGTAGTACTGGATGCCGAGGCCCTCCGCAAACTCACGATCCGGCTGGCGGTCTCCCACCATGATCAGCTGTTTGCGGTCGAGCTGATACTTTTCGATCAGGTAGATTCCCAGTCCCGGCATCGGCTTTCGACAAAAGCAACTCGGGGGCGTCGAGGGATGTGAGCAGTAAGTGATCTCCGTGATCGGGACTCCCAGTAGTTCAGCCGTTCGCAACATCGCGGCCTGAACGCTTTCCTGCGGAACCTGTCCCAGGGCAACTCCTGCCTGGTTCGAGACAAAAAACAGCCGGTATCCCGCAGCCACCCATCGACTCAGAACTTCCGTGCGGCGAGGCAGGATGCGGACATCGTCGGGGGATCGAGGAAACACGTCACCGCTATTGGTGCACCGGAGTGTTCCATCCACGTCCAGCAGCAGCCCCTTATTGGTGTGCTCCGGCCTCGGTCGGCGAACGAACGCCTGTCGTTCCACCTGAGCGAATCCTTCCGCACGTGATGGCGGCTCAAACGACTGCTGCCACTTCAGCAGAGCGGGAGGTGGCGGAAGATTGGGATCAAACTTCCGCATCAGTTTCATCTCGTCCGGTCCCAGCGGAACGCCGTAACGCGTCACCATCCGATGCGCGATGTTCTGCCAGGCTTCGTTCAGCGGAGTATCAATAAAGACACATCGCACAGGAATTCCCGATGCCTGCCCGATCTGAATGATAGCTCGCCTTGAAGCCTGATTCGCGTACGTATTATCGAGAACAAATCGACGGTATCCCTGGGCAAACAGCAGCTGCAGCCGCATGTTCAGGTCTTCCAGGGTACCACCAAGTTCGTCACGATTGAGTCGCACATATCCCTGCTGCACAAACGGCTGAACTCGATCCGACTTCCCCGCACCCTGAATTCCCATGATCAAGACGATGTCAGGTTCTGATCGTGGCTCGATGGGAGATGCTTCGACTTCGGTGAAGTCGCCTCCGGATGCGAGCGTTGCTGCTGAAAGCGTGAACTCCATCGACAGTGCCATCTGGTCGCTGACATCCAGCGAAATCGACAGGGCTTTGAGTGATGACCTCACGCTCTGAAGACGAGTGGCTCCAATCAGTGGAATGATGACCGGATCGATCAGCTTCAATGCGGCCAGTGCGATCTCTTCAGGTGTTGCCCGATGCCTCTCGGCCAGCGTCTTCAGGACGAAACTCTCCGATCCGGCTTTCTGACGACTATGACCGCCGAGCGGACGATGAGCGAGAAATGCGATGCCGTGTTCCCTGGCGAAATTGACCAGCCCCGATGTCGCGGCCTGTGGCTGAAAGACACTGAGTTCATTCTGCAGACATTCGACCGTGAAAAAACGACTGGCTTCACGAATCTCCGCAATCGACGTATTGCAGAGGCCAAGCCGATGAACCTTTCCGGCCGACTGTAACTGCGCGAGAGTCTCGAGCGTTTCCTCGAACGGCACCTGAGGATCGCGAACGTGTAGCAACAGGAGTTCAATCGCATCGACGTCCAGTGCTTTGCGACTCTCTTCGACCGATTCCAGCAGGTGTTCGCGTCGACCACAGGGGATCCATTTGCCGCCACGACGGAGCATTCCGGCTTTTGTGATCACCGTCAGATCGTCCGGCTGAACCCGCAGGCTCCGAAGGCTCTGCCGAACGAGATGTTCACCGTAATGAAAATCGGACGTGTCCTGACAGTACGATGGAGCCGTATCGATCAGGCGAATTCCCTGCTGAATCGCAAACTGGATCAGGTTGCAGGCTTCGAACTGGTCGGGGCGATTGCGATCACACAACGTCAGTGTGCCCAGCGCAATCTGCGGTACAAGGTCGGAAAACAGAGTCTCCGTCATGGGCTATTGCGGAAGCCGACAGCAGTGAGGACTGCAGGGACCAGCTTCCGGCGGCGGACACGATGAGCCCAGCATCGGCAGGCTGCCCCCCGCGACTCGACCAGCCGCCGCGCTCATCAGCTTTTCCATCTTCTTCGAACCGCACTTCGGGCAAACCGCCTTTTCGTTGCGCCCGATCAGCAGTTCAACGTCCTTGTTGCAGTCTTCGCAGTGAAATTCAAACAATGGCATGGCGAAAAATCCCTGATCGAAAAGCAGACGGCCGTGGATGACTCAGTTGACTCCACCGCCTCCGGACATTGTGGCTCATGGTTCTGGAAATTTCATCCACCTTCGCAGGGATTTCTCGACTGTAGGCGAGTCATTCCATGACTCGTGCCTGTTTCCCTGCATGTGATGCTCACATTTTCGCTTCGCCCGGGGGGACTGCATGCGGGTTGTGGCGAACAGCACTGTCCGCGGAGTGGCTCTAAGAGCAACAGGTCATGGAATGACCTGGCTACGTAGGCGAGTCATTCCATGACTCGAACCTCTTTCCCTGCATGCCGTCATGACATGTCCGCGCTGGTGGCTGGATCAACTCGGGACAGCCAAGCGGCCTGCTGAAATCCTCCCAACCGGCTGCGTCAGCGAGAGATCATGCCGCGCCGGTGGCTGAGGCTGCAATGAACAGTCCTCGCCGCAAGCGGCTTGATCAGCTCTCGGTCATGGAATGACCGAGCTACGTGCAGGCGAGTCATTCCATGACTCGCAGCTGATTCCCTGCACGTGATGATCACATTTTCACTTCGCACCAGGCACTGCATCAGGGCTACGGGCGAACAGCACTCGCCGCGAGGCGGCTCGAAGAGCAACAGGTCATGGAATGACCTGGCTACGCGGGCACAGAATGATCTGGCAAGTCTGTTGAAGATCACCCTACTGTCGACCTAAAATTACCACCATGTGCATTCATGGCCTCTGTCATCAGTTCGCCTTCCCTTTCACTTGCGAAAGCCAACACCGATGTCACAACGCAGCCACTGGATCGCAACGATTTTGTTATTGATGGCATGCTCCGTGGCAAGGGCGGATGAGAATGACGATGCTCTGGAAGCGTGCTCGTGGACTCTCTCACAGCTGACTCAGTTGGAACTTGCTGAAGACGGTCGTCTCAAGCTTAAGACCGACCACTGGGAGATTGCCGCAAAACGCCCACTGGAGCAAAGCGACGAGACAGCTCCGCGCGCCAGGTTTCGGAATGTCACCGGTGAAACTGACGATCCACTTCAAAAACTCCTCAGCCGCCTGATGACAGAAGCGGGAGCTCAGGGCACCAGCAGTCGAATGCGAGATACTCGCAAGACAATGTCGTGGGAAGGCCGGAGCTGCGATGGAGTACTGATAACGGATGAAGAAGAAATCCGTATCGATCTCCGTGAGAACCTGAACCAAAGACGAGTGATCCGATTTCGTTCCCTGGGCGAACAGATCGATCTCTTCTATTTCTCGGCCGCCGGTCACATTCTTCAGCTGAGTCAGTCGAAAGAAGGCACTCGCTTCTGCAGCACACTTGCTGGTGAGCCAAGAACCTTCTCTGGTCCGACGTTCGCTCACATCGTCCAGGCCAACAAGGACTTCTTTGAACCGATTGTTGGATGGCCCGTCTTCCTTGGTGAATTGCCAGTCAGCGCAGCCATGGAAGTTAAGATCGAGGCAGCCAGGCCAGACTTTTCTTTGCCAAATCCGGAGTTCCCTGAAGCAGAGTTTGCTTCGGGCAAGGTCGCGGATTTCTATTCCGTGTTTACTCGATTCCGAATCTTTGACGGTCGCCTGAGATACAACTGGTTTTTTGGAAACCCGGATGTCCTGACGAAAGAGACTGAAACACTCGTCAGCGAATTCGGCACCTCTCTCGACCAGTCCCTCCAGCGTCTGACCGACCTCGATGCTCCTCAGATTCAGGTGAATTCCATTCAGGAACGATTCGGCCAATGGAAGACAGTCCCCAAACGGACTCATAACGTCGGCAAGTTCGATCCGCTGCTCAGCAATTTCCTTAAAATGCAGACGACGATCGGAAGCCTCAGCTTCGGACGCTCAAGTGGCGGAGACATATCTCGTTATGACTTTGGCAGCGAAGTTCTCTCTGCGCATTTCGCCCACAGCAGGGGACGCTGGGACTTCCAGATCGACGACGACGGAGCAGCCAGAGTTCAACTCTCGGAAGACGACACCACATTGACGATCACGGTTTCCACCGACCAGAATCTGATTCTGATTGAACAGGCCGCTGACGGATCCTGTCTGCTGACGATGCTGCATGGTGATTTCTGCAGAAACTGGACAGCTCCTTCCTGGTTGACTTTGGTTCATGAACACGAAGTGGAGTTTCGCGAGCGAGTCGTTCCCATTCTGGCTCAGTATCACATGGTCGGACTCGATGTGTTCCATCCCGAGATCATCTCCGCCGTAATGGAGCGACTAAAGAAGGACCATCCCGCAAAGATTGAAATCGACAGCCTGACAGGCAACACCGATGCCTCGGTCATGCCGCTGCTGAATGACAGGCAGTACCTGCAACTGCTGACCAAACATGCGTCTGGAGAGCAGCAGGAACTGGTAAAGAAGCGACTTGAATTGCTGGCCAGATAGCCGGTTCCGAATGCGCCTGTTTCTGACGGCCGGAAGACTCCGACACCCAGCGGTTTCTGGTCATCAAAAAAGCCACTGCAGATGTCTGCAGTGGCTTTTTGAATTGGTAAGGAGATCCAGAGTTTACGCGGCCTTGCGCAGCATTTCGGTCATCGGGAGAATATCGACTGGCTGAGCTTCGCGAGCCGCTGCGTCGATGAATGCTTCGAAGATCTGCAGGTCGAGCGCGGAAGCCGTGTTGCTTTCCGGATGCCACTGAACCCCCAGGCAGAACCAGTCTTCTTCGATCGACTCGTAGGCTTCCACGACGCCGTCAGGACATGTCGCACTGACTCGGAAACGTCCGGAGAGATCTCGGACGGCCATATGATGAGCACTGTTGACTCGTACTTCGCCCGGGCCGTAGATCGCGTCGAGTCGAGTGCCCGGAACAATCTCCAGGACATGACGCAGATTCTGCTCAACTGGATCACGATGATGCAGCGCGCGAGGAACGTCTTCCGGAATATGCTGGAACAGTGTTCCGCCACAAAGCACATTCACGAGCTGCATGCCGGAACCGATCGCCAGAATCGGCAGGCGGCGCTGGATGGCAATCTCCGCAATCTTGCGATCAAAGTCTTCTCGACGCTTGGGCATCACCTTCACAGAAGGGTGAGCGTGCATCTTCATGCGAGTCGGGTCGAGGTCCAGATTGCAGCCCGACAGGACAACTCCTGAGACACCTTCCATCATGCGATTCAGGTCGTCATCGTTCTCCAGAGGAGGCATCAGGAGAGGAAGTCCGCCTGCAGCCGTGACGCTGTCGTAGTAGCCGGTGTTGAACCAGCTTAATGCGGCTCCGTTGTATCGTTCCGGACGAAAATCCCCTGTGATCCCGACGACTGGCTTCATCTTGCTCATGAACAGGTTCCCTCCCAGGATTGAGCGTTCAAACAACCGCAAACCACGATTGCAAAGATCTTCGTGAAGAGGCTGGTGCGATCAGAAAACGAGGAGACAACCAACCGAGATGACGCATAAGCAAGTGCGTCCAAGTCGCTGGCAGATTCCCTTCTGCTAACTGACCGAATCCTTCGGTCGGCCGGTTGAGCATACTGCTCGCGACCCGGCAAACTTTGTCATGGCCCCCTTCAGGAGTCCCCCAAAGACTTCATTCCACGAAGTCCTTGAATGACGCGAGGGACAGTAGTCAAGACGACTTTGATTGTAAACCAAATTGCCGATTTTGTGCTCAAGCTCCCCTTGCACCACAACATCCAGGGCAAACCAGCTTCCGGTCATGGAATGACCAAGCTACGTGGGTGAGTCATTCCATGACTCGA
>CAZIGZ010000010.1:33228-78943 GCA_964538835.1 uncultured Chitinophaga sp. | reverse complement strand
CACTCAATGGCTGACGTGTATCACGGCGAGCTTCCAATTCCCCAAGGGCCAGTTCGAACATCCAGTCGACGCCAGACGGCAAACCGGGAAGCTGCGCCAGATACTCTTCAGCCCGCAGTGGCTGCGATGTCTTCCACCTCTGCTGCTGATCCCAGCGCAGGGCGTCCAGAAGGTCTTTCACATTGTCCGTAATCGGTTCGTCAAGAAGATGTTCAAGAGCTGGCGGAGAACCAACAGAAGCAGACGACCAAAGGTGCTGCAGACGATGAACGAATGACATACCCAAAGACACTCCGTGCTGGCAACTGAGTGACTCCACTAGCTTTCCGGCTAACAAGCAGAGAAGGCAGGATTGTCGGTTCGGATGGTTGCTTTTTCAACGCAATGTCGGCTACCAAAGACGAGTGTGGTTGCGAGCAGCGATACCTCGAAACGAAAGCAGAGCGGGGAATGACGGCGTGCGAGTTTGCAACCCCATTTGGCCACTTCGATCAAAAACCCATCGGCCTTGTCGAGCACTCTTCCAAATTCTGCAAGGCGTTTCCCACGACACCCGTTCCGACACCCGCCAAGGGCATTTTGGGCGGACGGCCAATCAGCAAAGGCAGCGTTTTTACTGGATTTTAGCGAGCACGAGCAAAAGCCTCATCGATTGGGAAGCTACTGTGCTACCACTACAACACAGCCGCGAAAATCCAGAAAACAATCGATTTTTACAGTGTATTTCAGCGTTTGCCGCATTGCAATCGATGACACTCGTTTGCGTTCATTTGCACTCACTTTCAGTCCGAAGTGGGTGCATGTGTGTGGGCAGTAACCTGAAACGGAAGATTCAGCTGCAGAATCTCCTCGAGGACTAAGGCTCTGTCTGTCGCATGCTTGTCTGCTTTTCGCCCCCATACCCGGAGAAAAGTCTCCAAACTTGTGGCGGCGATTACGATGTCTGCGTTGACTCAAAAATACAGGTCTTCGAGCAAGGTCTTTGCCGAGCAATTCCCGGCCGCCTCGAACGAAAACTATCCCAGCAAGTTGACTAGAGAAGAAACGTGGTCGCACCATACACTGTTGATTACAACACTAGAAATTCTTACCCTGTTGCAGGGTATACTCGCGACATCGCATAGCGCAGACATTCAGCAGCAGCTGAATGGTCTGTTCCACGATGGCAAGATCAAAAACAATTCGATCTGTGCTGCGTGGATGCGACGCCATTGTCTCCATTTCAGAAAGACAGGTCAAAAGATCACCACTGCAGATGTTGCCGAGACAGCCTTTGAGCTTGTGCAGTTCTCTGCAGATCTCTTCTGAACGATGGCCTCTCAGAGTACCCCGAACGCGACAGAGCTGATCCGGAATCGTGCGATTGATCACCGAAACGAGATCCTCAAGCTGGTCGGAGCTGCCCGCGCAGCTTTCTACCAGCCTGTTCCAGAGGAATTCGAATGCAAGCAGCCCTTTCGGCTGAAACTCTTCGTTGGCCGTCCGTGGAAAATCCAGCAAAGGCTGGATGGCATCCAGCAGTTCTCTCTTTGAATACGGCTTGGACAAATAGAAGTTCATCCCTGCGGCGAGACATTTGTCACGATCTTCAATTCTGGCGTTGGCTGTCGTTGCAAGGATAGGTACAGAATTGAACCACTTTGAAGAATTTCGAATGCTCTTTGTGGCTTCAATGCCCCCTACTTCCGGCATCATCACGTCCATGATGATCGCATCACAGATTTCTGTATCTGCGTTCTCCAGGAGCTCGAGCAGACGTTTTCCGTTTTCGACGACGCGAACATCGTAGCCTGCCCCATGTAGCATACGACTTGCCAGCTGCGCGCCAAGAAGATCATCCTCGCACAGAATCAAACGCCTCTGACGCGAAGTCGAGAAACCAAATAGTCCTGAATCATGAATGGACTCAAATTCGTGACTCGCCGGGTGCCCGGGAGTTACCAGCAGGCTGGCGGTGAATGTGGAACCCTCGCCCCGCCGGCTGTCGATTGTCACCGTGCCTCCCAGTACCTGCGCAAGTCTTTGACAGACGGAAAGCCCCAGACCTACCCCGCCGAAGCGACGCGTGGCGGACGAGTCAATCTGCTCAAACGGGCGAAAGATGTTTTCGTAGTGTTCTTCTGAAATGCCAATCCCGGAATCCGCCACGCAGAGCTGCAGGAACGTCTGACCTGTATCTCCGGCATGGCACGACACTTCAACGCGGATGAATCCACTGTCAGTAAACTTGATCGCGTTGTTAACAAGATTGAAAAGAATCTGACGGATCTTCCCTTCGTCACTCAGAATGACTCGAGGTGTTCCTGGCGCCATACCCCATCGGAACAAAAGTCCCTTTTCTGCCGCACGCTTAGCAAGAGGCGCCAGCGATTTGGAGAGGAAATCCAGAAGGCAGATGCGGGACATTGTTGTTGTCAGTTTGCCGGCATCGATATGGGAAAAGTCGAGGATGTCGTTAATGAGTTGTTTGAGCTGCTGTGCAGACTCGTGGCAAGTGGAGAGGATTCCCATTGCTTCAGTGGAGTCAGTGAACTCTTTGAGCACATCCAGAGATGCCAGGATGTTATGAAGCGGAGTGCGCATTTCATGGCTGACAACTGCAAGAAATTCTGACTTGGTCCTGCTCGCACTTTCCGCGGCCTCACGGGCTTTGACCAGCATCTGCTCCGATTGCATTTCGTCTGTTACATCTCGGGCAACTCCGCAAATCAATCGTGCGTCTGCCGATGCAGAAGCAAGCGTGATTGAGACCCAGCGTTCCTTTTTGTCGCTTCGTATGAAGCGGGCTCGCAGACTCGTCGTGCCTGATTCTGAAATAACACTGTGAAGGTCGCGCTGAAATCTTGGCAGGTCATCGGGTTGCACGATTTCATCGATCCCGCGACCGATGATGTCACTTCCCTTCAGATCGAGAAAGTCTTCTACGGAGGAGCTGACAAGTCGAAACCGATGGTGGGAATCGATTACGAACAACATATCGATCGAACTCTGGAAGAAGAGATCTCGTTCCAGCTGCAGTCGACGACGTTCTGTGGCATCCTGAACGACCGAGACGGCCCCCCACTGTTTCCCGGTGGAACTGCTCAGCGGATACGACGACACGACGTACCACCCAGGCCCTTTGCCAGGGACTGGCGTAAGTTCGGTCTCAATCGAGACCGGCGGAGAACCGGAAAGCACTGCAGCGCAGGGCGGTGGCGGGTCAGGGTTCTCGTCCCCACAATAAAGCAGCCGATAGTCGCGACCGATAATGTTACCGTACGTATCAGCGAAGAGATCCTTCATGGCCTGATTGGCTCGAAGTATCTTTCCACTCAGGTTCAGGATCGAAATGTTGTCTGGCAAAGCATTGAAGCACTGTTCCCACTCCGATCGTGCCTGATGCACCTCCTCCAGCAGACGCTTTTCGTTTGAAGTGTCTCTCACAAACCCAACAAAGGCGTCCGCACTGCCAGCGTTGACTCGAGTCACAGAGATTCGAACCTCGAACTCAGTTCCGTCTTTTCTGATTGCAACTGACTCTACGGTCGTGGCACTGGCATGCTCTCGATCACGGGACCGAAACGCAGTTGCGAATGACTCCCCGAATCTCTGACGCACGGATGGTGACAGGAGCGACTCTCTGATGTTGGTACCAACAATGTCCTCACGAGAGAAACCGAACATGGATTCCGCCGCCGGATTAAATTCACAGATGCGGCAGTAACCGTCAATAACAATAACAGCGTCGTTGGCGACGTTCAGGAGTGCTTCAAGGATGGGCCCCGACCAGGGCTCGCTGTGCACCGGAATGGACATGACACGTTCTCTTGCTTTCAGTGTTGTGTTCAGGGTGGCGTGGGTGCGCTGCGATTGCAGGCACTCGCAACACAGTCAAAGGCAAAAGGTCCAACGGACTCTAGACAAGCCAGATGTTGAACCGAGTACAGATTGAATGCGGGTCACTGAAATCACTGCAAGAACGCGAGCAAGTTACGGAGCTGATCTCTTTCCACATCCTTGAATTTCGCCTTTGCGCGGCGAAGTCGGGCGTGATTATCGGCCAAGATCGAACTTGCCAGTGCGCCGCGATCTGGCACTGGGATCCCATCAGTGCGATAAGCACCCCCTCCCGATTCTGAGATGATTCCTGATCGCCGTTGCTGGATGATCGGCCATCAAGATCTTTCAGGCGTGCGAAGTGCCAGTGAAATCCAGAATCTGAACTGGACGTGTGCCAAGCCTGACAGTGTCGAGTCAGCCAGTCTTCAGCGTGACCGGATCCATGATGGTGCAGTATTGGAATCGGGCCATCCCATACGATCACACACATCAGCATGCAAAGTGCACACCGACTGGCAAACTGGGACCGTTTTGCTTGCAGCCACATCGCAATTCGCACGGACCGAATATGGGGAAAGCGGGAACAGGAGGGATTTGCGCGGGTCGAAGTTACCCGCATGCACTATCGGGAAAGCCTATTGCAGAGTATTGCCATTCCTTTGAGATCGTCAACTCGGCTTTTGAAAAAAAACGACTCGTATCAATATTTGGTGTTGCCAAAAGAAAACAGGGAGCCCGTTGATTCCGCGAGTCTTCGGAATCTCGGTACTCCCTGAATTCTGCTGCAAGTCGCAAAACCCCTCATCAACTGAATTGCGACTTTCAGCGGCCTGGAGACAGAAGACGCCGAACATCAGGATCAGCCGAATTTGGACGGAAGGCGGCCGATTGATGGTGGTCGTTCGACAAACGCATTCAGAAGTCTGAAATCCGGACACATGTGAATGTCCAGTTTGCGGGGATCAATGTCGATCGTCGTGTCTTCAGAATTGATATCGCCTGGAGCAATGCGTCATGCTCTGAGAAACTCAGTGCGAGTGCCACAAATAGGACTTCCCCTTCCTGTGTTCGAGCCATCGGCTCATGAATTGCCGTGAATAGTGTCCGTCAGTTTCTGCTCCCGAATCCAGACGGACTGGAGCCAGATGACGAAGGCATTCCACTGCCGCCTCGACTCGTTTGATGCAACGAATGTGGAGAGGTTTTCTCCTTCGAACTGCATCGCAAGTTCTGCCGTTCCTCGCCGGACGAGCGATCCCGAGATCACGAAGTGGGACTGCTTGTGAGTGACCTCAAGAACCAACAACTGTAGTTCTTCATTGCTCAGTTCGCTGAGCGAAGGAACGGAAACAAGAACACCGGAGGGACTGGCGTCGAGCAGTTCGACGGCGAATTTGCGATGTTCGGTCCAGAGGTAAACCTGAATCGACGGGACTGGTTGTACCGGAACGCGAAATTCCGTTCGACGATTAGCTTCATGAACATTCGGGCGAGATACAGGCGCTACCATTTGAGTTCTCCGAGAATGGCACAGCGTCATTCACGCCTGCGCCGATGTTGTCTTGTGAATTCAGGGTGACACTGGCAGTGAGTTTTTCTGTGCAATCGATGTCATCTCTGCGACGAAATCGGTATGACGGAGGCCAGTGCCGATCGGGGATCGGCTGCTTTAGAAAGGCGAGCGGGTCAAGCGACTCATCCAATAGCCCCAGCGCGAAACGAAGTGCGGAGGCTCGACCAAGGAACATCCTCTGGGCAGGCTCAGGGATCGGCTTTCGTGAGAATTCTTCAGCAAGTTCGTGCTCTCTGCTGAGCCGTGCTATGACCTTTTCAAGCCACAGCCGATCAACACAGAGGTCGCCAAAACTGGCGGAACTCGAAGCAAGATTCCCTTCGGAAACTACTGGTGGTGCTGAATGATCAGCGGTATCCATGAGTCGTTCGATTGAAAAACTGTGTCGAAACAAGCAAGGAATGCCCTTGTCATCACGATATCGGCAACGGAGATGACAGAGGCCACCGAACAGTGCCGCCTGCGAGCTTGCGAAGAGTTAGCAGGCTCCCGCGATGCCTTCGGCCGAAAAGGCGTTCTTGCGATCGACCAGCGGACTACTCGACTGGGATTGCTCACGCGAGTCAGCACGAACAGTTCCGTTGGACTCAGCGAGCAGGTCAGCCGCAGCAATCAGCTGAGCAAATTCTGCCGCCGAGTTCAGCCCCAGTTTCTTTCCGGCAAGTCCTCGATATTTTTCGATGGTCTTCTCTGAGACACCAAGAATCGACGCGCACTGTTTGTTTGCATAACCATGTCCCACCAGCAGCACAATCTGACGCTCACGAATCCCAAGCTTCGAGAGCTTTTGGCGGGCCAGTTCGCGACGATCTCCAAACCACTTCACAATCTCTGCCGCGGACAGTTCATCGCGTTCGCCCAGCAGAGAAGATGCCATTCCGACGCAGCGTCTGGCAACCTGTTCCGCTCGCATGGGGTCGACAGATTCGCCTTCGGCATCTCCCGTCTCAACACGCAGACCAAGACTGATGCGCCGCGCTTCCTGAATGAGTCGATCGAGCATTCGTGACAGGTTGTCTTCTTCTTCTCGCATTGGCTTTTCCTCAATGGCCCTGAGGGTCGATATGCAAAGTGTCAGTTCTGTGAGGACTTGAAGTCAACCAGGCTCACAGTCCGGTTAGGTTGAGTTACAATTGCCGTGCCAATTGTTTTCGAAACTCTCTTTCCCTTCGAAAGTGGGGGTTCTTCGGAAGGTTTGGAACGTCAGTACGTAGCAGGTTCAGCAGATCGCGAGCAATCCGCACAATCCCGACGCCGCTCGATCCAGTAATAAGTCATGCTTAGCAGTAAAAAGTACAGTACCTGTTGCTACTCCCGGCAATGGCTGAATGAAATCCGGAAGCGAATGGAAGAAATCGTGTCCGAAGGGGCCGATGGGGAGTTTTGACTATGGACAATCGGTGAGCGACCGCTAAGACTCCGCATTCTCCCCCTTGGTTTGGCACCTGTTGGGCCTCACAGTTCGCCTGCCCCGTTTTCCCTCCCGTTTAATCATGAAACCATGGACCGCGCCTCAGATACTTGCCGTTGATGATGATGAGCTGACACTTTCGTTTTACCGAGGGTTTGCCTGTCGATTTGAGTATGAACTTGTCGAAGCCAGAAGTGCTGCTGAGGCGCTTCAATTGGCAAACGAGCACATCGCAGTTGCACTAGTTGACCTGCAACTGCCCGGCATGGGCGGGCTCGAGCTGATCAGAGAGCTTCAGACGATGTTTCCAAGGATGCAGATGATCATCATCTCTTCTTCGAACAGTTTTTCGGATGCTGTTTCAGCCATTCGGCTAGGAGTGTTTGACTTTCTTCAAAAGCCAGTGGTGTTTTCCTCGTTACATGCGTCCTTGCAGAGATCGCTCGGCAGGTATCAGGATCAGCTCAACGCAGAGCCCGTAAATGATCAGGTGCTGAATGCAGAACCAGCAAAGACCGCACGGCAGAGGCCGACAGTTGCCACTGGCGGCTGGGAAGCCGACCTCGCACGCGTTTCAGCGATGGACGGTACTGTTCTGCTCACGGGCGAAACCGGGACGGGGAAATCGAGAGCAGCAAGATTCATTCATGAAAATGGCATCAGATCTCATGGTCCTCTCGTGTCCATCAATTGTGCGTCGCTCCCTGCGGAGCTTATTGAGTGTGAGTTGTTCGGGCACAAGAAAGGATCATTTACCGGTGCAATTGAAGATCGACCGGGACGGGCCGAACTTGCCGAAGGAGGTACCCTGTTCCTTGATGAAGTGGGTGATCTGCCGCTCGAGCTTCAACCAAAACTGCTGACGTTTCTGCAGGATCGCACCGCGTTTCGCATCGGGAGCAATGTTCCGTATCGAGTGAACTGCAGGGTCATAGCGGCCACCCATCGGGACTTGCGACGGATGTGCCACGATCGACAGTTCCGCGAGGATCTGTACTTTCGCCTTGATGTGCTGAACGTACGAATCCCGCCATTGCGTGATCGAATGGACGAACTTCCTGAACTCGTGGAATCCATCCTGATTCGACTGAGGAATCGGTACCATCGACCTTCCATACGAATCAGCCCGGGCTTTCTGGATCGCCTGATGCTCCATTCGTGGCCAGGCAACATCCGCGAACTGGAAAACGTACTGGAACGGTCTATCGGATTCTGCGTCCGAGACCTGCTGACAGCCGAAGACGTTCGCTTTACAACGCTGTCGAGTGCAGTTGATGCGGAAAAGGCTGATGGGATATTGAAGAATCTGGCAGGTATGACGCTGGATGACGTCGAAAAGAAGGCGATTGTCGAAACATTGACTTTCGTTGGCGGAAACAAAGCCAAAGCGGCGCGCGTATTGGGAATTAGCGAAAAGTCGATCTACAACAAAATGCGGCGTCTTGGTGTTGATCAGAATGCCGGCCGCTGAACATGCGACAGCATCCTGGCCAAAGCGCCTCTTCGAAAGAACGCCCTCCATATCAGGAGCCAGTAATTCTTGCAACTTCTGAGAGAGTCGTGACACCCGCACGGACTTTTTGAAGACCTGATTCGTAAAGCGGAATCATGCCAGCTCGTATCGCCTGATCGCGGAGTCTGGAAGCCGGTTCGCGCTGCATGCACAGGTCCTGGATTTCGGAACTCGATTCCAGAAGCTCAAGGACCGGTACACGACCACTGAACCCTTTCATACGGCATTCCCGGCAGCCTCCGGCTTCAAACGAAACGGTTGTGACACCTTCCGCTGGAACACGACATTGTGGACAGAGTCGTCGGACAAGTCGCTGCGCGGCTGCGGCCACGAGCGTACTGGCGACGAGGTATGGTTCAATACCCATCTCCATCAGCCTTGTAAAAGCCCCTGCCGAATCATTCGTATGCAGTGATGCCAGAACAAGATGTCCTGTAAGTGCCGCTTCAATCGCATGACGAGCCGTCGTCTGGTCGCGAATTTCTCCCAGGAGAATCACATCCGGGTCGTGACGAAGAACGCTTCGCAGACCGCACGAGAATGTTAAACCCGTGGCTTCATTCACCTGGATCTGGTGAATACCGGGCAGAGAGTATTCCACCGGATCTTCGATCGTAATGATCTTTGCATCCGGTCGACACCCTCGAATCTCCGCCAGCAGATGGTAAAGAGTGGTTGTCTTGCCACTTCCGGTTGGACCAGTCACAAGCAGTATTCCGTGGGTCTTCGCGATCAGCTTTCGCAGCTTATCGGACAAAGGCGGACTGAGTTCAAGCTGACGAATTCCCCAGACGCTTCGTCCCCGACGAAGCAGTCGCAGTACTACACTCTCGCCATGGATCATGGGAATCGTTGACACTCGAACATCGACATCTTCGCGCCCTGCAGAAAAGCGGAATCGACCATCCTGCGGAAGTCGCTTCTCGGCAATGTTGAGGGCTGCCATGATTTTGATTCGACTGACGATCGCCGCCTGAAAGCGGGTAATTTCTCTGGAGACAATCTGGTCAAGCATCATGCCGTCGATGCGGTACCGAACTCCCAGTCCACTCTGCGAAGGCTCGAGGTGGACGTCGCTCGCCCCCGAGAGCACCGCATCCCCGAGAAACTCATTGACTAGTCGTACAACCGATGATTCGTTGGCCAGGTTCTCATCATCATCCGCTGCATCACTGCCGACCTGACTCGCGTCATCCCCAAGCATTCCCTCAAGAGTTCCGCCAGCAAGCCCAAGTCGCTCCTTCAGCAGTCCGCGTATCTGAGTCGCTTCAGCCAGTACCAGCTCAACATCGCGACCGGTGGTTCGTCCAATCTCGTTGCGAAGCTCTTCAACAAATGGATCATAAACAGCAACTGTCACTGAATCGGCGCTGCACGCAACTGGCACAGCCTGGTGTCTGAACAGGACCGATGTCCCGACCGACTGAACAACCGAATCATCAATTGACATTGTGCTGAGATCAACAAACGGCAATGCCAGACGATCAGCCACGCGACGAAGGAACTCCGCTTCAGAGACAGTCAGCAGACGAAGAAGACTGTCGATATCAACGTCATCACCTTCAAGGGTCTCGGAAGAAACCGCGGGCTGAATGAGTCCTTCTTCAATCGCAACGTTTGTCAGAGCGGAATAGCGCATAGTTTGACTCCAGAGCAATAAATCTCAGTGTGAAGGTAGGCCGCAGAATGAAACAGTCAAATGCAGCCTTCGCACGCATCGTGCCGTGGAAATGATGACGGGCCACGAAACACACATGGGATTGCAACCCCGCTTGCAAATGTGGTGAGGCAACGCAACAGAGAACAACAGATTCATTGCGGATCGACAACATCATGACTTGCATCCTGATCGCTATCGTATCGCGGGAGGAGAAGTCCTTTCCTGCCGAGGGGTAGCTCTTTTGCATGCCGCTGACCACGGGATTCACTGGGCTTTTGCCCATATCCCGATGCGTTCTCGGTCACATGATCGACAGGGCGAGCTGTTCCTCATCAAACCTCGGACTGCGTTCGGCCCGCCTGATCTGCTTTGGTACTTTGTTTGCGGAATGAGGCATCGTCTTACCAATGTTTCCAGACGGGAGTCCTGACGGTGCCTGTGTTTCTCTACGAAGCTGTTGATCTCTCCGGCCACAAATCCGGAGGAGTTATTGACGCCGGATCGCGAAAGGCTGCCATTCAGCAACTGACAAAGCGACGTCTCACGCCTGTGGCATTGCACGAAAAGACTGTGCAGAACGGCATGGTTCGTTCAGGCATTCCGCGAGCTGAGCTTGCGGCGTTCTACGAGAAGATGAGTGAGATGCTGAAGGCCGGAATGCCACTGGCTCAGTCCCTGAAGCTGACTGCAGAAATCTCGGGACACTCCGGTTTCTCGGAGATCCTCCGCCGGATGCACGCAGAGGTCATTGATGGCCGAAATATGGCAGATTGTATGCAGAGTTTTCATGGCGTTTTCAACGCAGTTGACATTGCCATTGTCCGAGCAGGGCTTGAAGGAGCGTTTCTTGCGGACGCCTTGAAAGAACTGGCCATGATGACGCGGCGCCAGCAGCAGTTGCGCGGACAGGTGCTCGGTGCGTTGAGTTACCCGGGGTTTCTGATCGTGGCGAGCACTGTCATGTTCTTTGTGCTGTCAATTCTGTTCGTTCCGCGATTTGCCCCAATGTTCTCAGGGCTTCGGGAACGGGGCGAACTTCCAGTGATCACGGAAGTAGTGCTGGGGGGAAGCCTGATGTTGAGGGAAAGTTTCCCCCAGCTGGCGGGCTTGTCCGCTGCGGTGATTGCGACTCTCTTCGCCGCCAGCAGAAATCCAGTTTTTCTTCGCAAATCAAGACTGTTGGTACTGAGCCTGCCCGGTCTCAAGTCTCTCTTCCTTCAGATTTCGCTCTGTAGATTGTCGAGATTGTTGAGCACCCTGTTGAATAACGGAATTACGCTTGATCGAAGCCTCTCACTGTGCTCCGGCGCGACAGGAAGTCCCGCACTGGATGATGTAATCCTTGAATGTTCACGTCAGGTGCGACAGGGAGCGAGCTTCGCAAAGGTCCTGCGGCCAGTCGCCTTCATTCCGCGGGAGTATCGAGAACTTGCCTGGGTTGGCGAGAAGACTAATGCGCTGGCTGACGTCCTGACCGGAGCTTCCGAAGTGATGGAACAGCAACTGAAGAGTCGCCTCGATGCTCTGCTTCGACTCCTCGAACCAGTCATGCTGGTCGTGATGGGCTCTGTGGTGGCAATGTTTGTCTTCGCGCTTGTCCTTCCAATTCTTCGTTCTTCCAGTCTCGTAGGCTGATCGCACTTTCCGTCACAAACTTTGTGTCTCACGGTATCAAAAAAATGCAGGCTCCAGATACAACGCGTCGCTCCTGTCAGACCAATGCTCGTTTCTATCGTTTCGCCCTCAGGGCGGCGTTCACACTGGTGGAGGTTCTGCTGGTTCTTGCCATCCTTGCGGCCATCGCTGCGATGGTGGTGCCTGATCTGCTAGGCCGACAGAACAAGGCACAGAAAGACAGTGTCCTGATCTCGATCAAAGCGACGGAACAGGCATTGAAGATGTACGCGATTGATCACGCCGGACAATGGCCAAAGCCAGAACAGGCAATTGACATTCTGATGAACAACCCAGGCAGCGATCCTCAATGGAGCGGCCCTTACCTCGAAAATGAGCCGGTGGATCCATGGGGATTTGTGCTGCGATGCCGTCGCATGAATCCCGATCAGCCATTACTTCAGGTGTACTCTGTTGGGCCAGATGGCAAAGAAGCGTCCGCTGACGACGTCATGGACAGCCGCAATGACCGCTCGAAGCGACAGGCGAAGCGATGAAGTCGCGTTGTCTGAACTGCACTCCCAGGTGCCGTGCTGGCTTCTCCCTTTTTGAGATTCTGGTCGTTTTGTGTCTGATGGCAGCCCTGGCGAGCACCGCATTGCCAGCAGTGACCTTGTGGCTGGAAAGACAGCAGCTCGATCAGGCAGTCGAGTCATTTGTCATCTCGGTGAACCAGGCCATTGTCGACTCCGGACAGAAAGGTGTAGCACGGACTGTTGAAATTGAACTCAACAGCGACAGATTTCGAATCCTGAGTCGGGAGTCAGACGGGCAAATGGAACAGTTAGCATGGAGTCAACTTTCCGGCGGCGTCACGTTTCGTCTTCCAGATGGACATGTTCTTCCAGCCATTGCGGAGCATGTCCTGCGGATAGAGGTTCGAACAGACGGTCGATCTTCGGGAGCGCAGTTTCTTGTTTGCCGTGGACAGCAGTTCCGAACCATTGAGGTGGATCGCATCTCAGGACTCGCGAGCCTGATTCGAGGTTCCTGATGAAACCGGGAAATCGTGCCCAACATCACTTGCCGGCTGGTCCGGTCCGCCGCAGGCGCCTGCGTACAGGGTCGCTGTTGCTGGAACTGATTGTGGCCGTCTTTGTTCTGGCACTTGTGGTCATTCCCGCATCACAGTATGTCACGAACGCACTGCGAGCCGGAGACAAGACGCAGTCATCCGTGCGAGCGGCACTGCTTTGCGAATCTCGCCTGAATGAGATTCTCGCTAAGGAAACGGTTCCCTGGCAAAACTCGAACGGGACGTTCGATTCCACTTCTGACTACGAGTGGGAATTCACGATTTCGGCGATGACGATTTCCTCACTGCAGCGAGCCTGTATGACGGTTCGCTCCCGAAGCTCAGGACGAATCCTCGCGGAACAAGTCGTGTTTGTCCGCAAGCCCGGGATGAAAGAACCTCGGACGTAACACTCATTAATCGTTGTGGAACGCTGGTGCCGCTGGGACCGCTGACTGGAGACCCCATGCCATCGACCAATCATCTTCGAAGAACCGCGAGGCGTAACAGACACGTCACCCGTCGGGCAACTCAACGCCGTGCAGGTATTTCTTTGCTGGAAGTCATCGTCACCCTCGCGCTCGCCGGGACGCTGGCTGCACTTATTGGCGAGGTCTTCCTTCAGTTCAGCAGGATCCGCAAGGGTGGTGACGAATCCTCGCAGGCGATCACGAGGATTCCCGAGATCCTGACACTGATCAATTCCTCACTCGCAACGATGGCGACTCTTCCCTCTCGCCAGCCACAGCAGGATTTCGGCTCATCAGCCAGTTCTTCGGGTCGTTTCTTTCTGTCCGGCACTGACCGGGAACTGCTGATTGCCGTCGAATCTTCGAGAGGGCTCCTCGAACTTCATTCCTTCGTCAGCGGAGACATCGGCTCGGAGACCGCCAGCATTGCTCTGAGGCAAGCGAAGGGGGCATCGGTGACGGGGCGATTTGATCGCGATTTGTGTCATCACGTGATTGTGGAAGGGTGGAGGCCAGACGGACAATTGCCAGACCGGGATTCGACGACAGTGAGGATCTCGCCCCTGTTCAATCGCCCTGCCAGGCTGACGTTTGCGTACTTTAATGGACTCAACTGGGTGAGCGAATGGGACAGCGAAGTGAGTAAAGAACTGCCGACACTGATTCGCGTGACCGTGGCGCCCGCAGATCAGGCCGTCGGTACTCAGTGGTTCGAGTCGATCTCCGGAGCACTCCGAATCTCGCCCTGTCTTCGTCAACACAGCAAAGACGGGACCGGGAAGGAAAAATCTGCCACCAGCCGGCCGCGTGAAGAGCCACAGCGATCTGGATAGTCCTACCGGCCTGTGCGGGTGATGCTCGGTTCCGATGATTGCTCCGTCTTCGGGAGGATTCCCGCTGTATTCTAGGAAAGGTCACATTAGCCGACTTTCATCGGACGCCCCTGGAAGAGCGTAGTCACTGCCGCTGTTGCGGATCTCATCTGCACTGGCCGTGTTGTTTCACAGAGACATTTTCGGGACGACAGAAACTTGTATCGCAGGACAGTACAGCCACCTGGCCATTCAAGACGCGGGATTCTGTTGCCCGTTGTCATGGCAGTCGCTGTTCTGTGGGCCTTTGCCTCGCTGCACTTCTCTGAGTCGATGATTCACCACGCCACTATCAGCACCCGCGTCGTGAATGAAATCCGGGTGCGTCAGGGAATCCTTTCCTCGCTGAGCTGGCTTCAGGGAATCTCGGAACAGCCGGAATGGGGAACACAGTCAGTGAGACTGGAGTCGCAGTGGTTTCGCGGAATCAACGCCGGTTCTGAGCGATCTCCAATGGTATTCAGCATTACGTCCGACCAGTCTCCTCATGCAAATAACCGTGATTCGTTCGTTTTTGGTCTGGATGATGAATCTGCCAGGCTGGACATTAACTGGATTGCTTCGCAAAAGGGGGATCAGCGAAGTCGACTGATGCTGATTCCGGAGATGACACCAGCCCTTGCCGACAGCCTTTTGGACTGGATCGACAGCGATCACGAGCCGCGTGAATTCGGAGCGGAAAGAAACTACTACCTGTCCCGCAACTCGCCTGTGCAGCCTCCCAATGGTCCTGTCGATCGACTGACGGACCTTCTACATGTCAGGGGTTTCACCCGCGAACTTCTGTTCGGGGGTGAGACCGCTGGGGCGGAATCAACAAGGGGAAGTTTCGAGGATCAGGTGAAAGCAGATCGAGCGGCGGGATTCGCTCGGTACCTGACCACGAACGCTGCGGAAGCGGAGTATCGAAAGTCAGATCGCATTGCGGTGAATAGTGATGACCTGGCTTCACTGTTCGAAGAGCTGAAGAAGCGACTGGGTGAAGACTCGGCACGCTTCATTGTTGCCGTGCGTATTGCGGGGCTTGTCGAGCGATCAGCCAACTCAGGTGGGGAAGACGATCAGCGGTCGTTGCGGGATCGCCTGGATGAGCAACTTCGAACCTCTCCTCGAAGCCCAGACCGGAAAACGGATGGTTCCGAGGCCAGCGGCGGGCTGGACCTTAGCCGCGCTGCGCAGTTCCGCATTTACAGCCCATGGGAGCTTCTGGGGACTCATGTTCGAATCCTGATGGGCGGACAGGATGTGGTATTGAAGTCTCCATGGGAAGGAAATCCCTCAAAGATTCCGGATGCGCTCAAGCTCCTGCGGAAGCACCTGGATTTCAGGAGTTTTGGAAAACCTCTCCGAGGCAGACTGAACGTCAATGCCGCGCCGGAAGAGCTCTTATCCGGGCTTCCCGGAATGAACGTCACCAGGGTGCGAAAGCTCCTGAGCGTTCGCGAACGCCACCAGCGTCAGGGAGCGGCTGAGGGCGAAGATCCTTTTCTCTGGTTACTGACGGAAGATGTGCTGAGCCTTGAAGAGCTCAGAAAGCTGAGCCGCTGGATTACGGCCCAGGGTGACATCATGACTGGAACGGTTCATGTGTTCTCTCCCGATTACGGCCCCGTTTACCGATGCAGGGTTCGGCTGGACCGAACCGGTTCTTCCCCTGCCGCGCTGGTGACCGGCTTTCTCTCTCCGCTTCCGGCGTCCCAGCGCAGCCAGCTGATGCCATAACAGGAATCCTTTCACCGTGATTTGGAATAGCCCCATGGACTTTGCTCGAACGCTGACAAAGCCGTTTCAGGCGATAACACAGCGAAGCGGGCGATCGCGATCCGGTGCCCTGATGATTCTTCGCCCTTGCAGGAATACATGCCGGATCACGCTGGTGGATTTTCGGGACGGAACGCCAACCGTTCTGCATGATCAGTGGCTGAGTGAGAACGAGATTTCTCCCATCAGCCGACTACCCCAGTCAGACCAACTTCATTCTGTCAGCGAAAGGCGAATCTCACGTCGACTGAAGACGCTGGTCCTCTTGTCCAGAAACGAATGTTGTTTTGCCCGAAACGTTATTCAGTCGGTTCGCAGCGAGGACCTTCACGAAACCGCGATGCTGCAGGCAGAGTGTAGTTTTCCTGAGGCTATTCATGATCTGGTGATCGATTATGTCTCCGTCCGCGGAGCAGAGAAAGATCGAATGCTGCTGATGACAGCCGGCAAGGACCGCAGCACGATTGAATCGATGGGAACCCAGTTAATCGCCTGTGGTTTCACCGAGTTTCAGATTCTCCCTGAGTCCGCCGTTGCATGTCTGTCACTTCGGGAAACGGGAACTGAACAGGAATTGGTCCTCACCGTCGTTCTTCGTCCACAGGGACGGCTTGAAGTGCTGGTTCACAACCGTGGTGTTCTGGTTTCACACCAGGGACGTCAACTTTCCGAATCACAGGATGCGCCGCTTCGAACCCGACAGATTTTTGGAGAGATCGTGCGGTCCCTTGGCGTCCTTGAATCGATCATCTCCGAGTTGTTTATCCCATCGGTCCGTCTGCTGCCTGGAGATTATGACCATCAGGCTTTGCTGCAGATGCTGCGTGAACGACATTCCACACTCCGCGCTGAAACCGGGGAGCCGCGTGTTGATGGATTTCCGGGATGGTTCCTGGACGATCCATTTGAAAACCTTGTGGTCTATGGATCATCCGATTTCCTTGGTCCCTCAGGAACTCTCAGCCACAATCTGGCAAAGCCTCGACAGCAGCTGTCTCGGGCTGAGCGCCGCAGAAGATTGGCAACCCGCGGTGGCCTGATCGCCGTGCTCGCAATGATCGCGATGTTCTGGTGGACTCGCGCAGAAAGTCGAGCCCTTCAGGATGAACTGACCCGACTTCAGCAGCAGATGGATGAGCTTCAGGGGAATCTGGACCAGCAGACATCCATCCTGAGTGTCCATCAGGCCGTTTCTGAATGGAAGGCGAATCACTCGCTTCCACAGGACCTGATGGCTGTTATCCACGCATGTCTTCCCGATCATCCCATCTGTCGTATCCGGCGACTGCGAGTCACTCGGACCGACATGGCCGAGTCTCCGGCGGACATTGAGCTGGATGGTTCCGCGAACACGACAGACACGGTGGTCATGCTCAGCGAAGCACTTCTGAAAACTGGTCGGTTTCGTCTGCATCCTTTCCAGGTTGATCGTAATGTCGCCGTCAATGACCTGCCGGTTGAGTTTTCTTTTCATCTGACATCGCTGCCATCCGAATCCGTCCCGAACTCGACAGTGATCTCGGAACGCGACCTTTCGCCCGGTGATGCTTCCATAGATGAAGGTGGAAAGGAAACGGAGACAGAAGAGGTGCCGGAATGAATACTCGCAAGCGTCTGATCATTTTCCTCGTGGCGATGATTCTGCTGCCCCAGGGCTGGAAACTGGTACGAAAGATCCTTTGGGCTGGACAGGATGAACTTCAGGCAGAAGTGGATTCCGCACGAGAGTCTGTAGAGGAACTCACCAATCAGCTCGACATGGCCCTTGAAGCCAGAGCGGCTGTCAGACAGTCATCATCCAGTTATCTCCCTGGTGAAACATCTGCAGCCACGGCAGCGCTGCAAAAGTGGGTCTATGACGGGCTGCAGGTTGCGGGGCTTGAGCGATCATCGGTCACATTCGGTGATGCGGAGCCATTGGGGGAATCAGCTCAGTTATTGTCGGCCACACTGACCGGGGAGGCGCCACTCAGCGAACTTACGCCGTTCCTTAATGCACTGATGAGGTCACCGTCGGGTCTGCGCTGTTCACAGCTTGAATTCTCAAGAGAGGACCATGCGGCGGAATCACTGAAGTTTGAAGTACACATTGAGGGGCTTGGAACTTCCGCCGGAACTGCGAGCGAACTGCCTTCAGTTGCCTCGCTGACCGATCGGGGGCACGACGAGGTTATTAATGATCCGGCGTCCGGGATCTTTCCGTCTGCACCCACGAGGCCTGTGGTTGTCGAAACGTCCGTACCTGTGGCCGCGGAAAAGCCTACGGAGCCTAAAGCCCCTCCTGTCCCTCCGGTCATTCCCTCACAACTGGTGTTTGTGGGAACAGTTGTCTCGTCGGAACGTGAAGAGGCGATCTTTTACAACCCGCCCGACGGTTCGACTCGAACCCTTCGCGTCGGTGAGGAAATTGTTGATAACGGTTTCTCGGCCCGAATTCTTGCGGTTTCGGGAACGCGCGTCATGCTGCGAATGACCGCCGGTCTGACGGAAGTTCAGTTATCGGAGTCCCTCGCTGACATCCCCGCGATCCTCTGGAATCCTTCTTCGGTTGTACTTCCGTCGACCTCGTCGAATTCCCCTCCGGCAGGCTGACCATGAACTTCCTGATTCGTCCGATTGATGAACCCCTTTTGAATCAGCTGATTGTCTGGGCAGGACTGGAGGGCTGGAATCCGGGTTTGAACGATGGCCCACTATTTTGGAATGTGGATCCGGAGGGTTTTCTGGGGATCGAACTGGACGGTGTGTTTGCTGGTGGTGGGGCGGTGATTCGCCACAGTGCTTCATTCGGCTTCATGGGGCTGTTTCTCGTTGATCCCGCGTACCGGGGTCGTGGACTTGGGCGGATTCTGTGGGGGGCTCGAAGAGATTCCCTGCTGCGGCGACTATCACCCGATGCCACGATTGGACTCGATGGTGTTGATGCCATGGTGAGCTTCTATGAGCAAGGCGGATTCAGGCGATCCACAAGACATCGTCGCTTCAGGAGTCCCGCGGGCATGGCATTCTCAGCGACCGGTGAGACCGTCTGTACTAGTCAGATTCCGCTGGAACAACTGCTGGAGATGGATCAGTTGTGTTTTCCCGGAGGCCCTCGAAGGACCCTGGCTTCCTGGATCAGTCAGCCGGGGGCTATCAGCAAAGCCGTGGTGAGAAATGGGCATCTCGAGGCTTATGGAGTACTCCGCCCCTGCCTCACCGGATGGAAGATCGGACCGTTATTCGCTGAACACATTCAGGCAGCGGAGTCTGTTCTCATGTCGCTGCTTACGAATTCCGACAATCGCCCCGTGTTCATCGATGCCCCGGACAACAATCCCGCTGCGATCGGATTGTACCGGTCACTCGGATTGGATGAGATCTTTGGCTGCGAACGCATGTATCTCGGGCCACCGCCGGCGATTGATCCGCGGCGGATCTTCGGCGTCACCACTCTGGAAATTGGCTGAAGACCAGCGAAGGAAGCAATCTGACCTGGGAAGACAGTCAGCCACAGACCATATCCAGAGCACCCGTGCGAGATTGCTGCAACAGCCGGTGAATCAGTTCTGACAAAACGAATCGGCCATTAACACACGAGACACCGCTTCGAGTCACGCATGCCAGACAAAGGCGATTCTCGACGGAAGCCGCGGTGACCTGCAGGAGACTGCCAAATCGCCTCTGACTGGCCACAAAGTGCAGAGATTCTACACTGATATCGGGTCCGTCATCGGGAAACGAAAGCCGTCCCAGATTCGACAGACTCAGATCGGACGTGGCAATCGGGCCGACAACTCGGTCACACAAAGTCAGGAAAGGAACTGCCATCATACGAAATCCGAGTGGTGGTACGCACCTTTCAATTCCGGCCAGGTGCTTTGCATGTCGCACCCAATGACGAATCACGGAGTACGCATCGTCATCATTGGCCAGGCTGAGATTATCCCAGAAGGAATAGACTCCTGACTGATATGGGTCTTCAAGTCCAAGGGAATGACGCAGGTCTACGCTCAACTGAAATTCGATGGCACGCCGGTCTTGAGCTTTTGCCTGCTGGAGTTCCGCCAGTCGCACGGCCAGCAGCTCAGTCAGCGTCAGTCCGAACGCCCGAGCATTGGCTACAATCGTCGCTGTTTCTTCGACGGAGAGTGTGTCAAAGGCGATCCTGTTCTGTTCCGTAACCTCATTCAGTTCCAGCAGCTGGTGCCTTTGAACTGGTTGCATCGCAGCTCGGATCACGGTTCTGTTTGACAACGACCTCAGGAACGCGTCGGCTCGTGAACGAATGGAAACAAGCGATTCCAGTGGAGGAGTCAGTGATTTAGCATCTTCACAGGATGAATCGAATGTCTTCTGCCTGCGATGGT
This sequence comes from uncultured Chitinophaga sp., assembly GCA_964538835.1. Classification (GTDB taxonomy): domain Bacteria; phylum Planctomycetota; class Planctomycetia; order Planctomycetales; family Planctomycetaceae; genus SXXK01. Next base: position 58,823 of record CAZIGZ010000010.1, on the reverse strand, counting down.
TGTAGATCGAGACAATCGCGCGTATGAAGCCGATCATGGATTTCCCGTCGCAAAGAGCATGATCGACACAAAGAAGGAGATCGTGCTGAATTGTCCCGTGCATGATGATTGCGTGAACGTTTGGTCTCAGTCCCGAAGAGCGTGGCTCCTGCGGACTACGATTCAGTTCGAGTTCAAAGATCTCCTGCCAGTGGTGTGACGACTTTCGCGGCAGCCTTGAGATCAAAGGAGGTCTCGAGCTGACTTCGATTGCGGTCAGCCACGTCTCCGGATGTTTGAGCGTGGCGGACAGGAACGGATCACGCTGCACTGCCGTCTCAATTGAATCGATGAGCCGATTCAGGTCCATGACTCCCTGAAGCTCGACGTGACAGACAATCCTGAAGGCCCCATGGCTGCCGGCCCATGCAAAAAACGACTCCACACTGCCCGCACGACGATACTTGACCATTTGCTGCCAGACACTTTGCAGGATGTAAACACCGGCACTCCGAAATTGCCTTCTCTCCACAATAGTGTCCGTCGAGGCGTTTGCGCTTGCAGTAGGACTTGTCCTCGACGCTTGGTGCTGACTACGACTGAATTATTTACCGCCTGCGTGACAATGACCGTGCGTCCGAATGATATGCCCGCAGGCGGATAGGACTTCCGGTATGCAGGTTGACCCAAACTGAAATCACATGTCCTGTGGCAATTTCGCGACCTATTCATTCTTTCAGCGATCAGGATGTATGTCCTGCGTCCGTCGATGATGTGGAAAGAGGCCGTCTGTATGAAGATCATTCCAAGCCGCAGGAATACTGATACTGTGGCCAAACTATTTGCACAGCTTCGACGTTGGCTGATGCCGAACGGGTGTTTCCGACGAACCAAATATCGCCCATGTCCAAGTCAGTCACTTGAATCCAGAGTCTGTCTGACAGGGAGCTTTGCCTGTGTTGATTCTGTCCTCGAGATCAAACTGACTTCCCCCGGCGAACAACTGGTAATTCGTCAGGATAACACAGATCATTTATTCCAGTTGCTGTCCGGACCGTGGAGCGGAATTGACGCGATTGGTGTCACAGGCAACGCGTTGCCAGAACTTCGAATCAGCGAGACATCCGCATTCCACACGATACAGGTCCGGGACACGGCGGGCGACTGCCAAATCATCTTTTCAGGAGAAGCAACGCAACGGTTCAGAAATTCTCTGGCCATTGACCTTACCGCAAATCCGGCTCCGCTGTTTGTCAATTCGCCGCTCGAATTCCTTGAGACGGCCTCCTGTATTGTTCGGACTTCCGGCGCTTTGGTTGTCGCGTCCACGGGAGGCATCCAATGTTTCAATGGTGACACGAACCTGAACTCAGGCAAAGGAACACCGACTTTGTCCGGCCACGGCTCAGGAGTCACAGTCTCCGGAGGTTACATTCGGAGTGCAGGAACCGGTTCCATCATTATTGACGGACTAGCAGGAGCCTTGCAGTCAAGCTACCTGAACGGAGTTGTGGTCTCAGGTGGAGGTCGCATCATTGGAAGTGCGACGGGGTCCGTTCAGATCAACGGCCAGGGCGCTGATGGAACGGAAGAGCCGTCGCATGGTGTCATTGTGACGGGTATGTCTTCCCGGATAGAGACGCTTGGCGGTTCAGCCACCATTAAGGGGCTCGGGGGGGCAGCGTCATTAGCCATGCACCATGCCGGAGTCCTTTTGGATGGCGGCGGCAGAGTTTCAGTTGTGGGGCAGGGCACATTGACGATCGAAGGAACTGGCGGAAACTCCTCCGCCGGATTCAATCGAGGAGTGATGATCAGCGGTGAGCTCTCTGCAATGTCCTCCGTCCACGGTGACATTTCGATCAGAGCAACTGGAGGGCGATCCGAAACTGGCGGACACAACTCGGGGTTCATGATCGATGCAGGTGGAGGCTTGATAAGTACCGGCGGCGGGAATATCAGCATCATTGGCTCAGCTGGCCCTGGATCTGGCGAGTTCCACCGTGGAGTTCTTCTGACCGGACAAAACTCACGAATCACGACTCAGTCGGGCTCGATTCGAATTGAGGGGTTCGGCGGCGGAAACGAGAACAGCTCCGGAAACACGGGCGTGATGCTGGATGCCAGCGCGTTTATCCGAACGGAATCAGGCACCTTGCTCCAACTGACCGGACGCGGGGGCACTGGCCGTGGAGATGACAATCGCGGTGTACTGATCACCGGAAGCCAGACACGAGTTTCCGCCGGGAGTGGCGACATAGAGTTGACTGGTGAGGGAGGCGGCATCGAATCGTCACACTGGAACTACGGTGTTTCTATAGAAAGCGGCGCAGCAATTGAAGCGGCAAGCGATTCCCACGTTTCGCTTCGTGGCTCCGGAGGGACTGGAAGTGGTGACTGGAATCGAGGTGTGGTGATAACGTCGGCGACGTCTCATGTCACGGCAGGACAAATCAGCATCACTGGCGCGACTCGCGTTGTTAACGGAATTGTGTCTCATGGGTTCTTTCTGGATGACGGTGCATTCCTGCATGCGACTGGATCTGCCCCGGAAGTACACATCAGCTCTGATACCGTGAACATCGGAAGCTTATCGTTCATCGATGCGGGCCAGGGTCTGTGCACAATCGGGCCTGTTACTGTCGGGCGACCATTGAGTCTGTCCACTGACAAGTCAATGGAGCCAGAGAATCTTGTGCTTTCGCCGGAAGAACTTGGCCGCATGATTGCTGGTTACATCGAGGCGGGGGGCGCGAATGCAGGCCCGGTCTTCGTTCGGGACGATCTTGTCAGGAACAATCCGATCAGCCTCAGTCTGTATGGAAGTCGTCTCGAACTTTTCTGCAGCGTCATCGACGTGGACACCGGCCGGATTCTGCTCAGAGGCAACTCTCAGACTGACGTGATTTTTCAGACTCAATCACTTCAGTTGAAATCTGGCTCAGTGCAGACATTCGGGATTCGGGCATTTTGCTTTGACGCCTCGATGCTGTCCGGAACGGAGCCCGTCGTCACCGCTGACTGCTGGCTGCCACTTTCTGGCGTTGAGCTTGTTCTCTATTCGGCGGACTCTGTGCTGGCGGGGAAATTCTGTTCCCTGATCCGAAACCCCGGCACCACTGATTATGCAGAGCGTTTTCGTAACTCAGATGTGAACAACTACATAGAAGTATCGGAACAATCCATGATCCAGATCGTTAACAATAGTGGCGACGGCAACGACACAGGATTCACGGTTCTTCGGGGTCAGCGTCCGTGGTTCGAACCGATCAATGACATCACCATCGGAGAAGACTCGACAATCACTTCGGTATCGATCGGCGGGATCAGAACTGGTGCCGGCTTTGGGGCGATTCGACTGACAGCCACTCCTTCCGAATCACTATTGGAACAGATGACGGTCGACTACCAGGACTCAGCATCCACGGCCTTAATCCGTTTTCGACCGATTCGTAACCTGTTCGGTACGGCGACGGTCACCGTTCGAGCGGAATCCGCTGGCAGTGACGGCGATCTGAGTACAACGCAGGACAATGTGGTTTTCGAAAGGACATTTCGTGTCACCGTACAGCAGATGAAGCCTCGGATCACTGGCCCGGAATCAATAACCGCAGAGCAGAGTCCGGTCCTGAAATGGACCTCCGTTCCCGGAGCTCAGCAGTATGAAGTGTGGATCAATAACCTCTCGACGGGAGAAAAATCCGTTTATCGGGCCTTCACGAATGACATTCGGCACATCCCGACTATCGCGATGGGAATTGGCCGTTTCGAATTCTGGGTTCGTGCCTGGAAAACACAGACAGCTGCGCTGCCATGGTCGCTGGCTTATCGATTTCAGATTAATACACGCTGCGAGATCCTTCCGTTACAGAGTCGGATTGCCAGTTGCTTTCCTGAGATCAGCTGGAAGCCACTTCCCGGAGCAGCCCGGTATGATCTCTGGATCGACGATGTTTCCGGGAAAAGACCGCAGGTAGTGCGCGAAACACGGCTGACCGCCACCTCCTGGACTTCGTCGCTGCCTTTGCCGATTTCCCGATATCGCATCTGGGTGCGAGGTATTGATGCCTCGGGAACAATTGCCGCCTGGAGTCAGTTGAAGGATTTGCAGGTGGCCCCCGCGCCAGAACGCATTTCTCCGATGTACTCGACCTTCGACAATCAGCCGGATTTCGTGTGGAAGCCGGTTCCTGGTGCAGCAGCCTACAGTCTGATGATTGCTGAAAGTGACACGGGCCGAAAGGTACTGCAGCAGGACGGAATCACAGCAACGCACTGGAAATGCACTCAGGACTTGCCGGACGGCTATTATCGCTGGTGGGTCATGGCAACTTCGGCAGCCGGATTCCGGGCCGACTGGACTGTTCCCTGTGAAATCTATATCGGTGGTCGATCACGAATCTTGAGTCCGATGGGGACGTTGACAGCCAATCAGCCGCGGTTCGAATGGCAACACGTTGATGGGTCCGCCAGTTACCAGTTGTGGGTGAATCGGGAAGACATTGCACAGGCTCGCATCATCAACACTGAGGGAATTAAGGAGACATCCTGGCAGACAAACCAGCCACTTCCAGCAGGAAGTTACCGAGCATGGGTTCGAGCCATCAGCACAACTGGAAATGCCGGTCCGTGGAGTCGTGACATCACATTCCGCATCGCCAGTGATGAAGATTGTCCAGGTGTCACTCCCGATCACCAACTGCTTGAAATGTTTGCAGAGGCAATTGAGCATATCCCACGGCAATCCCGTGAGTCAGTGCAGGCGATAGCGGACTCCGTTTACGAAAACACGCAACCGGAAAATTCTGCTGACGGCACATACAGGTTGATGTATGGTGAGCTTGTCTATGCAGAGAAGGAAGCATGCCAGAAAACTGCCACGGCTTCAGATGGCAAAGAGTATCTGCCCGCACTTGCACATTCGCTGTTCTCACTGGACCGCATCTGATTTATCTCCACATCCGGTCGGTCCAGGATAATCGAACTCTTTGTACCTGCTCTCGACGGAGAGATACGCCGGAGGCAGTATGTGAACGGCGGTAAAGTCAACCTGACTGTGTCGTGAGATGTTCGGGCCTCGACACAAGTACAACGCACCACGGCTGCGGGCAGCCTCAGTTATGCAGCCGCTCTGGAATAAACAGCGTCAGACTGTCCCGTGGATCTCAGGACCCAGCTTCAGAACTAACCGCTAAGCCTGCCTCGTGGGGAAATACAGATGGTCGATGCTGGTTCCATAGGAAATGCATCGTGAATCACTCTCCGACACACGATTCGGGGTTTCGGAGTTTCCGAGGAGGGGATTCCCTATGGCAGCCTGAGACGCTTTGCATGCGTTGCAGGCACCGATACATTCAATTAAGAAGTCGAGGGATTACACTGACAGCACATCGAGTTTGACATGTCGGCACAGGATTCGCCTGAAGCAGAAGATGGCAGCCAACCCGATGCCTTTATGACTGCGCGATTGTCGGGGATCATAGCGGGCCACACAGAAACGCCGCATCTGCAGGAGACTGTGATTGAGGGAAAGTGTGATCCCCTCCAGACAGGTGCAGTCCAGAGTGGGGCATCGGAGAAATTGGTAAGCCTCGCTCCCATCGCGAATCTGGCCAAACAAGGAACTGCTCAGCGCAACGCACCCTCACTGAAAGGGGCTGATACCGAGGAAGAACTGGCAAAGACACAATTGCCCCCAGTAACTGCGCCGACTGATTACACTGCAGAAACGCTGCTTTCCACCGGGAAGGCAACGGACTTGTCAGCGACACAGGAGACACTGTCGGTTCCAGACAATGTTTTCGCTTCTAATGCGAATGTTCCTCAGTGTATTGGGGATTACCTCATCCTCAAGGAGCTCGGGCGAGGGGGAATGGGGGTTGTCTATCAGGCGCAGCATCGGATCCTGAAGCGTTATGTTGCACTGAAGATGGTGAGTTCCGGAACACTTGCCGGAAGTTCTTCGCAGCAGCGATTCCTGACGGAAGCTCGGTCTGTTGCGCACCTTCATCATGCGGGAATTGTGCAGATTTTTGACTTCGGGCAGTTGGATGATGTGCCTTGGTTGCCCTCGAGTATGTTGAAGGAGGTGACCTTCAAAAGTTTCTTCGAAGCAAGCCTCATAATCCATTGGCCTCGGCGGCTCTCGTTGCTGCCGTGTGTCGCGCCATGCAGTATGCCCATGACAAGGGGATTCTGCACCGGGACCTGAAGCCGGCGAACATTCTTCTTGATGGTTTCGGCAATCCGAAGATTGCTGATTTTGGTCTCGCGAAGGCGATCGAATCCAGTGATTCCGGAGCAACCCGTGACGGAGTCGTGATGGGCAGCCCGAGTTACATGTCTCCTGAGCAGGCGCGCGGCGAATTCTCGACGCTCACAGCGAAGTCTGATCAATATTCGATTGGTGCCATTCTCTATCAGATGCTCACAGCGCGTCCGCCATTCGTTTCGGAGCATCCCCTTGAAACCATGATGCTTGTGGTCAATAACGACCCTGTGGCTCCGATGCACCTGCAGCCCGGTATTCCAGTGGACATCGAGACGATCTGCCTTAAAGCAATGCAGAAAACGCCTTCGGCACGTTACGCGAACTGTGCCGCGATGGCCGACGATCTCGACAGGTTTGTTCGCGGAGAACCAATTCTTGCGCGGCCGATCAGTCGCGCCCAAAGGGCCTTGCGGTGGTGCCGGCGGAATCCGAGGATTGCGATACTCGGCGCTGCCGCTTCGTTGTCTATCCTGATGACTGCAGTGGTTTCGTCGTGGGCATGGGTAATGACTTCGATGCAGGCGGCAACGATTTCAGATGCGAAGGAGCAAGCAGAGACGCAGCGCGATGAGGCTGAGCGGCAGCGTCGGCTTGCTGAACACCAGAGAGTTTTGGCCGAAGAAAAAGAGCGACTTGCGCGAACTCAGGCTGCACTGGCTCTGGAGAGCATCCAGTTTGTGCTGACAGAGTCGGACGCACAACTGAGAAGTCGCCCCGGGACAAGTGAACTCCGTATTGCGATTCTTGATGCTGTGTCCAACAGGTGGGATGAGCTGGATACGGAATTGGTCGGAGGAATCCGAGGCGAGGCCATACCGACCCTCATGGCAATGAGACAGCAGATGGGCATCATTTATGCCGAATTGGACAGGCTACAGGAGGCAAATCGCGAGTTCCAGCGGCTTTTTGAGATGAGTGCAGAGAGAATACAGCTGAAGGGGCGAAATGACAGTACCAGATCAAATCGTGCGAAGATTGCTCTGGGATGGGCGCCCATCGCAAAACGTCTTGGAAACGATAGGTCATCGGCACTCGTTCTGTTGAAAGAAGCCGAAACACTTGCAAGGGAATGCCTTGCCGATCCACAACCACAGCCGGGAAGTCCTTCCACGCACGATCTGGAAAATCTGCTCGCGGCGATTCTTCAAAATGAGGGTGTCGAATATCTGACGCAGGGACAGCTTGAGCTTGCTGAACGGTGTTTCTCCGAGTCACTTGAGCACTTAGACCTGGTTTTGAAATCCATGCGATCAGACCCAGGTTATCTGGAACTGAATGAGCAGGATCAGATTGCAAGGACTGATCCGGTGGAGATCAGTCATGACAAGATGGTTCTTGGCCTTGCCTATGTGAAAATGCGATTAGGACATCGTGAAGAATCTCTGTCTCTCTATGAGAAGGCGATCCATAGCAGACGGGCTGCGTGCAGTGCTCAGGGGGCTGCATCAGGTGCAAAACTGGAACTCGCAGGACATCTGGGAAATCTCGCGCAAGTGTTTCTCTGGACAAACGAGCTGGAGAAGGCGGAGCCGTTGACCATAGAGTCATTAAGCCTGTTTGAAGAGGTTTTTAAATCAGATCCGGAGAAGTCAGACTTCAAGCGGCAACTCTCCACCGCCCTCTATCGTATGGCGACACTTCGGGATTTGCAGGGACGAGCTTCTGAAGCATCAGTGTTTAATAACCGATGTTTAATTTTTCGACAGGAGTTGTTTGATTCATCGGCTGATCAGAAAAACCTCGTCAACCTCATGTTGATTACCGCCCGCACAGGTCAGGTAGATGTGACTCGCAGGCTTGTTGATCAACTTTTGCATACGAATCGAGTTGGCAGAGAACTGCATTTGGAACGAGCGCGTGCCATGGCTCAACTTACTCGGCATGTCCCTGAGAGCGAACGTGCAGAACTGGCTGCAGAAGCGGTTCAGGCGCTGGAACAGTCTATTCAGGAAGGGTATGCGGATGCATTTCGAATCAAATCTGAGCCAGATTTGCTTCCGCTGCACGATGTGCCGGGATACGTTGCTCTACTGGAGAGAATGTCAAAGAATCGATGATTAGCGACTCCTGTCGTTCGGGAGTTCTTCGGGCCATGGCGTTCGCTCAAGCCGCGTTTCATGGTTGCTTTCGTGCCGCCTGATGACTCTGCCGCAGGGACGGCAGCAACTGCGGCAGATTACCATGATGGCTCACTCAGGGTTCTGGTCGCCTTGAAAAAAGACACGCGCCATATCGATGGCGCGAAAACCTGCAGATTCGAATCGAAATCCGGCACCGGGGACTCCCAGCATCAGGAAGTGACGGACGCCGCGGTCACTATGGTATCGCATCGCGGATCTCAACAGGAATTCACCTGCACCAAGTCCCTGTTGATCGGGAAGAACGGCCAGCGACCAGAAAACCGACATGTCGTTTCGCACCGTGGATTGAACACAGCCGAGAGAATGGCCCAGACGTCCCGCCAGAAATACGGTGACTCCATGGAGGGAGACCATGTCCGGCGAGAATGCTCTTGCAATTTCTTCGACCGGAATGCCGTACGCAGATGCGATAATTGAATGTGTCTTTATCAGATCTCTGGCCGACTGCACCACCTGAAAATCGAAGCTCGATGGCTCGACCGATGGCGGGTGAGAACAGTACATCAGCGGCAGTGATTCCAGTTCTTCAATGCCAGTCTGAATCAATAAAGACTCCGGAACGTTTCCGGACGAACGAGGAAGCAGAATGATGCTCGACACCCCTCGCTGGGCAGCACGGTCTCTGGATTGTTTCAGACTGCCGGCGGTCTGTGCAGAATCCAGTACGAGGCTTACATTCAGTTGTGGCGACCGACAGCCGGTCAGCACCTGATATGAATGCCCGGTGTAAATTGTTGACGTACACGGTGATGCTCTGAACAGATCCAGCAGGCCATGTCCAAGAACTTCCCACAGAATCGACAGTTGTGTGGGTGGTTCATTTTCGTGTTTCTGCCAGATCATTGTCCTTTGGGCCCGTGAACAACCTTTTTTCCGCGCAAGGAACGACGTGTTTCCTCAGCGATCTTTCGAGAGTGAGCCTGCTTCCTGCTTCGACGCAACAGAATCGAGGGCCCGGATAATGTCAGTATTCCAGAGCCCTGTCTCACTGCTCCAAAGCCCAAACTGAGAGCAGAATTCCCAGCAGGCAAGACTGAAGCCCCGATCGGAAGCCTCCGAGGCAATCGTCTGAATCCATCGGGCCCGATCGGACTGAGCCGCCGTCTGCGCGACTCCGAATTCGCCGACGTAGACTGGTCGTTTGTTCTTTGCCGCCCATTGGCTGACGATTGTGAAGTGTGACTTGATCAAACGGACTTCCGATTCATCGACCGGAAACTTTCGGCCCGACGGAGGTGGTGTCTCTTTCAGGAAGTCCACTCCCTGATGAGTAAACTCAAACGGGTGGTAATAGTGAAATGTTGCGATCAGCATCCTGTCATTGTCCGGCAACTGAAGCTGTTCGAGTTCTTCGAAGGAGTTCCATCTCCCTCCGCCGATCAAAATCGCGCGATCTGGATGAAGCTGACGAACTTCCGACAGCAGCGTTGGGATCATCCGATTCCATTTTGCTGTGGTCAGTTCCGCCTGAGGCTCGTTGAGTAATTCAAAAAGAAGCTCATTGGGCGCCATTCGAAATTCGGTACTGATCTGCCTCCAAATGGCCAGGAGTCTGGCTTCCTGTTGTTCCGGTGTTGTATAGATCTCTTCAAAGTGATGAACGTTTAGAACAACATGAAGGCCCGCTTTCAGGCATGTATCCACCACATGCCGGACTCTCTTCATGAAGACCGGATCAATCCAGTATGGAGCTTGACCTGAAGTGTGGGCCGACCAGCGAACCGGCAGGCGAACATGACGAAAGCCGGCATTCCGAATGATCTGTGCGTACTCATCCTGAAACGTAACGCCCCATTCACCTTCAACGGGAGCATCGAGCATGTTTCCAAGATTGATCCCTGAACCGAGTGCCTGGTTCACTGCGAAGATATCCTGATCTCTCCCGAAAATCTGCGAGTTCTGTGCCATACAGAGCCCAGCGACAACCACCGAAAGAAAGACAGCTCTGCATACGACTAACGGTCTCAGAAGCAGGCGTTGAAGGCGATACGTCATTTGTCGACTCAACTTAGTAAAGATCACTGCGTGAGACGGGAGGCCGCTTGATTCGATCCTGACGCAGGAAGGCACGTCCGGACGGGAGATGGATGGTCAGGAACGCCATGACACTGGCACTGTCATAGGGACCAGAGAGGACATGGTCAGTCGAGATCGCAAATCGGGTGTTCTCAGTCATGTCCCAGTTCAGTGCGACACCAAAAGTATTGTAGGCCACATTCAGGTTGTCCCATTGCAAGGCATATCGAACTGTGTAAGAGAATTCGTATTCACCAAGGATCATTGGATTCAGCCAGTGCTGCCATTCGAGCCCTGCATTGACGTAGCCAAACAGTTCCGGGGCAAAGTATGGATGAATTGTGCCGGTCAGATCGGAAAGCACCGGATTTCGCACAGTCTGATTGGAGAAGTCTTCGAAGTGATAATTGAGGACCCCTCGGAGTTCCTGAGGTGCATTACGAAACAGATAAACGTTGCGAATATCAAATAGCTGAACCAGATTGTCATCGGAGTAGTTACGGATGTTGTATTGAGCCTGCAGGTTCCAGCGAGGGGAAATGTCCCACTCCATCGTGGGACCAACGCCATATTGGTAGATGCCCTGTCGGACAGATTCGCTGTTCTCAGCGACATTCTCCAGTTGAGCCCTGAGACCCAGATAGAATCCGTCAAGGACTCGATGCCGACTGGCGACCTGGAAGACCGGCTTGGTATCAAAGCCGCTATTGTACGCTTCGACACTCATCCGAGCATCGATCTGCCAGTTGGGATCCGGGATCCAGTGATAGCCGAGGTCGAGTGAATTGCCGAGCGTGTGTGGGGCATCTACCGGATACAGCATGATGTGACTGTAACCAATACTGAACACGTCGTTTCCGCTGCCAACAGGTTTAAAGTAGTTCGCGCCGAATCGCGTTCGATTGATCTGTGACAGGCCGTTTCGCCCCTGCTGACCGAAGAAACTGAAGTGCCCCGCAACACGATGTTCCAGCTGTCGTCGAGTATACGCGAGAGCCTGACCAGCCTGAGTATGCCAGGGATCGCTCGCCAGAAGTTCTTCCAGCGCCTGCTCGGCTTCCGCGTATCGTCCCATGCGGATGTTCTGCTGAGCCAGAAGGAAAGCCACGTGAGAGTCCTGCGGCGTGAGGTCCTGAAGTCGTCGAAGCGCCGCGGCAGCGTTGTCCGGCCTCCAGTCCGAAAGGAACGTGGCCTGTTCCTCCAGCCGGTTGCTGAACAGCGTTTCCGTACTGAGACTCTGGAATTCAATCGGGCTTCTTACAAACGCCTGATCATCCAGCAGGCTGGCGTGGATGTTCCCGGTCAATGGATGCTTGAGAGCCTGTTCCGCATCGCGGTATCCTCGAAGGCCCGCATCCTTGCCCTTCCACTGATTCAGGATCCGTGCGCGATCTCTGGCCGCCGTTCGATGTTCCGGAACTTCCAGCAGCACTGCGTCCAGCAACTGAATCGACTGCTCAAATTCCTGAAGGCTCCACATCAGATGGGCAAGCCCCATTTTGGCCGTCACGTTTTGCGGACTGCGGGCGAGTATGGCCTCATAACTCTGAACCGCCGATCCGCTGCCGGTTTTTGCCATCAGGTCAGCGAACTGTGACATCACCACCTGATTTTCCGGGAAACGTTCGGCCAGTTGCAGAATGATCAGCTTGGCGACGGGAAACTGCAGCTGATCCTCAGAGATCTTCGCAAGACGGACTCCGTAGGCCGGAGTCGTCAAACACGAAGTCAGAAATGCATCCGCGCGAGCGGTCTGTCCGCTGCGGATCAGGCATTGATACCACGCGAACGCGAACTCAGCACTCTCCGGCGGCAATCGACCATCGATTTTTCCGAACCCGAACTCCCCAAGCGCCGCGCTGTGATTGCCGGTGCGAACCGAGAGATACCCTGCCATGTTATGAAGGAATCTCGCATCCTCACCTCCATCCAGACAGCGGCCCAGCGCGTCGGACACTCGCGAGACGGCTTCAACACTCTGCCCGGATTCCAGACATGATTCGCACCAGATCAGCCATGCCTGCTGACTGCGAGGATCCTGTCGGAAGACATTCTCACAAAGTGCCATGCTCTGGGCATAGTGGCCGGTCTGTCGATAGAGGCGAGCGAGAGCGCAGGTGAGCTTGACGTTGTCCCGATGACGCGAGAGACCGGTCTGATAACACTGTTCTGCGAGATCGAAGGCTGTGGCGGATTCCAAAAGCCGTCCTTCGAGGAGAATCAGATCGAGATCCTCCTTTGCTCCAGGGATTGCAGAAAGCACGACGCGAGCCTGAGCAAGTTCACCTCGCAGAACGTGCAGCCTGGCCGTCAGAGCAAGTCGACGAGGGTCATCTTCCGCGAACTGACCGTCGTTCAGTGCCGACTGAGCGGCTTCACCAAAGCCTTCCAGGATCAGCAGTTCTGCCAGTGCGAGAAGAGCATCCGGGTGACCTGCATCCTGTTTCTGGACGGCTTCAAGCAGACGATGGGCCGGCTGATAATGTCCTCCCGTAACGAGTTCTCTCGCGAGACTGACTGCCTTCAGGTGATCCGCGGCGCTGGAAAGGTCAAGGGACTGAATCGTCTCCTGAAGCCCTTCTGTCTGGCCAAGCTTCGAGCGAATACGAATGAGATCCGTAGCTGTTTCAAGGTCACCGGGCCTCTCCAGAAACGCGGCTTCTGCGAGGGCCAGAGCCTCCTCGTCACGCCCCAGATCGCTCAGTGATCGCATCATCTGGACTCGAACCACAGGGTCCGAAGGAAGAGTGCTTGCCATGTGAGAATCAAAGTACTCGGAAGCTTCACGAAGCTGCCCCTTCGCCACGAGCAGACGAATCATGAGACTGTCGAGTTCCATCTGGCCTGGCATCATGGCCGTCGCGTTTTTCAGGACCGTGGTCGCTCGGTCGTAACGCTTCGCGTCAATCAGAAGGCCTCCGAGAATCGCGGCGGTCGTGACGTCGGAAGGATTGGCAGCAAGCACCGCGTCCAGAATCGGAACTGCAGCATCGGGCTGAGTCGACGCGAGCAGATGTGCATACTCCCGTCGTGCCTCCGGGCGCTCCGGAGCAAGACGCAGACAGGCTCGAAATCGCTCGATCGCTTCCTTTGTATCGCCAAGTGAAACACTGTTGCGAGCCGCTCTCAGCATCACGTCGTATTCAGAGACCCCATCCAGCATCATCTCCGGTCGGGTTGGCTGCAACGGTTCGGGGGCAGAGGGAATCGCTTCCTGCAGGACTGTCGGAGCCGAGGGAACGGTTCTGGGCTGTTGCGTCGGAGAGCTGGTCTCCGGCGGCAGCATTCGAATCATCGGAACGTCATCCTGAACGGTCGGTATTGCTGGAATCGGCGGTACCTGTGGAGGGCGTTCCTGAACACTTCGCTGCTGAAAGGCCTGTGGATTGCGGGGTGGAGGCAGAGTCAACTGAGGAGAAAATGTCTCTGTTTCGTCCTCAGCAGATGGTTGTTCCAAACCGGTTTCCTCGTCGGCCGATGTCAGAACAATTGGCTTTCTGGACTTTCGTGGAGCCGTAGACTGAGACTTCCATGCAGAACCTGACTCGTCATCATTTCCCCATGAAAGCTCGATGGAACTTTGCTTTACGCCGTCGTGTGATGTTGCCGCGTGTGAACGCGGAGGTTGCTTCGGAGCGACAGAGCTGCGAGCTTTCGGAAATGCCGCCCGCGGTGTATCCGTCTCGGAGGCGACCGCGTCGTTTTTCATTCCTGAACGCGCTGATTCGCGAATACGCAGTTCTTCGAAGCCCTGATTTCCGGACTGGTCTGACAGTTGAACCTTGAGAAACTCGGTCTGCTCAGTCGTCTCGACTTCCAGAAGACAACGCCACACAGCGCCATCCTGTCGGAAGGAAACAGTCTTTGCCCGGATTTGATGATACTGTTCCGCATGAAACGCTCTCGCATACACCTGAACGGACTCGGGTACCGGGTTCGCATCCGAAATCAGACATTCGAGGTGCGGAGCCTGCCAGTTCATCTGCATCAAAGTCATCACCAGAACTGGTGGCTTTGTATCAACGACGACGACCAGTTCCGGCTGGTCCGGGATCGGAAGCTGACTCACCGATTTTGGATCATTGCCGTACACAGCTCGAACGGCCAGATGATAGGTTCCGTCCGGCAGATCCGTCAGATCGAAGGACTGGCGAATGGCTGGCACACTGCGTGCAACCGACCAGCCTTTGGTCGCCGGATCCTGAGTGAACAGGACCGCCTTCAGATTCGGGTCGTTTGCCGGTGAGATCTCGAATGGGATGCTGACATTGCCTGTGGATGAATAGCGAACAACAGGCTCTGGCCTGTGATCTGGCTGCTGTGCGGCGGCACAGGGAGTCAGAGACAGCAGAATGCCGATGATCCAGCAACAGCAGCGACCGCGCAGTCTCTGCGCTGTGGAAGATGTTTCCACCGGGCGTTCAGAGTCTTTGTGATCCTGCAAGAGAGTCATATGTTTAATGCTGAGTTGACGAACGACGAAATGAGTTACATTTGCGAAGACATCGCACACAGGAACTGACTTGACCGTCAGGGCAGATGTGCGACAGGGGATTTGATTGTTGTTCCATCGTCTGTTTGCAGAGTCAGTACAATGGAATAACGACGCTGAGAGTCTGTGTCATGCGGCACAAAAATGTCGTAGACCGTGCCGAGAGCTGTTTCACGTTCATTCTGTTTCCATGCTTCCCCCTCTGAGACAAATCGACGACGCAGCTGCCATTCGGCATTCGCGAGTTCGTAGATATGGACTTCCACATGACCGCTTGCCGGCTGAGCGTCGTCGCTGCCTTCAGCGAAGAACAGAGCCTTACCCTGAAAGCCACGTTCTGTCTGACCGTCGGCTGCTTCACGCGAGGAGAAGGTCCACATTGTCAGAGCGCGACGGACGGGTTGATCGGCTTTGGATTTTTTCCACGGAAGTGCAAATCGAGGCGCTGATTCGCACCCGGTCAGCAGAACGACGGTGCTCAGCAGGAAGCAAAGCACCCAGCTTCGTTCAGGACGGAAACGAGATGCCTTCGACATTGCAGAAGTCATGGAGCACCTCCAGGAACAATCAACCCCGGCGTGGGAACATCAGGAACTCGGGTCATGGGAAGCGGAGGCACAGGTGGTGGTGGGACCGAATCATCGGGGATTGGCATCACCAGTGAGTTCCCACCGGCCCCCGGGCCGGCAGGAACTCCTGGCGACATCATGTACGAATGCCCGGCTCCGACAGGCGCATTGCCATTCAGGAATGTGCCAATCTGAGTCGCTCGATCCATCGGCGGCATCTGTCCCGGTTCCGGATCCGGATCACCCCACTTGCGAAATGTCGGCACGTACCAGTCTTCAGCCGGCTTGAAACCGGGAGCCGGAGGCTGTGCTTCTTCGAACAGCACAGAATCCTGAGGCATCATGTCGGGCGGACAGGCAATCGCAGGAGCCAGCATATTCATATCAATCTTCGACTGCTCAAGTTCCCTTTGAGAGATGCGACGTGCATCGTCGTCGCTGTAGATGATTTCAGGAGTGAGGAAGATGAGCAGTTCTTTTCGGCGGTTGGCGACGTATTCATAGCGAAACAGAGGTCCCACGAGCGGCCAGTCTCCGATGATGGGGATCTTTCGCATGCTTTCGACTTCGCCAGCAGTGATCATTCCCCCGAGGACAACTGTCTGGCCACTGGTGATGTTGACGGTTGCGATCGCTTCCGTAATGTCCTTGATGGGCGCTTCGATGACGTTGCCGTTCGTTCCGTCCGTGAAGATCGGTGTGCCCGAACCTGGTCCCGTTCGAAATTCACTCTTCTCCGCCTTGACGTCGAGAAAGATCACTCCGGTCTCAGAAATCTTGGGAGTGACTTCCAGAATGATGCCGGACTTATCCTGACGAACAACCGGGTTTGCTGTTCCGGTCGGTGACATGGTTACTCCATCCACAACAGGTACCTGGGCCCCCATCTGAATCGAGGCTTTGCGATTATGTACGGTTCGGATCGTCGGACGACTCAGAATATTGACTTCGCGGTTCGCCTTGAGCGCTCGCAGAAGGACGCTGAGCGATTCGTTACCCGCAGCCAGCACAAGTCCGCCGTAACCTTCGTCCGGGTTCATGCGTCCAACGCTCAGACTGGAGAGAGCCTGGCCGGCAAAGCGTCCTGGCCCCTGAGACGTGTTGTTTCCCATCGGGGCGTTATTGAAGTTGAAGCCGGGATTCGTTGTCTGGTTGATGATCCGTTGAGTGGTCGTCACGATCCCTGTCGCGGGATCTGAACGAGACTCTGTCACCGTCAGAACGTCATCAACAATGCTACGGCGAAACAGAAGACTGTCCTGTACTCCAAGTTCCACCCCAAACTCATCCGTATCCGACAGTTCGACTTCAACCAGCATCGCCTGGATGTGAACCTGTGCGGGAAGACGGTCCAGGTCGGCAATCAGTTCCCGGATCTTGCGAAGCGACTGTTCTCGCCCTCGAATAATGATGCAGTTCGTTTCGACGACCGAAACCACCGGCGGACCAGAGGTTGCCGACGAGGTTCGTGCTGCATTTCCGGTGGCGCTTGAGGCAACCGCCACGGCATTGCCCATCATCTGCTGCAGCGACTTGACAACATCATCAGCGTTCGTGTTCTTGAGTGTGACGACTTCGCTCCGAATGCTGGCTGTCTCCAGGTCGCCCGTATGGATCAGTTTGAGAATCTGCTGAAGACGTTCTCGAAGATCTGAGACCACCATGCGATTCGCTGAGGCTACCGGAACGATCTTGCCAAGTTTGGTCATCAGCGGCTGAAGTTCCGTCGCCATGTCCTGAGCAGACACTTCCGTCACGGGAATCTCGACGGCAACAAGTTCGAATCGTCCGCGTTCCGGAAGCTCCGCTTCTTCCAGTTGTTCGACCAGATGCGACGGAATGTCTTCCACCCCGACGACCATCATCAGGCGGCCGTGGCGAATCAGCACAAACCCTTCGCGAATCAGAAACCCGTTCACGATATCAATGGCTTCAGCCACACTGTGAGTCGACGAGTCAGAGTAGCTGAAGGTGCCTGGAGGATTACTCTTGATCTCCAGTGCATAACCCGCTTCCTCTGCCAGTTTCTGAAGTACAGCAGACCACGGAGCTCCACCGAAATTAAAGGAGATTCGGCGATCATCGTTATTGCCGGGCGGAAGGACATTCGCTCCGCCGGGTCCCGCCATTTCCATGCCTGTCACTGAAGGGACTTGTCGAGGCTGGCGACCTGCAGGCTGAGGAATCACGTTTCCCGAAAATGACGCAGAAGGAACAGGAGGTGATGCAGGGACCGGCATCGGGACCGGATTTCCTTCTGTTGTTCCCTCCTGAAGACTTGCCTGCCGCAGCGGTCCCCCTGCGAAGTCTCGGGACGATTCCTCGTCCCGACTGGCAATCAGAGGATAAGCACGATCAAGATCATCCGAGTCATGTTCCCACGAATCCTCAGCATCCGACTGACTTTGATCCTTCTGAGAGCGCCTTGAAGGACGAACCCCTGGTGATCGAGCATCGGCCGAAAATCGATTCCGAAGATTTTCAGGCACTGGAGACTCGGGATATTCCTTCTGACGCAGACTTCCAGGGCGATCTGAATCGCTCACCGCACTGCTGGAAAGGTTGTCTGGATGAAAGATCGCCATCAGTCCTGCACCACCCAGAAAACAGACAACGATCGGAATGATCTGCGCGAAACGCCCCTGACGCCGCGGGCGGTAATGCTCGCGGCGGCTGTCGTCTCGGTGCTGTCTTCTTGGGCCCCGGCTTCTAGCCATGGAAGTGTTCTGACGGATGTAAACGGCGAAGTTGGATCACATGTGCAGGCCTGGTTCACGATCATTCCGCGAAGTGCAGAATGACCCCACTGACCATCGAATCTAGGTCACACCACTGAAGTCCAACAACGTCGTACGCCATCAAATCCTGGCTTGTCCGGGCGAACTTTTCGGGCCACGGAACTGATCCGGCATAAGTCACCGGACTGATTCAAAACGTGCGGGATCTCATGCATCTGCAGCCTTCCGTGGCTGAACATTTTACATGGCTGGCGGCGTCCTGTTTTTTGGAAAGTTGGGGAGAATCCCTTTGGACGCAGGGAGAGTCAGCCCGTCTGGACCTGATTTATGCATCACATCGCCGAGAGAAAAAATTCTGAAGTCGAAGCCGGTGCAGTCTGGGGAAACGTTGACGGTCGGTGAACCTTGCACGCCTACCTTGTAAGCAACGTGGCATAGCGGCATTTTTGTGCGACACCGGACCCGAGTGGGCCCGAATGCTCTGTGCTGTTCTGTCGGTGATTGCATCGGGGAATCGACGATCCAGAGGGGGAGTTTGTATGTTCTTTAAACGCCTTAGCCGGCGCGTCATGGAGCGTCTGCTGTGCTCTACAGCAGTCACGTCCATGATTTTCTTCAGCGGTACGGCAGCCTATTCGCTGCAGTCCGCTGATCCACAACAGATGCTGCAGGCAGCACTCACACGCCATCAGCAGGAGACTGAGCAACTGCTGAAGCAGCATGAAACTCAGCGGGAGCAGCTTCAGCGAAACATCCAGACGCTGGCTTCGGCCCCATCGCCGAACAATGCTGCAATCCAGAGACTGCATAATCAGCTGGCCGAACTCCACAAACGTCAGGATGCCGAAAAGCAGGCACTGGCAAAAAGGCAGGCCGACGAAACTGCCCTGCTTCGACGCGGCGTGAATGCTCAAGGCGGAAACATGCCAGGGGCAGCCGAGAATGATGAGGAGGGTATTGAGCTTCGCGAGACTGAGGAAGAACTTTCAGCAACTCTGACTCCGGTCGCCGGGACGCGAAAGACCGATGCTCACGGAGTTCCTGTTGCTGGTGCTGTTACCCTGCTGTTCTCTGACGATGCATTCGACGCGGAAATCGACATTGCAGGACTGATCTCGGCGGCCGACGTTTCCGTGGTGGAGATTCGGGATCGAGACAGCGGAAAAGTCTACAACTCAATCTCGGGCAGTGGACTGCGCTCGCTGCCAGCGATTATCGAACCACCGGTCGATGGTGTCGCGGAAGAAGCGGAACCGCTGCCCGAGTGGTCCGTGATGGAAACCGGGTTTGCTGTGTCAGCGGAAATGAAAGAGGCGATCGCAGCCGGGCGACTGGAAGCTGTCGTGAAGTCCGCGGAGTTTCCAGGCGGATTTCTTCGAGGTGTCTTCGGTGAGCTGGACCGCAGCGAGATTGCGAGGCTGGCTCTGAATCGAAACTCGCTGCCAGCCCCAGTCGTGGTCAATCGAAACTTCCAGCGTCTTGGGACCTTGAATGACCTGGTGATTCAGGACGAACAGGCGGCCATTCAGCTGGGCAAAGCCCTTTTCTGGGATGTTCAGGCCGGGTCTGATAACAAGACCTCCTGCGCGACGTGCCACAACTTTGGTGGTGCAGACTGGCGTACTCGAAATCAGCTGGCTGGCGGTGGCAACCGCGAACTGACACTGGCAGACTTTCTGGAAACAGGTTCCGATCCCGGACTCCAGGAAGTCGTGGGGTCGCAGGGAGTGATTCAGGACAAGCATGTGGCTGTCAATCCTCCGGGGGAAGACCTGTGCGAGGATCCTGAAGGCAGTGAGCTTCTGGCGAAGTTCACTTTGAAGGGGACTGTTGAGTCACGAACTCGCCAGGTCACCGGCCGCAACTCACCGTCCGTGATCAACGCGGCGTTCTACGCCCGGCAGTTCTGGGATGGGCGAGCGAATCGCTTCTTCAATGGGGAAAACATTTTTGGGACTCAGGATCCCAATGCAGGTGTCTGGGAATCCAGAAACGGCAGCGTCGTCAAGAATACCGATTTTCTGGTCGACTTTTCTTCGCTTGCGTCTCAGGCCGTCGGTCCGCTCGGCAGCAGTGTCGAAATGGCTCATGGACCGGATGGTGCCCGCTCCCTTTCGGAGCTTGGACGCAAACTTCTGGATTCTCGCATTCGACCACTGGGATTGCAGAAAGTGCATTCCGCAGACAGCGTCCTGGGGGCACTCGCAAATTCCCAGGGAAAGGGACTGAATACTTCCTATGCTGAATTGATTCGCCGAGCCTTCAAGCCAGTCTACTGGAACTTTGAAGGTGGTGATGTCAACGGGCATACGCACATGGAGGCGAACTTTGGACTGTTCTTCGGTCTGGCTGTTCAGGCTTATGAACGCACGCTGATTTCCGACCAGAGTCGGTTTGATCAGTATGCTCGTGGCGATGAAGCGGCACTCTCTCATGATGAGAAGGAAGGTCTGAAGCGATTTCTGAACAACGGCGTCGGATGTCGAACCTGCCACAGCGGTTCGATGTTCTCTGCCGCGACATGGAGCAGCCTGGCGACCCCGGTCGAAGCGATGGCACTTGCCAACACAGGTCCGGGGGTCTACGACGATGGCTTCTACAACATCGGTGTCCAGGATCAGAGTCTCGACCCGGGCATTGGACGTATGGACCTGCCATTCGGGCCAATCGCTCTGTCAAAACTTGCCACCGGGGTCAGTTCACCCAGCCAGCAGGTTCCGTCAGCACGGCAATGGCCAGGATTGATCTCTGCCGTGAACTTTCCTGCGAAGGTGGAAGGGCACTTCAAGACTCCGACTCTTCGAAACGTTGAGCTGACTGCCCCCTATTTCCATACGGGGAATCATGCCACGCTCGAGGATACCGTTGAGTTCTATGCGAATGGCACTGACTTCCCGCAAAACGAACATCTCGATGATGAGATGGAACCGATCGGCCAGCTGGAAGGCAAGCCGGAACGTATCGCTCAGGTGGCCGCATTCCTTCGCTCCCTGACGGACGAACGGGTCAGGTATCGTGTCGCGCCGTTTGATCATCCGGAGCTGAGTGTTCCGAATGGCCATTCGGTTGATGCAACCGGAGTCGTGGTCGACAACATGATCACACTTGATGCGACCGGTGCTCAGGGAGTCTCCAGCGCGTTCCCGATGTTCACTGACCGAATCGGTGCGTCGTCACCACGGTCCGGGGGAATGCCGCAGTCCGGTTCCGGTTCTGCCGGCCCCGAAACAGGTGGCGCGAACAATTCTCCTGAGGCCCGAATGACGGAATTGAACCGTCAGATGAATCAGGCTCAGGAGCAGTTTAATGCGGAAACCCGAAATGTGAACGCCCAGTTGAACAATGGGGTGATCACACCGGAACAGCAAAACGCGATGCTGACAGACATCAACAATCGTCGGAACGCACGCACTCGGGAAATCAATGAACTGATGGCGGCTGTAAATGCCGGAGCCGTTCTCGGAACCATGCCCGGAAACGGTGGGGCAACTGGTGGTGGTGGTGGTGGTGGTGGTGCAACGGCCGGTGGTGGTGCAACGGCCGGTGGTGGCGCAACAGCCGGTGGTGGCGCAACAGCCGGTGGTGGCACAACGGCTGGTGGTGGCGCAACAGCTGGTGGTGGCGCAACAGCTGGTGGCGGTGCAACCGTTGGTGGTGGCGACGCTGGCGGTGCGGACGGAATTGAAACAGTAACGGTCGTTGGTGATCCTCTGGTGACCTATGGGTTTGAAGGACCAATCACCTCAGCTGATGCCGAAGGGATTACGGTCATGAACCTGTTCCGGATTCGTCTGGACGGGGAAACACGGCCGATTCCAGGAACGTCAGGAGATCACGACAACGATCCGGCAACTCCAGATGAGCCAGTCACGTGGGTGCGTTTGGGGCAGATTCTGAATACCCAGAACCTCACTTACGATGACCTTGCGAATCATCCCGGGCTCAAGGGGTATATTGCCAAGGGCATGAGCTCCGTGAATGCGGCCGGCGTACTTGTTCCCGCAATCGACCCCGATACGAACGACTTTGTTGAGATGGTGCTGGAACCACGAGAGAATGTTCTGGCCGGTTCGATTGTCCAGACGACTGGAGCGGACACGGACGATCTGAACGACGACGTGTACCAGGTTGGCGGTGTGACAATCGACGCGAGTGACCTTGTGGGTTTCCCAACGGTTTCTCGGGCGGAGATTCATGCGGCTGTGGGCCAGGACGTGACCATCGTCGGGCACTACATGTTCGGCACAAACAAACTTGGTGTGCGTGAAATGGAACTGCCGCCGCCAGGAGCTGCCGCCGAAGTTGCTGGTGGGAATCTGTATGAAGGACCGATCACAGCAATCGGGGCGGACTTCATTGAAGTCATGGGATACCGAATGTCCATGCCTTCGGATATGGTCATTCCAGCGGTCACTCCGACTGGTTCGAATCGGTACTTCCTCGGCAGCCAGTTGAGTTTGCTGGCGGATGAGCAACGAGGTCCGCTGCGTCGACTGTCAATCATTGGGGCAACCTTTGCCGGTGCCGGGTCCACAGACGGGTCGAACACCGTGGTGGGTGTCGACTTTGTTGAGCTTGCCGAGAATGTTGTGATTGCTCCAGTGGCAGTTCAGGACGATGTGGTAATGCCACAGATTCCCGGGCTGCCGGCAAAGAGCGTCATGCTCAGCCAGGACCGACGTTTCATGGGAGACTGGCTGGATGTTGGTGCGGTCCCAATCATCATCGGTGGTGATGTGGACAGCGTTGGACAGGTTTCCAATGCCACCGCCAACGGCATGCTGTTCGGTATGGTCGGGTACTACGATGCCGAGTTTGATCAGTTCTGGGTCGTTGAAGGTGAGACGGAGTATCATCCGGAAAACACGGTTCGGATCACTCGGGCACTTGGTCGCCAGGGAGACGGGGATGCTCGAATGGAGATTCGAGGGCAGGTGAAGCCGGCTCCGAATGCGGACGGAACGATCACGATTCCGGCATCAGTGCGAGTGGTGGCTGACGGACTGATTGATGTCGAGGTGGCAACAACACCGGCCGTTGATCGTGTTCCGCCTGGAGTTGATCCGCTGAACATTCCTGCCGGGTTTGCGAACGTGGGGACCTTCCGTCTCTCGATTCGCACCGGTAACCAGACGCAGGGAACCATCGTTCCAGAGACAGTGTTTGCTGAAGTTTCAAGCCAGCCGTCGATCGAAACTCACGAGCGATTCGTGGACATTCGCGACGTGCGAACTCCTGCCGGAGTCCCGATTCCGCCGGAGCCGGGAGTCATTCCGGCAACGCCGGGAGCACTGGATCCGCTAATGACCACTGACGGTCAGGGCAACGTGACTCTTGCTGACGGCGTCACAGCAGCGATTGACAGCAGAGCAGGTCAGCAGCGAGTGGATGTGTCTGTCGCCGTTCCGCCTGGGGTGCTGCCTGCAGACTTCTTTGCAGCAGTCGATCTGGCCGATCCGGAAGCAGGCATTCTGATCAGTGCAGAGATTCTTTCACTGACAGCACGAGATGCCCTGAACAATGTTTCTGAGGTCCCTGTGAGCTTCCTGGCAATTCCTGATCCGGACGTTACCGGCGGCGTTTTGATCGAAGCTTCCATTCGTGGTCAGGCCGCAGTGGATCTCGCCGGACGCCAGCTGCAACTGCGTCTGTCGGCTGGTCAGTCACAACTTGTGATTGCCGGAGCAAGTCTGAACGCCGGGCTTGTGGCGACGCCACTTCCAGTCGGACCTGCCGCTCTGCCGGCTCTTCCAACACCGCCGGCAGCGAATGCTGATGCGGCAGTGATCGGAACTCCGGCCGGCGCCGGGACACCAGTGGAACGGCTGGCTTCCGGAGTTTCCGGAACTGTGCTGATTGACAATCGTCTGTCGACCGCACAGCGACTGGATATCGAGGTGACGAATGTGCCGGTGACGGCCTTCGCAAACTCGACCGGGCTGCTGGCGAACGGAGTTGTTCCTCAGGGGCTGGACGTTCAGGTTTCCGGGCTGTTCGCGGAGTTTCTGGATGCCAGCGGAAACGTGATCGGAGTTTCTCCGTTCTTCGCCGCCACCTTCCAGACAACCTCCACCGTGACACTGACCGTCTCGATTCGCGATGGCGGTCAGGCGACCTTGCTGGGACGTGCCACCGAAGTGCGGCTGGTCCAGAGCAATTCCGGTTCTCTGGGTGTGACCGATCTGGTTACTGCCTCGATCGCCGATGGCACGACTGTTCAGATCACGCCTGCTGTACCGACACCGGTGGTTGCAGGTCCTTAGTGCCCTGAGTAGCAATTCAGCGACTGCCGTTGGCCGAGGCTGAATTTTCTACAGTTATTGCATCTTCACTTCCTCCGGCTCACCTGAGCCGGAGGAATGAAGAATCCACCTCGTTCTGCTCCATTGGGACGAGGCAGATTCAGCGTGACCCTAATGTCGCTGGCTCTGCCTCGGTTCAATCCGAGTACCGCCTGCCTGCTGCTCCCGTTGGGCATCCGCGGACCAAACGTTCAAGGGGAATCCCTTTTCTCCTTCGGCAAAAAAAATCTTCTGACGCTCGTCTCGCGTCAGTGCGATAAGTCTTCTTTGAAGGCAGGCGCATTTTCTGCGCGTTGTGCCTTCTCCTTCACATTGGGATGGAGTGTTCCGTGAGTATCTTTCGTAGAATGCCATTTGCCGCGGCATATGTAATGGCGGCGATCCTTGCGTCCGTAATATCGGTGTCATCCGCCGATGATAAGCGGTCTGTGGGGCTCAAGGTTTATGTCGTGGATGATAAGGGGCAGGAGACAGAACTTGTCTCGGGCTTCACGTTTGTTGTTGAGGGAACTGGTGGTCCGGGTACTCGGATCTCGGCAAAGTTCGATGACAACAAGGCAAAGGAACTGGCGGGAAAAATCCTGCGACTGAAGCGTTCCGGCGTGACGATTGCCGAGACTGTCATGGGCAACTTGCCAATGGCACCGGCCGGTACAACGACCGGAAACAGTACTTCATCTTCTGTGCAGACAGCCACCAACGAGGAAAAGCAGGCTGTTGCGTCAGAACTTCAGAAGATCCACCTGAAGGAGTGGCGCGACCTCCAGGAACTGCATCAGGAAGAAATTGCCGACCTGCAGAAGCGAGTTCAGGAACCCGAACTCGATGCAACAGCACGAGAAAAGGTTCTGGCAGAGTTCAAGACGGCCCTTGCACGACACGAGACTGACCGCAAGAATCTGGAAACATCGCAGAAGCAGGAACGTGAAAACGTCCACGCAACTCTGTTTGGTGCCAACGGCCAGAATCCTGGCTCAGCCGCTCAGGTTCAGGCACTGATTGCTCAGTTGCCAGGTGCTGTTGCAACAACCGGCGGCACAACAACCGGTGGCACAACAACCGGTGGCACAACATCCGGCGGCACAAC